>NZ_JAHKRL010000525.1 GCF_019396405.1 Nonomuraea rhizosphaerae | reverse complement strand
CTTGCCGACCGGCAACAACGGCTCCAGCACCGCCCACTCAGCGGAAGACAGATCACCACGACTCACCCAAAGATCATCCCAGAAGTGGATCACCGAAATGATCCACTTCTGAAACAGGCCCTAGCACGTCGTTCATGGCATCGAGCCTGTCGTGCCGTCTCTTTCCGGGGATCGGCCGCATGTACGGTTCCTGTGGTTTCCGCCTCGGCCGAACGGCTGATCCTAGAGTTGTCGCCGTGACTATTCGCGTGCTCATCGCCGACGACCAGCAGCTCGTACGCACCGGGTTCCAGATGATCCTGGACGCGCAACCGGACATGGAGGTCGTGGCGGCCGTGGCCGACGGCGCGGAGGCGGTGTCCGAGGCCAGGCGGCTGCGGCCCGACGTCTGCCTGCTCGACATCCGGATGCCCAAGCTGGACGGCATCGAGGTGACCCGCGCCCTGGCCGGGCCCGGCGTCGAGAACCCGATGCGCATCGTCATCGTCACCACCTTCGACCTGGACGAGTACGTCTACGGCGCGCTGCGCGCCGGGGCCACCGGGTTCCTGCTCAAGGACAGCGGGCCGACGCTGCTGATCGAGGCGGTCAAGGCCGCCGCGGCCGGTGACTCGCTGGTCTCGCCCTCGGTGACGGTGCGGCTGCTCCAGCACCTGTCGCAGCCCGTGCGCCGCTCCGCCGTCCCGTTGAACGAGCCGCTGACGGACCGTGAGCTGGACGTCGTCCGCCTGGTGGCGCGTGGCCGCACGAACCAGGAGGTGGCCGGGGAGCTGTTCGTCTCGCTGTCGACGGTGAAGACCCATCTCGGGAGCATCCAGGGCAAACTCAGCGTCCGCAATCGGGTGGAAATAGCGGCTTGGGCCTGGGAATCCGGCGTGGTCACCTGATTAGGCGATCACCTGATTAACCCGGACCCCGGCGGGATAAAAGTGAATCAGAACCTCAGCGCATGGCCCGGGGGGAGAACAACGTGCGCTACGCCCAGGCACCACCCACTAGGGTCACTTCGGCCGTCTATGTGACGCTTGCCGGCCAAGTGCTCTCCCTCGCCGCCCTCGTCGTCTTCGAGCACGGCCGCGGGCACAGCCTCGCCACCCAGCTCGCCTCGTTCGGCGGACGCCCGCGCGGGGCCGACGCCGACGCGGTGGTCGGGGCCGTGACCGTGTTCGCGGTGCTGATCATGCTGGTCGCCGTCACCACCGTCGCCGCCGCGGCCGCCTACCTCACCTGGCTCGTCCGCGCCCGCCAGGCCAACTCCCGCTCCGCCTCCCCCTCGCCCGTCGCCTGGGCCTGGCTGCTGCCCGGCGTCAACCTGGTCGCGCCGGTGCTGCTGGTGGACGAGGTGTGGCGCGGCTCCAGGCCGCCGCTCGACCGCCGGCCCCGCTGGCTGGCCCTGCTGGGCGCGTGGTGGCTGGCCTGGCTCACCACGCTCGCCCTGGTGACCGTCCGCCTGTCGCTCGACTCCTCGGCCGGCGACCTGACCGGCATCGGGCTGCCCGAACTGCTGTCCGCCTCGGTCGCGGCCCTGCTGTGCGCCTGCACGGTGCGGGACGTCACCCGCATCCAGCGCTCCACGTACGGCGCCCGGCCCCGCGCCCGCCTCACCGGCACCGTGACCCACCTCCCCCCGCCCCCGACGGAGTCCGCCCCGCTGGGCAACACCGGCTGAGCCTCAGGCGGCGGTGGGGCCGGAGCTGCCCTGGCTGGCGTGCCAGAGCTCGCGTGACGGCGGGGAGACCACCGGCCCCAGGTCGGCGTACGGGGACAGGCGGAAGCCGTTGGCGTACTCGATGCGCCGCCCGCCCACGCTCCGCGGGTCCTGCGGGGCCGGCGCGAGCGCGGCCCGGACCGCGTCGATGCCCTGGGAGCGCCACAGGCGGTCGAGGTCGACCAGGTTCCAGCAGTCCAGCGCCCGCATCGAGACCGCGCGCGCCCCGGTGCGCCTGATCACGCCGCGGGCCAGCATGAGCCACGACCCGAACACCGTCGCCGCGCACCGCGCCTGCACCGACTCGAAGAACGTCAGGTCGATCGGCCCCGTCGAGTCGTCCAGGGTGGTGAAGATGATCCGCTGCCCCGACCGGATGGCGGGCGTCTGGGTGGCCACCTTGACCCCGGCCACCAGCACCTCGGCCCCGTTGCGCTGGGACAACAGCCGCGCGGAGCGCACCACGCCGAGGGCGTCGAGGAGCTCGGCGTGGAAGGTGATGACGTGGCGGCTGACGTCGATGCCGAGGATCTCCAGCTCGGCCTCCACCATCTCCGTCTCGGTCATCTCGGGCAGCTCGCCGGGGGTGAGGTGCTCGGTGAAGCCCAGCGGGAGCTGCACCGTCTCGTCATGGGGCACCACGGGAGCCGAGGCGTAGCGCCTGGAGCGCACGGCCGTCGCCCGGACGCCCGCGACGGAACTCCGTTCGAGGACGCCGACCTGGGCGATCAGGTCGCGCCTGGTCAGCCGTCCGGGACGCCACCGCTCACCGCCCGGGCTCAGCCCGTGCAGGTCGTCCAGGCCGCCCACCTGCACGATGCGTTCGAGAATGGGCCGCGAGGGCCGGGCGCGGTCCCAGAAGTCGGCGAGCGACGTGTAAGGCTGCCCCGCCACCATCCGCCGCACCTCCGCCTCGCTGACCCCTTTGATCGCCGAGAACGGCACGCGCAGCGCGTACCCCTTGCCGATCTCCCCGATGCGGAAGCCCTTGGGGCGCTCCGGCGGGTCACCGCCCCGCAGGCCGACGCGTTCGACCCGCCAGTCCTGGCCGGACCTGTTGACGTCGAGCCGCAGGATCTCGACGCCGCACTGCCGCGCCTCGTCGATGATCACGCGCTGCGGGTACATGCCGGGCTCGTGCGTGAGCACCCCGGCGAAGAACGCCGCGGCGTGGTGCCGCTTGAGCCAGGCCGACTGGTAGGTGGGCAGCGCGAACGCCGCCGCGTGCGCCTTGCAGAACCCGAACGCCCCGAACGCGTCGAGCACCTTCCACGCCCTGTCCACGGCGTCGTCGCCGAACCCGTTGGACCTGGCCAGCGGCACGAAGTGCTTGCGCACCCGCTCGCGTCCCTCCGTCGTGGACAGGGTGCGCCGCAGCGTCTCGGCGTGGGACAGGTCGCGGCCGGTCATCACCTCGATGATCTTCAGCACCTGCTCGTGGAAGACCACGACGCCGTGCGTCTCCTTCAGCGCCGCACGGAGCCGTTCGTGCGCGTAGTACGGTTCGCGCCACCCGTGCCTGGCCTCCAGGTAGGGGGTGACCATGTCGGAGTTCACCGGCCCCGGCCGGAACAGCGAGATGTCCACGATCAGGTCGTGCATCTTGCGCGGCTCCAGCTTGGCGACCAGCTCGCGCTGGCCGGGCGACTCGATCTGGAAGCAGCCGAGCGTGCGGCCGGCGCAGATCATGTCGTAGGTGGCCTGGTCGTCGTGCGGCACGTACTGGACGTCCGGGTCCGGGCCCCGCTGCTCGTCGAGCGCGACCACGACGTCGTCCACCCGCCGGATCTCGCTCAGCGTGTACGCCATCGCGGACTGCATCCGCACGCCCAGCACGTCGAGCTTGAGCAGCCCGGCCTCCTCGACGTCGTCCTTGTCGAACTGCGACATCGGGAACTCCAGCAGGCTGCGCTCGACCGGCGTCCGGTCGCGCAGGGTCGCGTTGCCGACCAGCACCCCGCACGGGTGCAGCGCGATGTGCCGGGGCAGCCCGTCGAGCTTCTCGGCCAGCCGGAAGACCCGGTCGAGCCCGGCCTCGCCGAGGCGGCTGTCGCGCAGCTCGGGCAGGTCGCTCAGCGACGCGGTGATCTGCCTGGCCCTGATGTGCGGGAACGCCTTGGCGATCGCGTCGATCTCGTGCGGCGGCAGCCCCATGGCACCGGCCACGTCACGGATCGCGCTGCGCGCCCGGTAGGTCTCCATCATCGACACGCAGGCCACCCGCTCCTCGCCGTAGCGGTCGAAAATGGCCTTGTAGCAGTCGAGGCGGCGGGCTGACTCCACGTCCACGTCGATGTCGGGCAGCCCGATGCGGCCCTCCGACAGGAAGCGCTCCATGAGCAGGCCGTGGTCGAGGGGGTTCACCTCGCCGATGCCGATGAGGTGGTTGACCAGGCTGCCGGCGCCGGAGCCGCGGATGGCGCAGCGGACGCCCATCTCGCGGATCATGTCGGTGATGCCGGCCACGGCTATGAAATATCCGGACAGGCGCTTCAGCTCGATGATCCGCATCTCCTCCTCCAGGCGGCTCCTGGCCTCGCTGGAGCGATCCAGCCCGCGCGCGTGCAGGCCGTCCTCGACGCGGTGGCGCAGCAGCGGCACCGGGTCGCGGCCGATCTCGGGCAGGTGCAGGTCCGGCGGGTCGTTGCGCAGCGCGAGCAGCTCGTCCGGCCTGGTCACGCACGACTCGGCCAGCATGCGAGTGGTGTGCAACAGACGGCCGGCGCGGCCCTGGTCGGAGCCGCAGATCTTGGCGGCCACCTGCCGCATCTCCTTCGTGCCCTTGAGGTAGGCGTGCGAGGTTGTGCGGTCGAGGTGGCGCGGGTGCAGCGGCACGAGCTGCCTGGCCGCGTCCAGGACGTCGCCGACCTGGTGGTCGGCCGGGTCCAGGTAGCGGACGGCGTTGGTGAGCACGGCGGGCACGCCCCGCGACTCCGCCAGGGCGAGCATGCGGACGGCGGTCGCCGCGTCGCGGAAGCCGTACTGGTCGACCAGCTCGATCACCACCCCGGGCGCCGTGGCCAGCCACAGGTCGAGCAGCGTCCTCGCGTGCTCGTCGCGTCGCTCGGCCACGGCGCGGCCCACGTCGGACCGGGGTCCCAGCAGCACCGCGAGGCCGCCGTCCGGGTCGGCGGCGGCGACCAGCTCGCGCGTCACGCGCGGGTCGCCGCGCTCCCCCTCACCGTGGGCGGCGGTGACCAGGCGCACCAGCCGGGACCAGCCGCCGGACCGGGCCAGCACCGTGACCCGGTCCTGCGCGGCCGGCCCCGACCGTGACCGCCGCGCCGCGGTCACGGGCTGGGGCCGGTCGTCAAGCGCCCCGAGCGCCAGGTTCACCCCGAGCACCGGGGCGATCCGGTTGTCGGCGCACGCCTGCGCGTGCTTGATCGCCCCGTAGAGCCCGTCACGGTCGGTCAGCGCGAGGATGTCCATCCCGTCCTCGGCCGCCCGCTCCACCAGGGCCCGGGGGAAGGCCGTGCCGTAGCGCATCGAGTACGCGGAGCTCACGTTCAGGTGAGGGAACGGGGGCGCCATCAATCCCACGCCCGCAGGAGCAGCCAGCCTCCGCTGGCGGTGTCGAAGCGCAGCTCGTACGAGCCGACCTCACGCCCCGGGCTGGCCTCCACCCGCCAGAACCGCCGCTCGCCCGGGTCGTTCTCGTCGGTCTTCCACCACTCGCGCGCCACCACCCAGTGGTCGAGGACGCGGCGGACGAGATAGAGGCGATCGCGCCAGACGAACTGGGTCGGCTGCCCGTCCCTCGTCCACACCTCTATAGGATCGCCATAGAGTCTGCTCAAGACGCTTCTCCCCGCGGCTCCGGTGTCTGTGCTGAGCCACCCGGGGGAAGACGGGCGCTTACTACTCGAACATATGTTCTCAGGCTCCGAAGCGCAAGTCGCCCGCCTGACGTACCAGAGGGTTGGCGTCGATCGAGTTGCGGATGCTGAAGACCACGCTGCCCGCCCGGTAGCGGTCCTCCGACCACTCCACCGGCCTGCCCTCGTGCGTCGTCGTGATGCGCCGCTGGCGCAGCAGCGGGCTGCCCCGGCGCACCCCCAGCAGGCGGGCGTCCTCGGCGCCCGCTGCGACGGCGTCGATCAAGTGCTCGCCGTAGGCGAAGACCAGCCCGATCGAGTCGTACAGCGCCTCGGTGACCGACTCGCACGACGGCGGCAGCGCCTCGACGGCGCCGGCCACCCAGCCGGCGTACACCGTGCGTTCCACCAGCACCGGCTCGCACTCCAGTGTGCGCAGCCGCAGCACCTCCAGCACCTCGTCCGTGCCGAGCCTGGCGGTCTCGACCGGGCTCGCGTCCCGGCGCCGCTGGCCCATCACCTGGCCGCCGAAGCGGTGGCCGTTGGCGCGCGCCCACTGCGCGAAGCTGTGCAGCTCGGCGAAGCTCTGGCTGCGCGCCCTGCCCAGCACGATGCGCCGGGCCCCCTGGCGGGACCCGACCAGGCCCTCCGCGACCAGCACCGCGACCGCCTGACGCACCGTTCCGCGAGCGGCCTCGTAGCGAGTGGCCAGCTCGGCCTCCGTGGGGAGCTGCGAGCCGACCGGGTGGACGCCGGTGAGGATGTCGTCACGCAGCTCTTCGGCGATGCGTTCATAACGCGCAACCATCCGCGACCCTTCGCATTCATGAAAGAGCAATGTTCATGCGACTTACTTGTGCTCGCTTGTTTGTACAAGTTCCCTTAAGTTCTTTCCACACCCGAGAGAGTGGAGGCGACGTGTTCACACCTCGCGCCCGTGTGGCAGGCCTCGTGGCAGCCCTTACCGTAGTCACCGCGGCGTGCGGCGCCGCCCCAGGAACGCAAGGCACCACCAATGCGTCGCAGGGCGGAGTGAACGCGAGGACCGCGACCTCCGCCGCGGACTTCGGCGGCATGGACAAGCTCGTCGAGGCGGCCAAGAAGGAGGGGAACCTCCACGTCATCGCGCTGCCGCCGGACTGGGCCAACTACGGTGAGATCATCAAGGGCTTCACCGCCAAGTACGGCATCAAGATCGAGAGCGAGGATCCCGACGCCGCCAGCGCCGACGAGATCACCGCCGTGAAGACCCGCAAGGGCCAGGACCGCGCCCCTGACGTGCTGGACCTCGGCCAGTCGTTCGCGATCAGCGGGGCCAAGGAAGGGCTGTTCGCGCCGTACAAGGTGGCGACCTTCGACAAGATCCCCGAGGGGCAGAAGGAGCCGACCGGGCTCTGGACCAACGACTACGGCGGCTACGTGTCGATCGGCTGCGACGCCAAGAAGATCAGCACCTGCCCGATGAGCTTCGCCGACCTGCTCAAGCCCGAGTACAAGGGCAAGGTCGCGATGAACGGCAACCCGACCAAGGCCGGGTCGGCGTTCGCCGGCGTGTACGCGGCGGCCATCGCCAACGGCGGTTCGTTCGACGACATCCAGCCGGGCATCGACTTCTTCAAGAAGCTCAAGGACGCCGGCAACTACAACCCGGTCGAGACCACCCCGGCGACCATCGAGAAGGGCGAGACCCAGATCTCCATCGACTGGGACTACAACAACGCCGCCTACGCGCCCCAGATGACGGCCAAGGGCATCGACTGGAAGGTGAACGTCCCCACCGACGGCAAGTACTTCCAGATGTACGCCCAGGCCATCAACAAGGACGCCCCGCACCCGGCCGCCGCCCGCCTGTGGCAGGAGTACCTCTACAGCGCCGAGGGCCAGAATCTCTACCTGAAGGGCTTCGCCAGGCCGGTGCTGCTGCCGGCGATGACCGCGGACGGCTCGGTGGACAAGACGGCCGCCGAGGCGCTGCCCAAGGTCGAGGGCACCCCCACGTTCCCCACTCCCGAGCAGCAGGACGCCGCCAAGGCCAAGCTGGCCAGCGGCTGGGACGCGGCGATCTCGGGATGAGTCCCGCTTCGTCCGAAGGCGTGAAGGGCAGAGGCGTGGAGGGCAGAGGCGTGGAGGGCAGAGGCGTGGAGGGCAGAGGCGTGGAGGGCAGAGGCGTGAAGGGCGGCCGCGCGTCGTCGAAGGGCTGGCTCGGGGCGCTGCCGCTGCTGGTCTTCTTCGCGCTGGTCTTCGGCATCCCCGCCGTCGCGCTGGTGGCGGGGGCCTTCACCGTGGAGGGCCGGCCGACGCTGGCCAACGTGGCCCAGAGCGTCCAGGGCGGCTACCTGACCGCGATGATCGGCAGCGTCAAGCTGTCCGCCGTGGTGGCGCTGCTGGGCGCCGTGCTCGGCACGTTCCTCGCGCAGGCCGTGGTGACCTCCCGGTTCACCGCGCTGCGCGAGGCGGTGCTGACCGCCTCCGGGGTGCTGGCCAACTTCGGCGGCGTGCCGCTGGCCTTCTTCTGGATCGCCACGCTGGGCAACTCCGGCGTGGTCAGCGGGCTGGTCGGGCTGCCGTCCGGCTCGCTGTACACGTTCTGGGGGCTGGTGATCGTCTACCTGTACTTCTCCATCCCGCTGATGGTGCTGGTCATGGCGCCCGCGCTGGACGGGCTGCGGCCCCAGTGGCGCGAGGCGGCCGCCAACAACGGGGCGACGGCGTGGCAGTTCTGGCGCTTCGTCGGGCTGCCGGTGCTCACCCCGGCGATGCTGGGCGGGGTGGTGCTGCTGTTCGGCAGCGCGTTCGCGGCCTTCGCGACGGCCAACGCCATGGTCGGGACCGTGGTGCCGCTGGTGACGCTGAAGATCGCCAGCGCGCTGACGGGTGACGTGCTGATCGGCTACGAGAACATCGCGCTGGCGCTCAGCCTGGACATGGTCGTGGTGGCGGGGCTGGTCATGGCCGTCTACCTGCCGCTGCAGAAGAGGAGCACCCGATGGCTGCGCTGACGGGTCTGGAGCAGCCGGTCGCGGTCCCCGCCGCCCGGCCGCCCGGCCGCCTCCGGGTGTGGCGGGGCGTCGTCTTCCTGCTGGCCGCGGCGTACTTCCTGGTCCCGCTGGGCGCGTCGCTCTGGTACACGATCTACACGCCCACGGCCGGGGTGTCGTTCTCGGCCTACGGCGAGTTGCTGACGGCCGAGGGGTTCGCCTCGTCGCTGGTGCTGTCGCTGTCGCTGGCCGTCGCCACGATCGTGCTGGCCCTGCTGCTGACGCTGCCCGCGATGCTGGCCGTGCGGCTGGCCGCCCCGCGGCTGCGGCCGGTGATGGAGGTGATCTGCACGCTGCCGCTGGTGGTGCCGCCGATCACGTTCGTGGCGGGGCTGACCACGTCGCTGCGCAACGGCACCGACCTGCTGGCGCCGACGCCGTTCTGGGCCACGCTGATCGCGGTGCAGAACCCGGCCTTCCCGATCGTGCTCGTGCTCGCGTACGTGGTCCTCGTCCTGCCGTTCGTCTACCGGTCGCTGGACGCGGGCCTTGCCACCATGGACGTGCGCACGCTGGTCGAGGCGGCCCGCAACCTGGGCGCGTCGTGGCCGCACGTGCTGTTCAGGGTGGTCATCCCGAACCTGCGCTCGGCGCTGGCCAGCGCGTCGTTCCTGACGCTCGCCCTCGTGCTGGGCGAGTTCACCGTGGCCAGGCTGCTGGGCTACCAGCCGTTCGCCGTGTGGATCGTGACGATCTCCGGTTCCCGGGGGCAGGTGTCGGTCGCGGTCTCGATCCTCAGCCTGCTGCTCATCTGGCTGCTGCTGCTCGCGGTGTCCACCGTCTTCGGTAGGGAGAAGAAATGACGGCTCAGGTGGAGTTCCGCGGCCTGCGGCGGGTCTTCGGGAAGACGGTGGCCCTGGACGGCCTGGACCTGACGATCGAGCCGGGCCAGTTCGTCGCGCTCCTCGGCCCCTCCGGGTGCGGGAAGACGACCGCTCTGCGGTGCGTGGCGGGGTTCGAGCGGCCCGACTCCGGGGCGGTGCTCGTGGACGGCGAGGACATCACGAACGTCCCCGCCAACAAGCGTGACGCGGGCATGGTCTTCCAGTCGTACTCGCTGTTCCCGAACCTCAACGCCCGCGACAACGTCGCCTTCGGCCTGCGCGTGCGCAAGGTGCCCGTCGCCACCCGGCGGGCCAAGGCCGGCGAGCTCCTCGAACTCGTCGGCCTGCCCGCCCACGCCGACCGCTTCCCGCACGAGCTGTCCGGCGGCCAGCAGCAGCGTGTCGCGCTGGCCCGCGCGCTCGCGCTGGAGCCGCGGGTGCTGCTGCTGGACGAGCCGCTGTCGGCGCTGGACGCCAAGGTACGCGTGTCGCTGCGCGAGGAGATCCGCCGCCTCCAGCTCGACCTCGGCATCACCACGATCTTCGTCACCCACGACCAGGAGGAGGCCCTGTCGATCGCCGACCGGGTCGCCGTCCTGCGCGACGGACGGCTCGAACAGTGCGGCCCGCCCGCCGAGGTCTACGACCGGCCCGCCACGCCGTTCGTGGCCGAGTTCGTCGGCACCATGAACCACCTGGCCGGGCACGTCTCCGGCGACAAGGTCACGGTGCTCGGCCAGCTCCTGCCCATCGACGGCGCGGCCCCCGGGGCGGCCCAGGTGGACGTGCTGATCCGGCCCGAGGCCGTCCAGGTGACGCCGGCCGACGACGGCAGGGCCGAGGTGCTCGCCGCCTCCTTCCGCGGCGCCTCCGTACGGCTGCGGCTCGCGCTGGCGGGCGGTGAGGTGCTCGCGGACGTGCCCGGTCACGAGGCGGCCCGGCTCGGGCCCGGCACCCGCGTCACGGTCCGCCTGGTCGAGCGGCCCGTCCTGGTGGCGGAGCGGACGGTCACCGCCCCCGCGCCCCAGTCCGTCGATGCCGACGCGGTCTGACATGCCGCAGGCCGTCCTGTTCGACATGGACGGCACCCTGGTGGACACGGAGGGCCTGTGGTGGCAGGCCACGACGGAGGTGGCGTCCTCGCTCGGCCGCACGCTGG
Source organism: Nonomuraea rhizosphaerae (assembly GCF_019396405.1). GTDB lineage: Bacteria > Actinomycetota > Actinomycetes > Streptosporangiales > Streptosporangiaceae > Nonomuraea > Nonomuraea rhizosphaerae. The sequence goes on along the minus strand of NZ_JAHKRL010000525.1, from coordinate 2,362 downwards.
CCCCGGAGCAGGTCTGGGGCCGCACGATCGAGGACGTCGCCCTCCTCCTGGGCTCGCCCGATCTCGCCGCGGCCCTGACGACGGCGTTCGCCGAGCGCGTCGGCCAAGGCGTGACGGTGATGCCCGGCGCCCTGGACCTGCTGGCCGAGCTGCACGCCGAGGGCATCCCGACGGCCCTGGTCACCGCGTCGCCGCGGAGCATCGCCGAGCAGGTCCTGCCGCTCCTCAACCACCGCTTCGACCTGGTGGTGGCCGTCGAGGACACCGCGCGCGGCAAGCCGCACCCGGACCCGTACCTGAGGGCGGCGGCCTGCCTCGGCGTGGACCCCCGCAGGTGCGTCGCCGTCGAGGACAGCCCCACCGGCATCGCCGCCGCCACGGCCGCGGGCTGCCACGTCCTCGTGGCCGACCCGGTCGCGGGCCTGCCCGGACTACACGCGATGTCGGTAAGCTAGCGCGGCGTGAACGGTGAATCCTCCCAGATCGGGCGCTACAGACTGCTGAGCGTGCTGGGCCGGGGTGGGATGGGCACGGTGCACCTCGCGGAGGATCCCACCGGGCAGCGCGTCGCCATCAAGGTGATCAACCCCGAGCTCACCCAGCACGAGCAGTTCAGGATGCGTTTTCGCCGGGAGGCCGACGCCGCCCAGCGGGTACGCAGGTTCTGCACGGCGGCGGTGCTCGAAGCGGCCCTGGACGGCGACCAGCTCTACGTCGTCACCGAGTACGTGCCCGGCCCGAACCTGGAGGAGGCGGTCAGGCAGTCCGGGCCGCTGAAGGGGTCGAGCCTGGACGCGCTGGCGGTCAGCGTCGCCACGGCGCTGACCGCCATCCACGGGGCCGGGGTGGTGCACCGCGACCTCAAGCCGTCCAACGTGCTGCTCTCGCCGGTCGGGCCGCGGGTGATCGACTTCGGGATCGCGCGGGCGCTCGACACGCTCGGCGGGGTCACCGGCACCGGTGAGCTGATCGGGACGCCCCGCTACATGGCGCCCGAGGTGCTGCGGGGCGAGCCGGTCTCGCCGGCGTGCGACGTGTTCTCGTGGGGCTCGCTGATCGTGTACGCGGCCACGGGCAGGGCGGCGTTCGGCGGCGAGACGCTGCCCGCGACCGTCTACCAGGTGCTCAACACCGAGCCGTCGCTGGACGCGGTCGAGCCCGGCCTGCGGGAGCTGGTCGGGGCCGCGCTGAACAAGAACCCGGCCGCCCGGCCGACCGCGCAGCAGCTCCTGGACCACCTCGTGGGCCGCCAGGCCGCGCCGGAGCAGCCCCTGCGGCCACGGGGGCCGGTGCACCCTGAGCAGGCCGCGCACACCGTGCAGGCGACCTGGCAGCAGGGCACCGCGGCGTACACGGCCGTGCCCGTCACGACCGTGCCCGCCCCGCGTCCGGGGCCCAGCAGGGGCAAGCTCGTCGCGGGCCTGGCCGCCGGGCTCGTGGTGGTGGTCGCGGGGGCCGCCACCGCCTGGGCGCTGACACGCGACGGCGGGCCGCCCGCCCTCACCGTGCTCTACCAGGAGGACTTCACCCAGACCGGGGGCGGCTGGGACGGCACCTACGACGCCACCGACGACTTCAGCCACGGCTACCGCACCGACGGCACCTACGGCCTCGACGTGGCGCACGGCTACGAGGAGGAGCGGACGGTCAAGGCCCCGGCGCCGTTCCTGATCGCCACGCCGACGCCCGAGCCGACCCCGGCCGCCACCCCGACCCCGATGTTGCCGCAGACGGTGGTCGTGGGGGTGAGCGCCCAGGTCAAGAAGGCGGCCAACGCCGGCGAGTACGGCGTGTTCTGCCACAACAGCGCCGACGGGACGTACTACGAGTTCGCCCTGAACACGGCCGGCATGGCGCGCATCCGCCGCATCTGGCAGGGCTCGGGCGGCACGCTGGCGCAGCCGGTCCAGGTGGAGGGGCTGGGCGGCAAGCCGGCCAGGATCGAGGCCGCCTGCGAGCAGGACGGATCGAGCGTCCGGCTGAGCATGTGGGTCAACGGCGCGCGTGTCCAGCAGGTCACGGACCCGAACGGCATCGGGAACGGCTACGTTGGACTGTTCGCGCGCACGTCCAAGGACGAGACGTCCGTGCTCAAGACCATTTTCGATGACTTCGAACTCCGCGGGCGGAAGGAACCCTGACCCCACATGCTGATCGAGATCTCTGACGGCGCTCCGTACGGCATCGCCACCGGCACCGACGGCGCGCTCTGGTTCACGCTGGTGCACCAGGGGTGCGTCGGCAGGCTGGTGCCAGGCGAGGAGCCGGTGATCCACCAGCTCGACCCGGCGGACGGCGGGCCGGCCGTGATCGCGCCCGGGGCCGACGGTGCCATGTGGTTCACCGAGTTCCAGGGCGGGCG
>NZ_JAHKRL010000524.1 GCF_019396405.1 Nonomuraea rhizosphaerae | reverse complement strand
GGGTGGGTGAGTGGGGGTGGGTGAGTGGGGGTGAGTGAGTGGGGGTGAGTGAGTGGGGGTGAGTGAGTGGGGGTGAGTGAGTGGGGGTGAGTGAGTGGGGGTGAGTGAGTGGGGTGGCAGGGCGAGGCAGGCGCCTGGGAGGGCGTCGTCAAGATCGACCTCCCGTCTCGGCCGTCAACGACAGCCCCGGAGTGCCGGATCACCCACCGGCGCCGATACCGTCCAGGATGACCGCGACCAGGTCGTCGACATCCTTCGCCGCCATGGGCCGCGCCACCCCCTGAAGCAGCGCGGTCAGCACGGTTTCATGGCACACCCCGACGATCATCGCCGCCGCGGCCTCCACCTTGGCGTCGGGGTTCAGCCGCCCCAGGTCCCGCTCCGCCCGCAGATAGTCCAGGAGCCGATCGCGCCAGTCCTCGCCCGGTCTCCCCCGCTCGGCGAACCGGTCGAGAACCTTGGGCTGGGCGGCCAGCCCGGCGAACGCGGGCAGGATCGCCCGGTGCATCGCCAGCCCGTGTTCGAGGTGGGCGCGCAGATTGGCGGCGACGGTCCCGCGGCCGGGCTCCGGCAGCTCGCCGAGCCCGCGCTCGACCGACGCGACATACGCGCGCAGCGCCTCGGCCAGCAGTTCCTCCTTGTCCGCGAAGTGGTTGTACAGCACTCCGTCGGCGACCCCGGCCTCGCGGGCGATGGCGCGTACGGTGAGCCCCGCCGCGCCCTGCTCGGAGATCATGCGTTCGGCGGTGACGACCAGGTGTTCGCGCAGGCTCCGGTCGCCCTCCCGGAGCACCGCCGCTCTTCTCGGTGACATCGACTCAGATCGTAGTGCCAGGCGTCCCTCTCGACCGGGCCGTGTGGGCGACGCCGGAGGTGGGGCCGTAAAGGATCATCGGGTCGCCGTCACGAGCCAGGCGGTGGCGCGCAGTCTGACGGCGCCCGCGCGCGCGAAACGGCCGAACGCGGTCTCGACGGCCGCCCGTGCCGGCGCGGGATCGGCCGGGCCGAGGTTGAACCGGACCGGGCCCCAGCCCATGAGGAAGTCGGCGGCCTCCGCCGGGTCGCCGCCCCAGATCGACTCCGCCTCGGTGAAGGAGGCGGAGATGTCGCGGAAGCCGGCGGCTGTCAGCAGTGTCGTGATGTGCTCCGGGTCGGAGAGCGAGAGCGGCCCGCCCCCATGGTCGCCGAATGCCCGGCCCTGGGGCAGGTGCCCGGCCAGCACGCTCATGACCTCGCCCAGGTCCGTGCCGGCCGGGTCGGTCATGCTGATGAAGGCGAGACGTCCGCCGGGCCGGAGGGCGCGGTGGATGTTGGTGAAAGCGGCGACCGGGTCGGCGAAGAACATCACCGCGAAGCGGCTCACCGCCACGTCGAGGCCGGCGTCCGGGAACGGGTGGACCTGGACGTCACCCTGCTCGAAGCTCACATTCGGCACATCACCGGCGGCCGCCAGCTCGCGGGCCGTCGTGAGCATCGGCAGGGAAAGATCGACCCCGAAGGCGTGGCCGAGCGGGGCACGCCGGGCGGCCAGGCGGGTGACCTGACCGTTGCCGCACCCGATGTCGAGCACCCGGTCGCGCTCGCCGATCCTGGCCGCGTCCAGGAGCAGGTCGTTGAAGCCGCTGTTCACGGCGTCATAGCGGTCATGGTGGCGGGCCCAGTGCTCGCCCTCGTAGGTGTTCCACGCCTCGGCCTGCTGCGCGTTGACAATCTGCACGTCGCACTCCTCTTTATGAACATGCGTTCATGAACTGTCGTTCATAATAGGCGGACAGCGGCAAATCCGTCAAAGGTCGTCAGCGCATGAAGCCGATGTCCTGGTAGCGGAGGTCGTAGAAGCCGCGGGCCCCCACGTTGGCCAGCGGCTCCCTGGTGGCCACGTTCTGCGGCCTCTGGTACAGGGGCAGCACGTTGACCTCCTCCCAGATCAGCTTGTCCACCCGGTGGGTGTCCTCGTGCGCCTGCGCGAGGTCGAGGTTCTGGCCGGCGCGGCTCATCGCGGCGTCGATGTCGGGCGAGCCCGTACGGCCGAAGTTGGCGTTCCAGGACTTGCCGTTCGTGGAGTTGGCGTAGATGCCGTAGCTGCTCGACACCGGGAACGGGGTGCCGATGTAGGCGAACGAGGTGATGTCGAAGTTGCCGGGGATGACGTACTTGGTGAAGAAGTCGTCGCTCGGCACGGCCTTGATGGTGAGCTTGACGCCGATCTGGGCGAGCATGCTCTGCGCCAGCTCGCCCTCGGACTTGCTGACCTGGACGCCGGACGGGACGATGAAGCGCAGGTCGAGGGGCTTGCCGTCCTTCTGCCGGATGCCGCCGGCGGCCGGGCGCCAGCCCGCCGCGTCGAGGAGCTGACGGGCCCGGCCGGGGTTGTAGGCGCCGAGGGGGCCGGCGTTGTCCTGGTAGCCCTCCTGGGTGTTCATCAGGAAGTGGTTGTTGAGCAGGGTGATGGGCCAGTCGAGGCCCTGGAGGTCGGACTGGGCGATGGCCTGGCGGTTGATGCCGAGCTGGAGCGCCTGGCGTACGCGCCGGTCCTTGAGCGGCTCGCTGGAGCCGTTGAAGGTGAAGTGGCGGAAGTCGGGACCGGCGGCCTGGCGGACGACGGCGCCCTGGGTGGCCTTGGCGCGCGCGTAGGCGGGCGCGGAGGGGCCGACGTCGGTGACGTCGAGCTCGCCGTTGCTGAACGCGCCGATCAGCGAGTCCTGTTCGGAGGAGCGGTAGATGATCTGGTCGAGCTTGGCGCGCTCGCCCCACCAGGCGGGGTCGCGGACGATCGTGACCGTCTTGGCGGTCTGGTCGAAGCTCTTGAACGTGAACGGCCCGGCGGTGACGGGGATCCGGTTCAGCCAGGCGTTGTTGAACGCCTCGGGGGTGCTGTTGGTGGAGGCCGGCAGCAGCGGCCCGAACAGCGACTTCCAGTCCCCGAACGGCCGCGAGAACGTCACGACCACCTCGAAGTCGTCACGTCCGCGCCGTACGTCCGCGATGTCCTGGTAGCCGGTGGACGAGACGATGTGGTACGCCGGGTCGGAGCCGTTGAGCGCCTTCCACTGGGCCTGGTAGTCGGCCCAGGTGACCGGCTTCCCGTCGGACCACTTGGCCTTGGGGTTCAGCGTGTACGTGACGACCTGGCGCGGCTCCTGGGCGGTGACCTCGGCCTTGGTCAGGTAGTCGGGGTTCTCGGTGATCTCGGCCTTCTCGTCCGACCGGAACGGCGAGGGCAGCAGCGCGTTGCTGATCACCGTGGCGACGGCGAGGTTGCCGTCGACGTGGTTCCTGTTCCACTGACTGGGGAACTCGTTGATGCCCCACCGCAGCGTGCCGCCGTCCTTGACCTTGTCGCGCGGCTGGGGGTTGATGTCGTACGCCCTGACGATCTCGTCGCCGCCGGGCCCGAGCGCGCGCCCGCCCGAGCCGCCCCCCGGCCAGCTTGCGCAGCCCGCCACGAGCCCGCAGGTGGCGACCACGAACGAGCCGGCCGCGAGCAGACGTGATGCTTTCATCGAGCGATTCCTCCTAGATGACGTCCTGGGCGATGCCCTGGACGACGTCGGCCTTGTGTGCGTAGTGGCAGGCCGCGCCCTGATCCGCGGTGACCGGGCGGACGTCGGGCTCCTCGGCCACGCACAGTCCCCGCTCGTCGTCGCTCAGCACGGTCCGGAACTTCGGACATCTGGTACGGAAGCGGCAGCCGGACGGGGGGTCGGCCGGGCTGGGGAGGTCGCCTTCGAGCAGGATCCGCCGGCGCGAGCGCTCGCGGACCGGGTCGGGCAGGGGGATCGCCGACAGGAGCGCCTGCGTGTACGGGTGGGCGGGGGCGTCGTAGACGGCGCCGACGGGCCCGATCTCGGCGATCCTGCCCAGGTACATGACGGCCACCCGGTCGGCGATGCAGCGCACCACGGCCAGGTCGTGGGCGACGAACAGGTACGACAGGCCCAGCTCGGTCCGCAGCCGGTCGAGCAGGTTGATCACCCCCGCCTGGATGGAGACGTCGAGCGCGGAGACCGGCTCGTCCAGGGCCAGGAGCCGGGGTTCGAGGGCCAGGGCGCGGGCGATGCCGATGCGTTGCCGCTGGCCGCCGGAGAAGTCCTGGGGGTAGCGGGCGGCGTGCTCGGCGTCGAGGCCGACCAGGCGGATCAGCTCGCGTACGCGGCTGACCGGCCTGCCGTGGGTGCGCAGGGGCTCGGCCAGGATGTCGTGGACGGTCATGCGCGGGTCGAGCGAGGCCAGCGGGTCCTGGAAGACGACCTGCATGTCGCGCCTGACGGCCATGCGGGCGCGGGGGGTGAGCGCGGCGGTGTCCTGGCCGAGGACGACGATGCGGCCCTGTTGCGGGCGGGTCAGTTCGAGGATCTGGTGCAGGGTGGTGGTCTTGCCGCAGCCGGACTCTCCCACCAGGCCCAGCGTCTCGCCCTCGTGGACGTCGAAGGTGACGCCCGAGACGGCGTGGACGGTGCCGACGCGGCGCTTGAACACCGAGCCGCGCATGAGGGGGTACTGCTTGACCAGGCCCTCGACGGAGAGCACCACCCGCCGCCCCTGGGAGTCCTGGGGAGCGTCGGCCGGGCGACGGGCCGGGGCGGGCCGAGCCCGGTGCGCGGAGTGCGTGTGCTCGTCGAAAGCCCCCGCCGGCCGCACGTCCTGCCACCGGATGCACGCCGCCCACTGCCCCTCCCCCGCCTCCACCAGCGGCGGCTCGCCCTCGTCGCACGCGTCGATCCGCAGCGGGCAGCGCGGCGCGAACGGGCACCCCGGCGGCAGCGCGGCCGGGGACGGCGGCGCGCCCTCGATGGGCACCGGCCGCCCGGCCCGGTCCAGGCGCGGGACCGACCGCAGCAGCCCCACCGTGTACGGCATCCGCGCCCGGTAGTAGATGTCGTCCACGCCCCCCACCTCGACGGCCCGCCCGGCGTACATGACCATGACCCGGTCGGCGAACCCGGCCACCACCCCCAGGTCGTGCGTGATCATGACGATCGCGGCCCCGGTCTCGCGCTGGGCCTTCTTCAGCACCTCCAGCACCTGGGCCTGCACGGTGACGTCCAGGGCGGTGGTCGGCTCGTCGCAGATGATCACGTCGGGGTCGTTCGCGATGGCCATGGCGATCACCACCCGCTGCCGCATCCCGCCGGAGAACTCGTGCGGGAACGCCAGCGCCCGCTGCCGCGGGTTCGGGATGCCCACGAGGCCGAGCAGTTCGACCGCCCTGGTGAAGGCCTGCTCGCGGGTCACCCGCTGGTGCACGCGCACCGCCTCGGCGATCTGGTCGCCCACCCGGTAGACCGGCGTCAGGGCCGACAGCGGATCCTGGAACACCATGGAGATGGCCTTGCCGCGCAGGGCGGTCAGCTCGCGCTCGCGCGCCCCGACCAGCTCCTTGCCGTGCAGCCGCACCGACCCGCTCACCTTGGCGCCCGGCGGCAGCAGGCCCATGACCGCGGCCGAGGTGACGGACTTGCCGGATCCGGACTCGCCGACGATGGCGAGCACCTCGCCGGGCCGTACGGAGTAGCTCACCCCTCGTACGGCGTGCACGTCGCCGAAGGAGACGTTGAGGCCGGCGACCTCCAGGACGGGCCTCAACGCGACGACCCGGGGTCGAAGGCGTCGCGCAGGGCGTCTCCCACGAGGTTGACCGCGAGCACCGTGACCACCAGCAGCCCGGCCACGAACCAGAACGTCCACGGCGCGTACACGGCCGTCCTGGAGCCGTCGGCGATGAGCGTCCCGAACGACACGTCGGGCGGCTGGATCCCGAACCCGAAGTACGACAGGGAGGTCTCGGTGAGGATGGCGGCGCTGACGTTCAGGGTGGCGTCGACGATCAGCAGCGACGACAGGTTCGGCAGGACGTGGCGGAAGATGATCCGCACCGGGGACACGCCCATGTACCGGGCGGCCTGGATGAACTCGCGCTGCTTGAGCGAGATCGTCATCCCCCTGACCACCTTCGAGGTGATCATCCACAGGAACAGCGCCAGCATGACGACGAACAGCACCCACTGCCCCGCCCCGAACAGCGGCGACATCACGGCCAGGATCAGGAACGCGGGCAGCACCAGCAGCAGGTCGGCGCCCCAGGTGAGGGTCCGGTCGGTCCAGCCGGAGAAGTATCCGGCGAACGCCCCCGCGACGGCGGCCAGCGCGGTCGACACCAGCGCCGCCAACAGCCCGACGACCAGCGACTTGCGCATGCCGCGCAGCGTCACGGCGTACACGTCGGCGCCGGTCTGCAGGGTCCCGAACCAGTGCTCGGACGACGGCGGGCTGAGGAAGGCGGTGAAGTCCTTGTCGGTGTAGGACCACTTGCCGAGGGAGGGGCCGGCGAGGGCGAGCAGGAACAGCAGCAGGAGCACGGCGGCCCCGATCCGTCCCTGCGCCGAGCCGAGGAAGCGCCGGGCGACCGTCCGCAGCCTGGACGGCGCCCGCCCCTCCACGGGGGCCCGTGGCAGCTCCAGGGCGTCGTCGGCCGCCGTCATACCGCCCTCACCCTGGGGTCGAGCGCGGCGTGCAGCAGGTCGGCGGCCAGCGAGGCGCACAGCACCGCGACCGCGGCGACGCACGAGATGGCCGCGACGGTGTTGACGTCGTTGGTGAAGATGGAGTCGATCAGCCGCTCGCCCAGCCCGTGCCAGCCGAAGATCTTCTCGGTGAACGTGGCCCCGGTCAGCAGCGCGCCGAACGTGAACGCGAAGTAGGTCGCCACGGGGATCAGGGCCGTGCGCAGCGCGTGGCGGACGAGCGCCTGCCGCCTGCTCAGCCCCTTGGCCATGGCGGTGCGGACGAAGTCGGCGCCGAGCACGTCGAGCATGGCGTTGCGCTGGTAGCGGCTGAAGATCGCGACCAGCCCCACGGACAGCGACACCGTCGGCAGGATCAGGTGCTGGAGCCGGTCGGAGAGCGTCCCCCAGAAGCCGGCGGCGAGCCCGTCGCTGTACTCGCCGCTGACCAGGAACACCGGGTGGCCGAAGACCCGTTCGTTGGCCAGCGTGCCCAGCAGGATGAGCATGTTGGCCAGCACGACCACGGGCAGCGCCAGGACCAGGAACGACAGCCCCGCCGACATCCGGTCGAACCACCCGTACTGGCCGGCCGCCGCGGCGGCCCCGACCAGCACCCCCAGCACGCTGCCGCACACCAGCCCGACCATGACCAGCCGGAACGTCACTCCCGCGCGCCTGCTCAGGTCCTCGTTGACCGGCGAGCCGGTGACCGTCCTGCCGAAGTCACCGCGCAGCACGCCTCCGGCCCAGGTCAGGTAACGCTGGAACAGCGGGGTGCGGTCGTTGAGGTTGAGCGCCGTGAGCTGCGCGTCGACGACGGCGGGCGGCGGCTTGGGGGTGCGGTCGGCGTAGTTGGAGCGCGGGTCGAGCGCGCCGGCCGCGAGCATGTACGCGAGACTGGCCGCGACGGCGACGAGCACCAGGTAGTTCAGCAGCCTGCGGACCAGGAACGCCGCCATCGTCCCCCCTCCGGCGCGCACGACGTGTAGTCATATTGCTACACCATGTGAGCTTGGGTGCGCACCCCAGTGCCAAAGAGGAGTCTGGTTAACGTCCGGAAATCTCGTCCACGGCGGTGCGGACGTCGTCGCTGGTGATAGTGGTCAGCTCGGCGGAGCTGGCCGATCCGCCGCCCGCGGCCAGGGCGGCCAGCCGCACGTCACGGCGCATGGCGGCGCGCTCGAACAGCGACCTGGCGAAGCGCCCGTTGCCCAGCCCGTCGATGAGGTGCTCGTCGCAGACCCAGGCGAAGACCTCGTCGAGGTCACGCAGGGCGGCCTCGTCGAAGCGGTCGCCGGACTTGTCGGCCAGCAGCACGGCGATCTCCGACAGCTCCTGCGGCGAGTAGCTGGGGAAGGCGACGCGCTGGTTGAACCTGCTGGCCAGGCCGGGGTTGGTGGACAGGAAGGCGTTCATCTCGCGCTGGTAGCCGGCCAGCACGACGACGAGCCGGTCGCGGTCGTCCTCGGCCCGCTTGAGCAGCGTCTGCACGGCCTCGGCGCCGAACGCGTCGCCGCCGGAGTAGCCGGGGTTGACCAGGCTGTAGGCCTCGTCGATGAACAGGACGCCGCCCAGCGCCCGGTCCACCAGCTCGTTGGTCTTGATCGCGGTCGCGCCCAGGTGCTGGCCGACCAGGTCGGCCCGCTGCGCCTCGACCACGTCGGGCCTGGCCAGCAGGCCGAGCGCGGCGAAGACACGGCCGATCACCCTGGCCACCGTGGTCTTGCCGGTGCCCGGCGGCCCGGTGAAGACGAAGTGGCGGGTCTGCGGCGGGGTGGGCAGCCCGCGCTCCTGCCGCATCCTGGCCACCTGGAGCTGGGCGGCGATGGCGTGGACCTGGCGCTTGACGGGCTCCAGGCCGGCCATCCGGTCCAGGTCGCCGAGCGCCTCCTCCAGCGTGGGGGTGTCGGCGTAGCCGCGGAAGCGGGCGGTCAGCTCGTCGAACGCCTTGGTCACGTCGGCCGTCGTGGTGGTCACCAGGTCCTGGGTGGTCGGCGTGCCGCCCGCGCCGACGACCCGCACGTCGCGGGCGGTCGCGGCGGCCTCGACGAGGCTGCGGACGAACCGGGCGTTGCCCAGCTCGTCGACCAGGCCGCGCCGCTGGACGTCCTCGAACAGGCCGAGCAGCGCGTGGCGCGTGTCGGGCGCCATCGTGTCGCCCCTGCGCTCCTGCAGCAGCCCGGTGATCTCGGCCAGCTCGCTCGGCGAGTAGCTGGGGAAGCGGACGCGCGTGGCGAACCTGCTGGCCAGGCCGGGGTTGCTGGACAGGAACGAGGTCATCTCCTGCTCGTAGCCGGCCAGGATGATGATGAGCCGGTCGCGGTCGTCCTCGGCGCGTTTGAGCAGCGTCTGGACGGCCTCGGCGCCGAACCGGTCGGGTTGGCCGTCGGAGGAGTTGATCAGGCTGTAGGCCTCGTCGATGAACAGGACGCCGCCCAGCGCCCGGTCCACCAGCTCGTTGGTCTTGATCGCGGTCGCGCCGAGGAACTCGCCGACCAGGTCGGCCCGCTGCGCCTCGACCACGAACGGGGTGTCGAGCAGGCCGAACGCGTAGAAGATCTTCGCCACGGTGCGGGCGACGCTGGTCTTGCCGGTGCCGGGCGGCCCCAGGAAGACGAAGTGCCTGGTCGGGCGGCCCGCCTTGTAGCCGGCCTCGGCCCGCAGGCGGGAGGCCTCGATGGAGGCGGCGATCGAGCGGACCTGCTCCTTGACGGGGACCAGGCCGATCATGTTCTCCAGCTCGGCCAGCGCGTCCTCGACCGAGATGTCGGGCAGCGCGCCCGGCTGGACCGCCTGCGGCTCGGGCCTGCCCTCGCGGGCCCTGACGCGTACCTGCTCGTCGGCGGTCAGCACGGCCCTGGCCCGGCGGGCGGCGACGAAGCGCTGGACGAGGACGGCGGCGGGGGGG
>NZ_JAHKRL010000523.1 GCF_019396405.1 Nonomuraea rhizosphaerae | reverse complement strand
CGGGCGCGTACAGCGCCCGGCCGCTCAATCACTCCTTGCGGGAGATCCTGCGCCGGCGGCAGGACCTCCCGGCTCAGATCTCCTGGGCCATGACCCGGTGGAGGCGCTCGTTCGCCCGCTGGACTCTGCGGCGCGCACGCTGCACGCGGCGGAGATGCGAGACGAGACGCTGCTCCTCGGCCTCACGGTGGAGGGTTTGTATTCGGTCGTTGACCAATTCATGGGTCAGATACGGCACTTTGAGGCTCCTCGGACGAGTGTTCATGTGAGTGTCTGCTTTCTGGCTTGTCGTGATCGGGGGGTCAGGCAGCGACCGGGTGCTTACGCGGACGTCCGCGGGGCCGCTTGCGGGGAACGACGGTTCCCCGGAGGATCAGTTCGCCACCCCAGACGCCCCACGGCTCCTCGCGCTCCAGCGCGCGGGCCAGGCAGGCCTTCTGGATCGGGCAGTCGCCGCAGAGCGCCTTCGCGAACTCCACGTCCTCCGGCGACTCGGCGAACCACAGGTCAGGGTCGGTACGACAGGGGATCTTGGCTTCGTCGATCAGGTCCATGATCGTCTTCGCCCCCATCTCGGTCTCCTTTTGATCGATCTTTGATCTTGGGTCGGGCACCTCGTAGGTGGTCGGGGGTCGCGGACAAACAAAGAGGCCGCGGATCCGTCTGCGGATCCGCGG
>NZ_JAHKRL010000522.1 GCF_019396405.1 Nonomuraea rhizosphaerae | reverse complement strand
TGCCGGCCCCGCTGAAGTCGTCGCCGGCGGCCGCCGCGCCGGCCGGCAGGCTCGTGCCGCCGAGGAGAACCCCCAGGAAGAGCACGGCCCCCGTGACGGTCGCCGTGAGCGACCGCTGCCTCTTCTTCATCAGATCCCAGCCCCTTTGGGAAGAAAGATGGATTGTGCGGCGGAGCCTAATGTGACGTGAGTGACTCCGCCATAAGGATCGGGGAATGCCGGGTGGCCTGGGAGGGTTACAGCATCTGGCACACTGGTAGCTGACCCGCAGCGGTTCCGGTTCCCGCCCCCGCGTTGCACGCGTCTTCTGGCGACCCGGCGACCGCACCTCGAAAGGACAGCAATGAAGGCCGATATCCACCCCGAGTACCACGTGACCCAGGTGAGCTGCACCTGCGGCAACACGTTCACCACCCGCAGCACCGCCAAGAACGGCGTCATCCACGCCGACGTCTGCTCCGCCTGCCACCCGTTCTACACGGGCAAGCAGAAGATCCTCGACACCGGCGGCCGGGTGGCGCGCTTCGAGAAGCGCTTCGGCAAGAAGGCCTCGGGCAAGTAGCTTCACCGACGCCGACCCGGCGCGCCAGCAGGTGCGTCCGGGT
>NZ_JAHKRL010000521.1 GCF_019396405.1 Nonomuraea rhizosphaerae | reverse complement strand
CGACTGGAAACAACGTCTGAGGCCCTCAAGCGCGAAGCCCCCCTGCGAACCCCTTTGAAACGAAAACGGCGGCACCCATACCGGGTGCCGCCGCATCATGATCAACAGTGGAGGTGGCGGGAATCGAACCCGCGTCCTTCAACCCCAAGACAGGGCTTCTCCGGGCGCAGCCTGCTGTGCTTTTCTCAGCCCCGGCGCTCACGCAGGCAAGTTGCCGACAGGCTCAGCCACTGTTTGATTTCCCGCTCTCCCCCGTGGCCGGGTCGAGCGGTTGAGCCTTCTAGCGATGCCAGGTCCCGGGCCGAAGGCACTCCCGGGCTGACAGTGGCTTACGTTACTTAGGCAACGAGAGCCAGGTCGCCCTGGCTCGCCACAGTGCGCTTGGAATTGGCACTTATTGGTTTGCGGTCACAGTGTTAACGAGGTTATGTCCGCAGTCCTCGGCCCGCTTCCCCTGAGTTGCAAGGTCGAAGTCGAAGCCAGTCACCCCCTGTGCAGTTGTCAACACGGCCCCGAAGAGCCGAGCAACAAGACTGTACATCCCTTAACACCCCACCTGCCAACTTGATTCCCGGCAAGGGCGAAGCCCCCGGAGACGGCGAGCGTCTCCGGGGGC
>NZ_JAHKRL010000520.1 GCF_019396405.1 Nonomuraea rhizosphaerae | reverse complement strand
GGGCGCGCGGGGCCCCCCCGTCGGCCGCCGCCGACATCAGGCGGACGGCCGCCCTGATGATGCCGTCGATGTTCCAGTCGACCGTGGTGAGGCCGGGCGTGAGCAGGCCCGACATCGGGTGGTCGTCGTAGCCCATGACCGACAGGTCGCCCGGGATCGACAGGCCGAGCTCACCGGCCGCCGCGTAGACGCCGTACGCGATCGAGTCGGCGAAGCAGAAGACCGCACCCGGGCTCTTGTCGCTCAGGACGCCCTGGGCGACCTCCGTCGCCCCCGCCAGGCTGTGCGGGGAGGTGTAGACCTCGATCTCCAGGCCGAGCCGGTCGGCCTCGGCCGTCACGTGCACGTCGGCGGGACGGTCGGGCGTGCTGTCACCGGTGGGGGTCAGCACGGTGAGGCCGCGGTGGCCCATCGCGTGCAGGTGCTCCAGCGCCAGCGTGACGCCGCGCCGGTTGTCGAAGACGACCTCGCCGGCCGTGCCGGACAGCGAGTCGCCGATCGCCACGACCGGGAGCGTCTCGCACAGCTCCGCCCAGAACGGCGCGGCCGGGTCGATCGGCTGCACGATCAGGCCGTCCACCCGTTGGTCGCGCAGCTGCTGGGCCAGGGCGCGCTCACGGGCCGGGTCGCCGACCGCGTCGAGGATCAGCGCGTAGCGGTCCTTCTCCCGCAGGCCCCTGCTGATGCCGACGGCCAGCGACTGCTGCCACAGGTCCTCCAGCGAGCCGCACAGCAGGCCGATCATGCCGGTGCGGCCGCTGGCCAGCGCCCTGGCGATGGGGTCGGCCTCGTAACCGAGCTCGGCGGCGGCGGCCCGCACGCGCTCGATGGTCTCCTCGGAGACCTGCATGCCGCGCAGCGCGTAGGAGACGGCGGCCGGTGACAGGCCGGTCGCCTGGGCCACTTCCCGGATCGTCGCTCGCTTGCGAGGCATCTCGCCAGCTTATTGCGTATGGCCGACAGAAAGAGCGCGGCGAGCGGGGCGACCGTATGTCGATACGTTGACATTTGTCGGGTGAAGCGGTTCACTGAACCGTATCACTGAATCGCTTCACACTCGCGAATCACCAGCGTGCTATATTTACCGTCAATCTTAGTAGGAAATGAGGGGAGGCGTAGCCATGAGCATCGACATCCATCAGCATCTGTGGACCGGATCCTTCGTCGAGGCGCTCCGCGCCCGCGCCACGCCCCCGCGCCTCGACGGCTGGACGCTGCTCCTCGACGGTGAGCCGCCCTACGAGGTGAACCCCGCCGACCACGAGAACAGGGACGTCGCCGGCCTCGATCTGGCCCTGGTGTCGCTGTCCAGCCCGCTCGGCATCGAGCTCCTGCCGCCCGAGGAGTCATGGCCGCTGCTGGAGGCCTACCACGAGGGCGCGCTGGGCCTGCCCGAGCCGTTCGGCGCGTGGGCCTCGACCTGCCACAGCGAGCCCGACCCCGGGCGGCTGGCCAAGGACCTCGACCGCGGCTTCGCCGGACTGCAGGTCCCGGCCACCGCGCCGCTGGACGACCGCCTGCTGGAGGTGCTGACGGAGCGGGACCTGCCGCTGTTCGTGCACCCCGGCCCGGCCGCGCCCACGCCCGGCACGCCCGCCTGGTGGCCCGCGGTGGTGCCGTACGTGCAGCAGATGCACCAGTCGTGGCACTACTTCCACGCCGTCGTCCGGCCGCGCCACCCCAGGCTGCGCGTCTGCTTCGCGCTGCTGGCCGGGCTGGCGCCGCTGCACTCGGAGCGGCTCATCGCGCGCGGCGGCACCAACCGCGGCCTGGTCGATCCCGGCTGCTTCGTGGAGACCTCGTCGTACGGGCCGCGCGCCATCGACGCGATCGTCCGCGAACTGGGCATCGACGTCGTCGTCAACGGCTCCGACGCCCCCTACGCCACTGCCCCGGACCCTGGACTCGGCGAGGCCGCCAACCACGCCATCCAGGTCGTCAACCCCCGTCGCCTTCTCAAAGACGGGACCCGCCCCATCAAATGCGGCGAAGGAGCGCCGTCGCCTGGAGGAGGAGCGCCGGGAGCGCAGCGACCAGAGCGACGGAGGAAGGCGGCGGCACATGGCGACTGAGCCCGCCGCACGCAGTGCGGCCATCAAATGCGGAGAGGAGAGTCGTACGTGATCGAGCACGCTGACGTTATCCAGGGCGGGAGCGCGTGTGCGCGGCTTCCGGAACGCACGCTGGACCGGCGCGAGCTGCGCGCTCTGGTGAACGATCTGGCCGCCGACCCGGCCCAGTGGCGGGAGCAGGTCGACTTCCCCGAGGAGGGCGGCCGCCACTACGCCTCGCTGTACCGCGACGCGTACGTGGACGTCTGGCTGCTGTGCTGGCGGGCGGGGGGCGACACGGGGTGGCACG
>NZ_JAHKRL010000519.1 GCF_019396405.1 Nonomuraea rhizosphaerae | reverse complement strand
GCCGGACCACGCGCCGACCGAGGAGCAGGGGAGACGATCGGAGTGAATGAGCAGGCAGGACGCCACGGGATCAGCGGCATCAGCGGGGGTCGGCGGCCCGGTCCGGGGATCAGGGCTGGCGGGTTAGGATCATGACCGGACATGTCGCAGCCCGTACGATCTTGAGCGACGTGTCCCCCAGGAACACCCGCCGAAGCGGCCCCGCGTTGCTGGAGGCGCAGATGAGGAGCTCCCCCGGCAGCCACGACGTCGCCCCCAGCGCCTGCGCCACATGGCGCCCTTCGAGCACCTCCACCGTCGCCGCGATGTGCCGCCGCTGCCCGTCGGCCGCCGCCGCCAGGTCGCCCGTCACCTGGTCGCGCAGCCGCGCCAGCATGTCCTCCTCGACGGCCGCCCGCCGCTCGTTGCGGACCACCAGCGTGATGAGCCGCAGCGGGACGTCCAGCGCCAGCGCCGCCTGGGCGGCGTCGCGCACGGCGGCGTCGGCGCACGGCCCGCGCCGGTAGGCGACCGTGATGCGCTCGAACGCCTCGCAGGGCGCGTCCGCGTAGCCGCGCGGCGCGAGCATGACCGGCGCGGTGGAGGAGTGCAGGAGCTGGTCGGCGGTGCTGCCCAAGGAGACGCGGCCACGGCCGCCGCCGGGCGCGGGACCGATGACCACGACGTCCGCCTTGCGCAGCCGGGCCAGCTCGACCAGCCCGCGCCCGCTGCCCTTGTTGGTGTGGACGACGTAGTCGGCCCCGTCGAAGTCGAGCCGGCCGGCGAGGTCGCGCGCCTGGCCGAGCGTGGCGCCGGCCTGCTCCTTCAGGTAGGTCCGCCACGCGCTCAGGTCGGCCCGCGCCGGCCCCGGCGTCGTCCACGCGGGCGGCTGCACGGTCGCCACCGTCAGGCGCGCCTTGGCCTGCCGGGCGAGCACCACGGCCAGAGCCAGCCCGTCCCGGCCGCGCGGCTCCGGGACGAACCCGGTCAGTACGTTGTCGAGCTTCATCTGGGCACCTCGGTGTTCAGCCGCGAGTGGCGATACCCGTACAGGAAGTAGCAGACCAGCCCCGCCAGCATCCACAGCCCGAACGCCAGCCACGTCACCCCGGCCAGCCCCGCCATGACGATGACGCAGAAGACCGTGCCGAGCACCGGCGTCGCCGGGAACAGCGGCGTCCGGAACGTGCGCGGCAGCGACGGGCTGCGGTAGCGCAGCACGAGCACGCCGACGTTGACGATGGCGAACGCGAACAGCGTCCCGATGCTCGTGGCCTCGGCCAGCTGCCCGAGCGGCACCAGCCCCGCCAGCACCGAGATGAACAGCGCCACGATGAGCGTGTTGGCGATCGGCACCTGGCGGCGCGCGTTCACCTTCTGGAAGACGCGCGGGATGAGCCCGTCGCGCGACATCGCGAACAGGATGCGGGTCTGCCCGTAGATGACGGTCAGGACGACGCTGGCGATGGCCACGACCGCGCCGAAGGCCACGACGAGGCCGGGCCAGGTGGCGGAGGTGGCGAGGTTCACGACGTAGGAGAGGCTGGCCTCGGTGCGCTCGGCGTCGAAGTCGGTCCACGGCAGGGCGCCGATCGCGGCCACGGCCACCAGGACGTAGATGACGGTGACGATGACCAGCGAGAAGATGATCGCCAGGGGCAGGTCGCGCTTGGGGTTCCTGGCCTCCTCGCCCGCGGTGGAGGCGGCGTCGAAGCCGATGTAGGAGAAGAACACCTGGGAGGCCGCCGCGGTGATGCCCGCCGCGCCCAGGGGCGCGAACGGCGCGAAGTTGCCGCCCCTGAAGGCAGTGAAGGCCAGCACGCAGAAGAAGGCCAGCACGGCCACCTTGATGAGCACGAACACCGCGTTGGCCGTGGCGCTCTCCGACGAGCCGCGCAGCAGCAGCCAGGTGCACAGCACCACGATGAGGACGGCGGTGACGTTCACGACGCCGCCCTGGTCGCCGGGGGAGTGGGTGATCGCCGCGGGCAGCGTCCAGCCGAACAGGCCGTGCAGGAACGAGTTCAGGTACTCGCCCCAGCCGACCGACACCGCCGCCACCGACACCGCGTACTCCAGCATGAGGCACCAGCCGCAGATCCAGGCCACCAGCTCGCCCAGCGTCGCGTACGCGTAGGAGTAGGACGAGCCGGACACCGGGATCGTGCCGGCCAGCTCCGCGTACGACAGCGCGGAGAACAACGCGGTGACCGCGGCCAGCACGAACGCCAGCACGACGGCGGGACCCGCCTTCGGCACGGCCTGGCCGAGGATGACGAAGATGCCGGTGCCGAGCGTGGCGCCGACGCTGAACAGCGTGAGCTGCCACAGCGACATCGTGCGGCGCAGCTCACCGCCCTCGCCGTGGCCGCCCTCGGCCACGATCTGCTCGGTGGGTTTGACGCGGAAGAGCCGTTCGGCCAGTGACACGGGACACCTCCTACAACGTGCTGGTCAGCGGCCAGCGGGCGTTCGGCGTGACGATCGTGCCGGCGGAGCCGTCGAGGATCTGCTCCGCCTGCCCGAGCTCGCCGATCGCCGCCATGTCGCCGGTGGTCTCCACGAATCGGCAGACCGCTTCCACTTTCGGCCTCATCGAGCCCGCTGGGAAGTCGAGAGCCCGCAGTTCGTGCGGCGTGGTGTGGGCGATCTCGGTCTGCGACGCCGTGCCGAAGCCGCGCAGGACGCGCGGCACGTCGGTCAGGATCAGGAACGCGTCGCAGTCGAGCGCCTCGGCCAGCATCGACGCCGTCGCGTCCTTGTCGATGACCGCCTCCACCCCCGACAGCCGCCCGTGCTCGTCGCGGATGACCGGGATGCCGCCGCCGCCCGCGCAGATCACCACGACGCCCGCGCCGACCATCTGGCGGATCAGCCGCGTCTCGATCACCCGCCGCGGGGCGGGGGAGGGCACGACGCGCCGCCAGTAGTGGCCGTCGGCCGCCACCGTCCAGCCGTACTCGGCGGCCAGCTTGCGCGCCTCGTCCTGCTCGTAGACCGGGCCGACGAACTTCGTCGGGTGGTCGAAGGCCGGGTCGACCGCCGTCACGAGCGTCTGCGTGACCATCGCCAGGACCTGCCGGCCCGGCAGCGCGTTCTGCAGGGCCTGCAGCATCCAGTAGCCGATCATGCCCTGCGTCTCGGCGCCGAGCGTGTCGAACGGGTACGGCTTGGTCAGGCGCGGGTCGTTGGCGCTCTGCAGGGCCAGCAGCCCCACCTGCGGGCCGTTCCCGTGCGTGACGACCAGCTCGTGCCTCTCGGCCAGCTTGGCCAGCGTCTTGACCGCCTCGGCGACGTTGGCGATCTGCGGCTCGGCGTCGGCCTTCTGGCTGCGCCGCAGCACCGCGTTGCCCCCCAGGGCGACGAGGACGCGCATCCCTAGGCCGCGTCACGTTCGAGGGGACAGCTCATGCAGCGCGGCCCGCCGCGGCCCCTGCCCAGCTCGCTGCCCCGGATGGTGATCACCTCGATGCCGTTGTCGCGCAGGAAGTTGTTCGTGGTGGTGTTGCGCTCGTAGGCGATCACCACGCCCGGCTCGACGGCCAGGGCGTTGCAGCCGTCGTCCCACTGCTCCCGCTCGGCCGCGTACACGTCCTGCGTCGGCGTCAGCACCTTGATGTCGTCCAGGCCCAGCGCCCGCGCGATCGCGCGGTGCATGTCGCCCGGCGGGTGGTCGGTGACCTTCAGCTCCTTCTCGGTGTCACCCGGCTCGATCGTGTACGAGGGCAGCATGCCGAGCCCCCCGTACTTGGTGAACACCCCGACGTCCACCATCGTCATCACCGTGTCCAGGTGCATGAACGCCCGAGCCTTCGGCATGTCCAGCGCCACGATCCTCCGCGCGCTGCCCGCCTGGAACAGGCGCTGCGCCAGCATCTCGATCGCCTGCGGCTGCGTCCGCTCGCTCATCCCGACCAGCACCGCGCCGTCCCCGATGACCAGCACGTCGCCGCCCTCCAGCGTGGCCGGGGCGACCGACTGGCCCGGCAGCCACACGTGGTAGCCGCCCTTCCGCCCCTGGCCGAACCCCTCGGCGAAGGTCGGGTGGAACTCGTAGATCGCCTCCATGTTCACCGTCTCGCGCATGCGCGCCTTCTTCTTCATCGCGTTGATCGAGACGCCGTCGTACACCCAGCAGGAGGTGTCGCGGGTGAACAGGTGGTTGGGCAGCGGCGGCAGGACGAAGCCGTCGGCGTGGGTGGCGTGGTAGGACATCGACTTGGGGTCGCAGCCCATCTCCACCAGCTCCCGCTTGGTGATGCCGCCGGTCAGGTACATCTGCAGGGTCGTGGCGTCCATCGCGTCGAGCGTGTTGCGGATGTCGTCCACGGCCAGCGGGCCCATGAACCGCTCGTCGAGAATCCCGTCGAGGATGTGCTTGCGCGCCTCCGGGATCTCGACGGTCTCCCGCAGCAGGTCCGCCAGCATGTGCACCTTGACGCCCCGCCCGCTCAGCACCCGCTGGAACTCCTCGTGCTCCTCCATGGCACGCTGCACCCACAGGACGTCGTCGAAGAGGAACTCGTCCTTGTTCGTCGGGGTGAGCCGCTTGAGCGCCAGCTCAGGCTTGTGCAGGAGCACCTGGCGGAGCGTGCCCACCTCGGAGTCGACATGGAAGGTCATTGTTCGACTATCCCCGCAAGGCGGGCGGTCGTCACGCATGCGAGCCGCCCAAGTTCTGGCTGGTAGCCCCTGGTACTGTGTGTCCCGACCGACACCCTTTTAAGACCCGTCCCGTGAGGCGGGAAAGGCGGTGAGCTTCGCCATGTCCGACGCTGCGCCCGATCCCAGGCCCGATCCCAGGCCCGATCCCAGGCCCGATCCCAGGCCCGATCCCAGGGCCGATTCCGCGCTCGATTCCCGGGCCGTGCTCGAAGGCCCTGACATCCACCGGGCGCTGACCCGGATAGCGCACGAGATCCTCGAACGCACCAAAGGCGCCGGCGGCGTCGTCCTCCTCGGCATCCCCACCCGCGGCGCCACCCTGGCCCGCAGGCTCGGCGACCGGATCGAGCAGTTCGAGGGCGTCAAGATCCCCGTCGGCTCGATCGACATCACCATGTACCGCGACGACCTGCGGCTGCGCCCCGCCCGGCCGCTCGGCCGCACCGACCTGCCGCCCGACGGCATCGACGGCCGGATCGTCGTCCTGGTGGACGACGTGCTCTTCTCCGGCCGCACGGTCCGCGCCGCGCTCGACGCGCTCAACGACCTCGGCCGCCCGACCGCCGTGCAGCTCGCCACGCTGGTCGACCGCGGCCACCGCGAGCTGCCCATCCGCGCCGACTACGTCGGCAAGAACCTGCCCACCGCCAAGAGCGAGAAGGTGAAGGTCTTCCTCGACGAGATCGACGGCCGCGACGCCGTCGTGCTCGTGAAGGGACCGCCCGCCCAGCGGCGCACGCAGGAGCCCGCGAAGGGGGACGCCAAGTGAACCGCCACCTCATCTCCGCCGGCGACCTGGCCAAGGACGACGCCCTGCTGATCCTCGACACCGCCGAGGAGCTGGCGAGGGTCTCGGAACGTTCCATCAAGAAACTGCCGACGCTGCGCGGCCGCACGGTGGTCAACCTGTTCTTCGAGGACTCCACCCGTACGCGCATCTCGTTCGAGGCGGCGGCCAAGCGGCTGTCCGCCGACGTGATCAACTTCTCCGCCAAGGGCTCCAGCGTCTCCAAGGGCGAGTCGCTCAAGGACACCGCGCTGACCCTGGAGGCGATGGGCGCCGACGCCGTCGTCATCCGCCACCAGGCCTCCGGCGCGCCGCACCGGCTGGCCACCTGGGTGCACGGCAGCGTCGTCAACGCCGGCGACGGCACCCACGAGCACCCCACGCAGGCGCTGCTCGACGCCTTCTCCATGCGCCGCCGCCTCGGCGGCCTCGACGGGCGCCGGGTCACGATCGTCGGCGACGTCCTGCACAGCCGGGTCGCCCGCTCCAACGTGCTGCTCCTGGCCACGCTCGGCGCCGAGGTCACCCTCGTCGCGCCGCCGACGCTGCTGCCGGTCTCGATCGACACCTGGCCGTGCTCGGTCTCCTACGACCTCGACGCGGTGCTGCCCAAGTCCGACGTCGTGATGATGCTGCGGGTGCAGAAGGAGCGGATGAACGCCGCGTACTTCCCCAGCGAGCGGGAGTACTCGCGGCGCTACGGGCTCGACCGCGACCGGTTCGCCAAGATGCCCGACGAGGCGATCGTGATGCACCCCGGCCCGATGAACCGGGGGATGGAGATCGCCGCCGAGGTCGCCGACTCGCCGCGCTCGACGATCGTCGAGCAGGTCGCCAACGGCGTGACCATCCGCATGGCCGTCCTGTACCTGCTGCTCGGGGGAGAGATCGCGTGATCATTCGCAACGTACGGATTCTCGGCGGCGAGCCGGTGGACCTGCGGATCGAGGACGGCCTGGTCGCCGAGACCGGGCCCGGCCTGAGCGGGGACGACGGCTTCGACGGCGGCTTCGACGGTAGGGGCGCGATCGTGCTGCCCGGCCTCGTCGACCTGCACACCCACCTGCGCGAGCCCGGCCGCGAGGACGCCGAGACCGTGCAGACCGGCACCCAGTCGGCCGCCCGCGGCGGCTACACGGCCGTGCACGCCATGGCCAACACCTCACCCGTGGCCGACACCGCCGGCGTCGTCGAGCAGGTGTGGCGGCTCGGCCGCGAGTTCGGCCACTGCGACGTGCAGCCGGTCGGCGCGGTCACCGTCGGGCTGGAGGGCAGGCAGCTCGCCGAGCTGGGCGCGATGGCCGACTCGGCCGCCCGCGTCCGCGTCTTCTCCGACGACGGCAAGTGCGTGGACGACGCCGTGCTGATGCGCCGCGCCCTGGAGTACGTCAAGGCGTTCGACGGCGTCGTCGCCCAGCACGCCCAGGAGCCCCGGCTGACCGGCGGCGCGCAGATGAACGAGGGCGTCGTGTCCGGCAGGCTCGGCCTGACCGGCTGGCCGGCCGTCGCCGAGGAGGCGATCATCGCCCGCGACTGCCTGCTGGCCGCGCACGTCGGCTCCCGGCTGCACGTCTGCCACGTGTCCACGGCCGGCTCGGTGGAGATCCTGCGCTGGGCCAAGTCCAAGGGCTGGGACGTCACCGCCGAGGTCACCCCGCACCACCTGCTGCTCACCGACGACCTCGTCGAGGACTCGCCGGTGGGCGCCTACAACCCGATCTACAAGGTCAACCCGCCGCTGCGCACCCGCGCCGACGTCGAGGCGCTGCGCGCGGCGCTGGCCGACGGCACGATCGACGTCGTGGCCACCGACCACGCCCCCCACCCGGTCGAGGACAAGGAGACCGAGTGGTCGGCCGCCGCGATGGGCATGGTGGGGCTGGAGACCGCGCTCAGCGTGGTGCAGGAGGCCATGGTGGACACCGGTCTGCTCGACTGGGCGGGCGTCGCCGAGCGCATGTCGTACGCGCCGGCGCGCATCGGCCGCCTGCCCGGCCACGGCCGGCCGGTCGAGGCCGGGGCCGTGGCCAACCTGACCCTGTACGACCCGTCCGTCCGCACCGCGGTGGACCCGTCCGCGTTCGCCTCCAAGAGCCGCAACACCCCGTACGAGGGCATGACGCTGCCCGGCAGGGTGGTGGCCACGTTCCTGCGTGGCAGGCCGACCGTACTCGAAGGGAAGCTGGTTTGAGTCTCCTAGTGCTGGAAGACGGGCGAGTCTTCCACGGAACCCCGTACGGGGCCGAGGGTGAGACGTTCGGCGAGATGGTCTTCAACACCGGCATGACCGGCTACCAGGAGACGCTCACCGACCCGTCCTACCACCGGCAGATCGTCGCGATGACGGCCCCGCACATCGGCAACACGGGCGTCAACGACGAGGACCCCGAGTCGGGCCGCGTCTGGGTCGCCGGGTACGTCGTGCGCCAGCCCTCCCGGGTGGTGTCCAACTGGCGGGCCGACCGCTCGCTCGACGACTACCTCAAGGAGCAGGGCGTCGTCGGCATCGCCATGCCCGGCACCCGCGCGCTGACCCGCCACCTGCGCGAGCGCGGCGCCATGCGCGCCGGGATCTTCACCGACCCCGGCGCGCCCGTGGAGGAGCTGGTCGAGCGCGTACGCCGCTCGCCGCGCATGGAGGGCGCCGACCTGGCCGCGCAGGTCGCCACGGCCGAGCCGTACGTCGTGCCCGCCATCGGCGCCAAGCGGTACACGGTCGCGGCCGTCGACCTGGGCATCAAGGGCATGACGCCGCACCGGATGGCCGAGCGCGGCTGCGAGGTGCACGTGCTGCCCGCGGGCGCCACGTACGAGCAGATCATGGCGGTCGGGCCGGACGGGGTGTTTCTGTCCAACGGGCCCGGCGACCCCGCCACCGTGGACGTGACGCCGCTGCGGCGGGTGCTGGAGGCGGAGGTGCCGTTCTTCGGGATCTGCTTCGGCAACCAGATCTTCGGCCGGGCCCTGGGGCTGTCGACGTACAAGCTGCGCTACGGGCACCGGGGCGTCAACCAGCCCGTCCAGGACGTGCGCACGGGCAAGGTGGAGATCTCCGCGCACAACCACGGCTTCGCCGTCGAGGCGCCCGTGGGCGAGCCGTTCGAGACCCCCTACGGCCGGGCGGAGGTCAGTCACGTCAACCTCAACGACCGCTGCGTGGAGGGCCTGCGCCTGCTCGACGGCCGGGCCTTCAGCGTCCAGTACCACCCGGAGGCCGCCGCCGGGCCGCACGACGCCGCGTACCTGTTCGACGAGTTCTGTGAGGTCATGAGCCGTGCCCAAGCGTGAGGACATCAGGTCCGTCCTGGTCATCGGCTCCGGGCCGATCGTGATCGGGCAGGCGTGCGAGTTCGACTACTCCGGCACCCAGGCGTGCCGCGTGCTGCGCGACGAGGGCTTCCGGGTGATCCTCGTCAACAGCAACCCGGCGACGATCATGACGGACCCGGAGTTCGCCGACGCCACGTACGTCGAGCCGATCACCCCGGAGTTCGTCGAGAAGATCATCGCCAAGGAGCGGCCCGACGCGCTGCTGCCGACGCTCGGCGGGCAGACGGCGCTCAACACCGCGGTCGCGCTGCACGAGTCGGGGGCGCTGGAGAAGTACGAGGTCGAGCTGATCGGCGCCGACTTCGACGCGATCCAGGCGGGCGAGAACCGGGAGCGGTTCAAGGAGATCGTCGGCAAGGTCGCCCGCGAGCACGGCCTGAACGCCGAGTCGGCCAGGTCGGTCATCTGCCACACGATGGACGACTGCCTGGCCGCCTCCGGCGAGCTGGGGTTCCCGCTGGTGGTGCGGCCGTCGTTCACGATGGGCGGCGTCGGCTCCGGCTTCGCCTACGACGAGAGCGACCTGCGGCGCATCGCCGGGGCCGGGCTCGACGCCTCGCCGACCACCGAGGTGCTCCTGGAGGAGTCCATCCTCGGCTGGAAGGAGTACGAGCTGGAGGTCATGCGCGACAGGAACGACAACGTCGTCATCGTCTGCTCCATCGAGAACGTCGACCCGATGGGCGTCCACACCGGCGACAGCGTCACCGTCGCGCCCGCGCTGACCCTGACCGACCGCGAGTACCAGAACATGCGCGACGTGGCCATCGCGGTCATCCGCGAGGTCGGCGTGGACACCGGCGGCTGCAACATCC
The DNA here is from genome assembly GCF_019396405.1 of Nonomuraea rhizosphaerae. Lineage (GTDB taxonomy): Bacteria > Actinomycetota > Actinomycetes > Streptosporangiales > Streptosporangiaceae > Nonomuraea > Nonomuraea rhizosphaerae. Next base: position 21,191 of record NZ_JAHKRL010000519.1, on the reverse strand, counting down.
AGTTCGCCGTCGACCCGCGCAGCGGCCGCATGATCGTCATCGAGATGAACCCGCGCGTGTCCCGTTCGAGCGCCCTGGCCTCCAAGGCGACCGGCTTCCCGATCGCCAAGATCGCCGCCAAGCTGGCCATCGGCTACACCCTCGACGAGATCCCCAACGACATCACCCGTCAGACGCCGGCCTCGTTCGAGCCGACCCTGGACTACATCGTGGTCAAGGTGCCGCGCTTCGCGTTCGAGAAGTTCAGGGGCGCCGACCGGACGCTCACCACGCACATGAAGTCGGTCGGCGAGGCCATGGCCATCGGCCGCTCCTTCCCCGAGGCGCTGCAGAAGGCGTTGCGCTCGCTGGAGAAGAAGGACTCCTCCTTCACCTGGGCGGGCTCCCCGCGCCCGAAGGAGGAGCTGCTGGAGGCGTGCCGCACCCCCCACGACGGCAGGCTGCGCACGATGCAGCAGGCCATCAGGGCGGGCGCGACCCTTGACGAGCTGTACGGGGCGACCAGCGTGGACCCCTGGTTCCTGGACCAGCTCCTGCTGCTCGACGAGGAGGCCCGCGCCGTGGCCGGCGCGCCCGAGCTGACCGCCGAGGTGATCGGCCGGGCCAAGTGCCACGGCTTCAGCGACGCGCAGATCGGCGAGATCCGCGGCATCGACGAGGCGCGGGTGCGCGACCTGCGGCACGCGCTCGGGCTGCGGCCCGTGTACAACACGGTGGACACCTGCGCCGCCGAGTTCGCCGCCGCGACGCCGTACCTGTACTCCACCTACGACGAGGAGAGCGAGGTCCCGTACGGCGAGCGCGACAAGGTCATCATCCTCGGCTCCGGGCCGAACCGGATCGGCCAGGGCATCGAGTTCGACTACGCCTGCGTGCACGCCTCGTTCGAGCTGTCGCGGGCCGGGTTCGAGACCGTCATGGTCAACTGCAACCCCGAGACCGTCTCGACCGACTACGACACCTCCGACCGGCTCTACTTCGAGCCGCTCACCCTGGAGGACGTCCTGGAGGTCGTGCACGCCGAGCAGCAGACCGGGCCGGTCGTGGGCGTGATCGTGCAGCTCGGCGGGCAGACGCCGCTGGGGCTGGCGCAGGCGCTGAAGGACGCGGGCGTGCCCGTGGTCGGCACCTCGCCGGAGTCGATCCACCTGGCCGAGGAGCGCGGCGCGTTCGGCGGGGTGCTGGCCGAGGCGGGGCTGCCCGCGCCCAAGCACGGCACCGCGCTGACCGTGGCCGAGGCGCTGCGGATCGCCGAGGAGATCGGCTACCCGGTGCTGGTGCGGCCCTCGTACGTGCTGGGCGGGGCCGGGATGGCCATCGTCTACGACGACGAGACGCTCGGCACGTACATGGCGGCCCAGGAGGGCGGCCACCCGGTGCTGGTGGACAAGTTCCTGGACGAGGCCATCGAGATCGACGTGGACGCCCTGTACGACGGCCGCGAGCTCTACCTGGGCGGCGTCATGGAGCACATCGAGGAGGCCGGGATCCACTCCGGCGACTCGGCCTGCGCCCTGCCGCCGATCACCCTGGGCAGTCACGACATCAAGCGCATCCGCGCCGCCACCGAGGCCATCGCGAGCGGCGTCGGGGTGCGGGGGCTGCTGAACGTCCAGTACGCCATGTCGGCCGGGGTCCTGTACGTCCTGGAGGCCAACCCGCGGGCCAGCCGTACGGTGCCGTTCGTCTCCAAGGCGACCGCGGTGCCGCTGGCCAAGGCGGCGGCCCGGGTGATGCTCGGCGCCTCGATCGCCTCGCTGCGCGAGGAGGGCATGCTGCCCTCGGCCGGCGACGGCGGGACGCTGCCGCTGGAGGCCTCGATCGCGGTGAAGGAGGCGGTGCTGCCGTTCAACCGGTTCCGCGGCGTGGACATCGTCCTGGGGCCGGAGATGCGCTCCACGGGCGAGGTCATGGGGATCGACGAGTTCTTCGGCGTGGCGTACGCCAAGTCGCAGGCGGGCGCGTACGGGGAGCTGCCCACCAAGGGACGCGCGTTTGTATCCGTCGCAAATCGGGATAAAAGAGCCATGATCTTCCCGGTGAAGGCGCTCGCGGACCTCGGATTCGAGATCCTCGCCACCGAGGGCACCGCCGAGGTGCTGCGCCGCAACGGTGTCCATGCCAAGATCGTGCGAAAGCAGAGCGAGGGACCCGGACCCGGAGGTGAGCCCACCAGCGTGCAGTGCATCCTCGACGGAGAGGTCGACCTGATCATCAACACGCCGTTCGGCAGCCCCGGCCAGTCCGGGCCGCGCCTGGACGGCTACGACATCCGCACGGCGGCGGTGCTGCGCGGCATCCCGTGCATCACCACGGTCGCGGGGCTCGCCGCGGCGGCGGCGGGCATCCAGGCGATCGTCAGGGGCGACGTCGGCGTACGGTCCCTGCAGGAACACGCGCGGGCGCTGCGGGGGGCCTAGCGCGGCCGTCAGGGCCCTCGACGGCGGTCGGAGGGCTTCGACGGCGGTCAGGGGGCTCGGGACGGCGGCGGGGCGGCTGCGGGGGGCATGGAACGGCGGGCACGGCTCCCGCGGGAGGTGAAGAGGACTGGCCGGCACTCCGGTGCAGGTGACGGGCACGGTGCTGACGACGCGCCGGGTCGACGCCTACCATGCGCTCACGGTGGTGGCGCCCGGCATCGCCGAGCGCTACCGGCCCGGCCACTTCGTGTCCGTCGCCGTCGGGGGAGCCCACTCGTCCATGATCACTCGGCGGGCGTTCTCCATCCACGACGTCAAGCCCGACTACGGCGGCACGGTGGAGCTGGTCTTCAGCGTGCGCGGCCCCGGCACCGCCTGGCTCGGCGAGCGCCGCGCCCGCGACACCCTCGACCTCGTCGGGCCGCTCGGGCGGCCGTTCCCGCTGCCCCGCGACCCCGTCCACTGCGTGCTGGTCGGGGCCGAGTACGGCTCCGCGGTGCTGTTCCCGGTGGCCGACCAGCTCATCGAACGGGGCTGCCGCGTCGACTTCGTCCTCGGCGGGGCCAGCGCCGACCGCGTCTTCGGCGCCATGCGGGCCAGGCGGATGGCGCAGACCACCACCCTGACCACCGAGGACGGCTCGCTCGGGCTGCGCGGCAAGGTGACTGACGCGCTGCCCGCGGTCATCGCCGACACGCGCGCCGACGTCGTGTACGCCTGCGCCCCCATGGAGACGCTGCGGGCCGTCACGGCGGTGTCGATGGAGTTCGACATCCCGGTGCAGGTGGCCGTCGAGGAGGCCATGGCGTGCGGCATCGGCGTGTGCATGACGTGCGTGCTGCCGGTCATCGGCGACGACGGGGCGACCCGGATGGTGCGCGCCTGCGCCGAGGGGCCCGTCTTCCGCGGGGAGCGGGTGCGGTTCGAGGACGTGGGAACGATCCCGTTCGACGCGCTCGGCGCTCCCGGGGGCGGGGTGCGCCATGTCGGTTGACATGCGGACCTTCCTGGCCCACGTCGAGCTGGCCAACCCGATCACCACCGCCGCCGGGTGCGCGGCGTCCGGCCGCGAGCTGGCCCAGTTCTTCGACCTGCACCGCCTCGGCGCGCTGGCCACCCGCTCGATCACCATGGCCCCGCGCGCCGGCCGTCCCACGCCCCGCATGGCCGAGACCCCCTCCGGCATGCTGAACGCCGTCGGCCTCCAGGGCCCCGGCATCGACGCCTTCCTCGAACGCGAGCTGCCCTGGCTGGCCCAGCGCGGCATCAGGACCATCGTCTCCATCGGCGGCGGCACCGTGGCCGAGTACTCGGCGCTGGCCCGCAGGCTCGCCGACGCGCCCGGCGTCACCGCCCTGGAGGTGAACCTGTCCTGCCCCAACATCGAGGACCGCGGCCGCGTCTTCGCCCGCGAGGGCAGCGCCGCCGCCGAGGTGATCGCCTCGGTGCGCTCCATCATGCGCTACGACGTGCCGGTCGTCGCCAAGCTCGCCCCCGACGTCGCCGACATCGTGGCCGTCGCCCGGGCCTGCGTGGACGCCGGCGCGGACGCGCTCTCCATGATCAACAACCCGCTCGGCATGGCCATCGACACCGAGGCGCTGCGCCCCTCGCTGGCCGCCGTGACCGGCGGGCTGTCGGGCCCCGCGATCCTGCCGCTGGCCGTACGGTGCGTGTGGCAGGTGCACGCCGCGCTCCCCGGGGTGCCGCTGATCGGCGTCGGCGGCGTCATGACCGGCAAGGACGCCTTCCAGCTCATCCTGGCCGGCGCCTGCGCGGTCGGGGTGGGGACGGCCCTGTTCCACGACCCGTACGCGTGCCTGCGCATCGAACGTGAGCTGGAGGACCTGCTGCGGGTACGTGGCTTCCAGCGGCTGGCCGACGCCGTCGGCCTGGCACACCGACCGCCGGGGAGCGCCCCCCGGCACCTGCTCGTCGACTCCGAGGAGAGCTCCCCTTGACGCCCGCACCCATAGCCGTCGCACTCGACGCCCCCGACCTGGAGACCGCCGCCCGGTGGGCCGGGCTGGTGACCCCCCACGTCAGCACGGTGAAGGTGGGCCTGGAGCTCTACCTGCGCTACGGCCCCGACGTCATCGCCTCCGTACGGGGGGCCAGCGGCGTGCGGGTCTTCCTGGACCTCAAGCTGCACGACATCCCCAACACGGTCGCCGGGGCCGCCAAGGCGGTCTCCCGGCTGCGGCCGGCCATCCTCACCGTCCACGCCACCGGCGGGCCCGCGATGATCCGCGCCGCCGTGGAGTCGGCCCCGCACACCCAGATCGCCGCCGTCACGGTGCTCACGTCACTGTCGGAGGCCGACCTGGGCCGCATCGGCCTGGCCGGTCCGGCCACCGACGCGGTCCGCCGCCTGGCCGCCGTGTCGGTCGAGGCGGGCGCCACCGCGCTGGTGTGCTCGCCGCACGAGGTCGCGCACGTACGGTCGGAGGTCGGCCCGGGGATCACGCTGATCACCCCCGGGGTGCGGCCCGCCGGGGCCGACAGCCAGGACCAGGCCCGGGTGGCGACGCCGGAGCAGGCGCTGGCCGACGGGGCCGACCTGCTGGTCATCGGCCGCCCCATCACGGCCTCGCCGGACCCGGGGGCCACGGCGGCGGCCATCGCGGCCTCGCTGCGGCGCACGGTCCCGTTCTAGCCCTCGCGCCCGTTTCGGCTCTTACGTATGTTCTGACCCTTACGTCCGTTCTGACCCACGCGCACCCCCTGTCACGGCGGGTGCGCGTGTACGCACGGTGAGCGTCCTCACCGTGGCGCACGAGCGCGAACCACCCCCGGAGCGCGCTCACGCAGACCCCCGCCACGGCATGGCGGACGACATGGAGCCCCACCTCGGGCAAGGTTTCGGACCCGAAACGGCGTACGTTTCGGACACCGCTCCCCGAGGGGAAGGTGATCATCATCGTACTCCCATGGCGCTTCCTGTGTGTAAGGAAGAAGCGGGAAGTGAGGGCGATTTGATCAGCACTCTGTAGTTTTACAGTCACACAGAGTGATGAAGTGGAGTTTGTGGCGAGAGAAAGTGCCTTTGACGTTGCTTAGGGGGCGATGACCAGCTAGTTTCCCTTCCCGTCCGAGTACATCGACAGAAATTCGAGGTGACCCGGCGTGGCTCTTCCTCCCCTGACCCCTGAGCAGCGCGCCGCAGCTTTGGAAAAGGCTGCCAAGGCCCGTAAAGAGCGTGCCGAGGTCAAGAACCGGCTCAAGCATGGCGCGGTTTCTCTGGCTGAGGTGCTCAAGGATGGGCAGACAGACGACGTCATCGGCAAGATGAAGGTGTCGGCCCTGTTGGAATCGCTCCCCGGCGTGGGCAAGGTCCGCGCCAAGCAACTGATGGAGCGGCTCGCCATCGCCGAGTCCCGCCGCGTGCGGGGTCTCGGCGCGAACCAGAGGGCCTCCCTCGAGCGCGAGTTCGGTGGCAACGAGAGCTAATCTCGGTTCCACACGAAGGCGCAGGTTCAACGGGGGGTAGGAAGTGACCGACAGGTCCTGGTCCGGCAGTGTTCGAGCCGATGAGGCGGCCGGACCGGGCGCGGAGGTCGGCTTCCTCCCCTCGAGTGAGCGGCGCCTGACGGTCCTGTCAGGGCCGTCGGGCGTCGGAAAGTCCACGGTCGTCGCCGAGCTCCGGCGGGCACACCCCGAGGTGTGGCTGTCGGTCTCGGTGACCACCAGGAGGCCCCGGCCCGGCGAGATCGACGGGGTCCACTACTTCTTCGCCGACGGCGAGGAGTTCGACCGGCTCGTGGCGGCGGGAGAGCTGCTGGAGTGGGCGGAGTTCGCCGGCAACCGCTACGGCACGCCGCGCCGGCCCGTGCTCGACAAGCTCGCGCAGGGCATGCCGACGCTGCTGGAGATCGACCTCGAAGGCGCCAGGCAGGTGCGCAGGAGCATGTCCGAGGCGCTGCTGGTGTTCCTGGCCCCGCCCACGTGGGAGGAGCTGGAGAAGCGGCTACGGGGCCGCGGCACCGAGCCCGAGGACGTCATCGCCCGCCGCCTGGAGGCGGGGCGGGTCGAGATGGCGGCCGAGAAGGAGTTCGACCTCACGCTGGTGAACACGGATGTCAAGGACGTGTGCCACCGGCTGATAGCCTTGATGACTGACCCTCAGGGGGTCACGACAACCACCAACCGAGAGGTCTGACCATCGTGGCAGGCATTGCCCCGGTCGCGGAGGGCATCACCAACCCGCCGATCGACGCGCTGCTCGACATCGTCGACAGCAAGTACTCCCTGGTGATCATGGGCGCCAAGCGCGCCCGTCAGATCAACGCCTACTACTCCCAGCTCGGCGAGGGCCTGCTGGAGTACGTCGGGCCCCTGGTCGAGACCCACGCGCAGGAGAAGCCGCTGTCCATCGCGCTTCGCGAGGTCTCCGAGGGCCTGCTCAACGCCGAGCCCATCGAAGGCGCGGTCTGACCCGCTCCAGACGAAGCCCGACCATGAGGGTCGTCCTGGGCGTCAGCGGGGGCATCGCCGCGTACAAGGCGTGCGAGCTGCTGCGGCTGTTCACCGAGTCCGGCCACGAGGTGCGGGTGGTGCCGACCCGCGAGGCCCTGCGCTTCGTCGGCGAGCCCACGTGGGCGGCGCTGTCCGGCAACCCGGTGACGGCCGAGGTGTGGGACGACGTCCACGAGGTGCCCCACGTGCGCATCGGCCAGCGGGCCGACCTCGTCGTGGTGGCGCCGGCGACCGCCGACGTGCTCGCCAAGGCCGCCCACGGCCTGGCGGGCGACCTGCTCACCAACACGTTGCTGACCGCGCGCTGCCCGGTGGTGTTCGCGCCCGCGATGCACACCGAGATGTGGCAGCACCCGGCCACCCGCGACAACGTCGCGACCCTGCGCTCGCGGGGCTCCGTCGTGATCGACCCCGCCGTCGGGCGCCTCACTGGCGCCGACTCGGGCCCCGGCCGCCTGCCCGACCCCGCCGAGATCTTCCAGGTCTGCCTGCGCGTGCTCGCCGGGCGTGAGCGCGACCTGGCCGGACGGCGGGTCGTCGTCTCCGCGGGCGGCACCCGCGAGGCCCTCGACCCGGTCCGCTTCCTCGGCAACCGCTCCTCCGGCCTGCAGGGCTACGCGCTGGCCCGCACCGCGGTCGCCAGGGGAGCTCAGGTGACGCTCGTGGCGGCCAACGTGTCGCTGCCCGACCCGGCCGGGGCCGAGGTGGTGCGGGTGGAGTCCGCCGCCGAGCTGCGTGAGGCCGTCCTGGAGGCCGCCTCCGGCGCCGACGTGGTGGTGATGGCGGCGGCCGTGGCCGACTTCCGGCCCGCCGAGCGCCACGACTCCAAGATCAAGAAGAACGACGCCGAGCCCGAGCCGATCCGCCTGGTGAAGAACCCCGACATCCTCGCCGAGCTGGGCACCCTGCGCGGCGTGGCGCCCAACCCCAAGGTGATCGTCGGGTTCGCCGCCGAGACCCACGACGTGCTGGCCAACGGCCAGGCCAAGCTCGCCCGCAAGGGCTGCGACCTGCTCGTCGTCAACGAGGTGGGCCCCCACCTGGCCTTCGGCACCCCCGACAACGCCGCCACCGTGCTCGTCGCCGGCGGCGAGCCGGTCGAGATCCCGCGCGGTCCCAAGGAGGACGTCGCCGACGTCGTGTGGGATCAAGTCGCTCTCCGACTGTTGCGGCATCCCCTCATGCCTGCGGATACTTGACACAAAGGGGGCATAAAGGGGGGCTGGAATGCCGGTTACTTCCGCTGTCAGAGACCGCTGCCGCACCTTGCTCGACCGTCAGGGGCTCGGGCACCACGGAGACATCCGCTACGTCTTCCCCGCCCTCTCCGTCGGCCCGCCCGGCACCGGCAACTATCTGATCGTGGTCACCGACACGGCCATCTCCGTCCTCGCCACCCGCATGCTCAGGAGCGACCGCCCCGTCGCCGTGCACGCGACGTTCCCGCGCCACACCCGGCTCGGGCCGATCCTGCGGGCCTCCGGGCCGGTCATCGAGCTGGGCGCGATGGCGTTCGAGTTCGAGGAGGAGTACGCCGCCGTCGTGGCCGCCGCCGACGCCGAGATCTTCGCGCCCGAGACCCTGCCCCCCGACCCCCTGCCTGACCTGTGACGGGAGCCCGTTTCGCGCCTCGCCACCTGGTAGGGCTAGACTTCGGCGAGGCCCTGGCCCCGCACCTACCGCCGGAGCCCCCCACAACCGTCAGCAGCCGCTGCATGAGGAGCCACTGAGTTGTCACGCCGCCTGTTCACCTCGGAGTCGGTCACCGAGGGCCACCCGGACAAGATCGCCGACCAGATCAGTGACGCGATTCTCGACACCATGCTCAAGGACGACCCCAAGAGCCGGGTCGCCGTCGAGACGATGATCACCACCGGCCAGGTCCATGTCGCAGGCGAGGTCACGACCGAGACCTACGTCGACATCCCCGGCGTCATCCGGGAGAAGATCCTGGAGATCGGCTACGACGCCTCCCACAAGGGCTTCGACGGCGCCTCGTGCGGCGTGTCGGTGTCCATCGGCGCGCAGTCGCCCGACATCGCCCAGGGCGTCGACGACGCCTACGAGCACCGCGTCGGCGGCGACATCGACGAGCTCGACCGCCAGGGCGCCGGCGACCAGGGCCTCATGTTCGGCTACGCGTGCCGCGAGACGCCCGAGCTGATGCCGCTGCCGATCACCCTGGCCCACCGGCTGGCCCAGCGCCTGTCCGAGGTACGCAAGTCCGGCACGGTCCCCTACCTGCGGCCCGACGGCAAGACCCAGGTCACCATCGAGTACGACGGCGACACCCCGGTCCGCCTCGACACCGTGGTCGTCTCCACGCAGCACGCGGCCGAGATCGACCTGCTGGAGATGCTGACGCCCGACATCAAGGAGCACGTGGTCGACCCCGTGCTCGCCGGTCTCGACATCGAGATCGAGGGCTACCGCCTGCTGGTCAACCCGACCGGCCGCTTCGAGATCGGCGGCCCCATGGGCGACGCCGGGCTCACCGGCCGCAAGATCATCATCGACACCTACGGCGGCATGGCCCGCCACGGCGGTGGCGCCTTCTCCGGCAAGGACCCGTCCAAGGTCGACCGCTCGGCCGCCTACGCCATGCGCTGGGTCGCCAAGAACGTCGTGGCCGCCGGGCTCGCCGACCGCTGCGAGGTGCAGGTCGCCTACGCGATCGGCAAGGCCCAGCCGGTGGGGCTGTTCGTCGAGTGCTTCGGCACCGAGAAGGTGGCGGTGGAGACGATCCAGGCCGCCGTGCTCGAGGTGTTCGACCTGCGCCCGGCCGCGATCATCCGCGACCTCGACCTGCTGCGCCCCATCTACTCCGAGACGGCCGCCTACGGCCACTTCGGCCGCGAGGGCTTCTCGTGGGAGTCGACCGACCGCGCCGAGGCGCTCAGGGCCGCCGCCGGTCTGTGACGCACGCCCGATCAGGTGCCGCATCCCCCGGCGGGATGCGGCATCTGCGCGTAGGGGCCCAGCGCGTAGGGCAGCGAAGCGTCACATAACGTGGTTTCCTTGGATCTTCCGGAAACTGGGGAATGGATCATGGCATGGCGTGCCACGCTGCCCACCGCGACGACCAGCTTCGTAGGCCGTCGCCAGGAGGTCGCGGACGTACGGAGGATGCTTCAGCGCAGTCGCCTGGTCACCATCACCGGCATCGCCGGGGTGGGCAAGACGCGCGTGGCCATACGCGCGGCGCAGCTCATGCGGCGGGCGTTCACCGACGGCATCTGGTTCGTCGAGCTGTCGGGGCACACCGACCCCGACTCGCTCGAACAGGTCATCGCGCACGCCCTCGACGTCACCGGTGACCTCGCCGCGCACCTGGCCCAGCGCCGCCTGTTACTCGTGCTGGACACGTGCGAGCACCTGGCCGACGCCTGCTCGGCCCTCGTCCAGTACCTCCTGCGCGCCGCCCCCGGCCTGCACGTGCTGGCGACCAGCAGACAGGCGTTGCGCGCCCCCGGCGAGCACGCGCTGATCGTCCGGCCGCTGCAGGTGCCGGGGACGGAGGGCGGAGCCGACCAGGACGTGGCGCACGTGGAGTCCGTCGCGCTGTTCCTGGACCGGGTGGCCGGCGTGGACCCCGAGTTCGAGATCACCGAGGACAACGCCGCGGCCGTCGCCGAGCTGTGCCGCCGCCTGGAGGGCATCCCGCTGGCGGTCGAGCTGGCCGCCGTACGGGCCGGGCGGCTGCCCGTGGACGAGCTGCTGGCGCTGATGGACGCGCACGGGCCGCTCGCCCACGCCGACGCCGGAGTGCGGCGCGGCAGGCACTCGACCATGCAGGCCGCGATCGCGTGGAGCCACGAGCTGTGCTCGGCCGAGGAGCGGCTGCTGTGGGAGCGGCTGACGGTGTTCGCCGGGACGTTCGACCTGACGGTGGCCGAGATCGTCTGCTCGGGCCAGGCCCTGCCCGCCACCCGCGTCTACCCGACGCTGGCCGGGCTGGTCGAGAAGTCCATCGTGATCAGGGAGCGCGACGAGCGCCACACCGTCTATCGCCTGCCCGACAGCGTGCGCGAGTTCGCCGCCGCCCGCCTGGAGGGCACCGGCGAGCCGGAGCGGCTGCGGACACGGCACCGCGAGCACTACTACGCCGTCGCCCTCGCCTTCGGCGCCGACCGGCCCGGCCGCGACCGGGTCGAGGACGTCGTCCGGCTGCGGGCCGACTGGGCCAACCTCAGGGCCGCGCTGGAGTCCTACGCCGCCGACCCGCAGGCGCGCGAGCACGGGCTGGAGATGGGCCTGTGGCTGGGCTACCTGTGGATGTTCGGCGGCATGGCCCGCTACGGCCGCCGCTACCTGGAACGCCTGCTGCCCGCCACCCGCTGCCCCGACGCCGTGCGCCGCGACGCCCTGCTGCAGCTGGCCCACCTGGCGGCCGGCAGGGGCGACCTGCCCGAGGCCCGCGCGGCACTCGAACAGGCCGAGCCGTTCGGCGGCCCGGCCGTCGTCAAGATGCGCGGCACCGTCAGCTTCTGCGAAGGCGACCTGGAGGCGGCCGAACGCCACCTCACCGAGGCCATCGCCGGCCTCACCGGCGGCCTGCCGCTGACCAACGCCACCGTCGAGCTCGGCCTGACCCTCATGCTCGCCGGGCGCACGGCCGAGGCCGACGAGGCGCTGACCCGCGCCCGCGCGCTCTGCCAGGCCGAGGGCGACGGCGGCACCGCCGCCTGGGCGGAGCTGGCGCTGGCGCTCGTACGGCGGCTCGGCGGGCAGTACGCCGAGGCCGAGCCGCTGGCCAGGGCCGCGCTGCGGACCCAGGCCTCGCTGAACGTCACCTTCGCGCGGGCGTTCTGCGTCGAGGTGCTCGGCTGGCTCGCCGCCGACCAGGACATGCCCGCCCGCGCCGTGCGGCTGCTCAGCGCCGCGCACCGCCTGTGGGGGTACGAGGTGAACCCGCTGTTCGGCTCCCCGGTCTTCGCCGCCGAACGCCGCCGCTACGACCGCGAGCTGCGCGAGAGCCTCGGCCAGCAGTACGGCAGGTCCGTCGTGGAGGGCAGGGCCATGTCCGCCGAGGAGGCCATCGCCGACGCGCTGTCCACCGGCGACGTGCCCGTGGCCGAGTCCGTGCCGTTCTGGGCGCCGCTCACCCCGCGCGAGGCCGACGTCGCCGAACTCGTCGCCGACGGGCTGACCAACCGCCTCATCGCGCAGCGGCTCGTCGTCGCCCGCCGCACCGTGGACACCCACGTCGAGAACATCCTCGCCAAACTCGGCTTCTCCGGACGCGGCCAGGTCGCCGCCTGGGTGACCAAGCGGCGGCAGCAGGCGCCATGAGAGGCAACCTCCCCGCCGAGTACACCAGCTTCTCCGGCCGCGCCGCCGAGGTGGCCGAGGGGCTGCGCGCCCTGCCCGCGACCAGGCTGCTCACCGTCACCGGGCCGGGCGGGGCGGGCAAGAGCCGGGTGGCGGCGGCGATCGCGCGGCGGGCGCGGCGCGGATTCCCGGGCGGGATCTGGTACGTGGAGCTGACGGCGCTGACGGAGGCGGCCTTTCCCGGGGCGCTGGAGGGCGGGACGATGCTGTTCCCCGGCGGTCTTCCCGAACGCGACATCTCCGGCTCCCTGTCTCCTGGGTTCCTGGAGCGCGGGCGTGCGGCGCTGCTGCTGCTCGACACCTGCGAACACCTCCTGGCCCCCGTCTCCCGCCTGGCCGCGTCCCTGCTGCGCGAGGCGCCGCACGTCACGATCATCGCCACCGGGCGGCGGGTGCTGGACGTGGCCGGGCAGCGCGTCCTGCGGGTCGGGCCGCTGGGGGAGCGGGACGCGACCGCGCTGTTCGCCGACCGGGCGGCGGCCGTCGACCCCGACTTCTCCCTCACCGGCGGCAACCGCGAGGCGGTCGCGGCCATCTGCCGGCGGCTCGACGGGCTGCCGCTGGCCATCGAGCTGGCCGCCGCCGGTCTGCGCTCCCTGTCGGCCGCCGAGCTCCTGGACCGGCTGCCCGTACTGGCCGCGCAGACGACCAGCGCGCTGCCACGGCACCGGGACCTGCGTTCGCTGGCCGGATGGAGCCACGGGCTGTGCGGGGCCCGGCAGCGGGCCTTGTGGGGCGCGCTGTCGGTGTTCAGGGGGACGTTCTCCGCCGCGGCGGCCGAGGCCGTGGGGCGGGGGGTGGGGCTGGCCGGGGTTCCGGGGTTGCTGGGGGACCTGGTGGACGACTCGGTGGTGCTGCGGGAGGGGGCGGGGTTCCGGATGCTGATGCCGTACAGGGAGTACGGGCTAGGGCTCCTGGACGCGCGTACGCACGCCCGCCTGTCCGCCCTCGCGCCCGCCGGCGGCGAGGACGTCCGTCCCGGGACCGTGCCACTCGCGCCGGCCGGGACACCTGGGACGCTCGGACCGCCCGAGCCGCCCGGTCCAGCCGGATCGCCTCAGCGGGCAGGCGCGGAGCCCGGCGGGGGCACGCTCACCGCCAGGGAGCTGCAGGTGGCGCGGCTCATCGGCGAGGGGCTGACCAACCCGCAGATCGCCGACCGGCTAGTCATCTCCAAGCGGACCGTGGACGCCCATGTCCGCAACATTCTCGCCAAGGGACATCTCGCCTCGCGCACGCATGTGGCCGCTTGGGTGACGTCTTCGGGGCGTATATAGGCAATCCTCCCGATGTGGCGTATGGGTTACTCATCTCAGTCTTGACGTGCCAGCGGGTGACGAACGACGCAGACGGCTCCTGGGAGGGGTCCTGGGCCGCAATTCGGGCGACACCCGCTGGCGCCGCCCCGCGGGGAAGCCGTCGAGGCGGTCGGGGACGGCGCGCTCCCGCACAGCCGCCCAGGGCTTGGGCGGGGGCGTACCTCCTCAGCCCGGCCCCGGCCTGAGCGTTCCCGCTCAGCCGGGACCGGGTGTGTCCCGCGCGATGCTCCCGGCGCTCCCGGCCCGGCGTGCGCGCTCCGCCGGGTCTGGTAGACGTTATGCGTGACCGACTCCGACGACGCCCTCCTGCCGCTCGACGCCGTGCGCAGAGTGGAGCCGTCGAAGCCCGCCAAGGGCGCCCCGGTCCCCGCCCCCTCGCTGCCGGTGGCCCGGGTCGCCGTCGACAACCCGCTGCCGCACCTCGACCGGCCCTTCGACTACCTGGTGCCGGCGACCATGCACGAGACGGCCGCGCCGGGCGTCCGGGTGCGGGTCCGCTTCGCGGGACAGCTCGTGGACGGGTACGTCCTCGAACGGGTGGAGGAGAGCGAGCACACGGGCAAACTGACCCCCCTGGAACGGGTCGTGTCACCGGAGCGGGTGCTGACCGGCGAGATCGCGGGCCTCGCCAGGGCGGTCGCCGACCGGTACGCGGGCACGCTGGCCGACGTCCTCCGCCTGGCCGTCCCACCCCGCCACGCCAGGGCCGAAGCCACCCCCGCACCCGCCGCCGCTACTGCCGCCTCCGTTTCCGGTACGACCGCCTCCGCCTTCGGACCGGCCGCAACAGCAGCCGCCGCAGACTCCGCCTGCGGCACGGGCGCCTCCGCCACGATCACCTCCGCTCCTGACACCAGCGCTTCCGCCTCCGGCTCGGCCGAGACCGCACCCGCCGCAGACTCCAGCTCCGGCACGGCCGCCACGGTCACCCCCGCTACGGCGACCCCTGTCCCTGGCCCCAGCGCCGCCGCTGGCCCCTCAAGCGCCGCGTCCGCGCCCTCAGCGTTCGCGGCCACCTCCGTGACCTCTGACACCTCCGAGACCACGCCTGTGTCCGCGTCGGGGCCTGCCTCCGCGACCGCTGGCGGTGCCGTTGCCTCCACGCCTGTTACTTCTCCCGCCTCTGCTGCCCTTCCCGTCGTCGGCGCCCCTGACGGCGGTCAGGGGCGGGCGGCCGGTGCTGCGGAGGGCGCCGCAGAGCAGGTAGCCGAGGGCGGCCCAGCCCGAGCGGCCGGGAGCGGGTTGGCCCAAGCGATCGAGGGCGGTCCGGTCCAAGCGGTCGGGGACGGTCCTGAGGCCGGGGTCTGGGGCGACTACCCCATGGGGCCGTCGTTCCTCGACGCGCTGCGCAACGGCAGGACCCCCCGGGCCGTCTGGTCGGCGCTGCCGGGCGCCAAGGGGTGGGCCCGCGCGGTGGCCGAGGCCGTCCGGGCGACGCTCGACGGCGGCCGGGGAGTGGTCGTCGTGGTGCCCGACGGCAAGGACGTCGCCCTGGCGGACGCCGAGCTGACCCGCGTCCTCACAGAGGAGGCTACCGAGGCGCACAAGACGGGCGAGGCGCACAAAGCGGGCGACACGCACCGGCCCCACGGGCATGTGGCGCTCACCGCCGACCTGGGCCCCGCCGAACGCTACCGGCGCTGGTTGCGCGTCCTTCGAGGCGAGGTGCGGGCCGTCGTCGGGACCCGCGCCGCCGTCTTCGCCCCTGTCGCCGACCTCGGCCTGGTGGTGATCTGGGACGACGGCGACGACCTGCACGCCGAGCGCCTGGCGCCGTACCCGCACGCCCGGGAGGTGCTGGCCCTGCGCGCCCACCGTACGGGCGCCGCCATGCTGATCGGCGGCTACACCCGCACCGTGGAGGCCACCCAGCTGATCGCCAGCCGCTGGGCCAGGCCGATCGTCGCCGCGCGGGCCACGATCAGGAGCCTGGCCCCCCGCGTGCACCCGGCGGGCGAGGACGCCGAGCTGGCCAAGGACCAGGCGGCCCGGCAGGCGCGGCTGCCCAGCCTGGCGTGGCGCGCCCTGCGCCAGGGGCTGGAGTCCGGGCCGGTGCTCGTCCAGGTGCCCCGGCGCGGCTACCTGCCCGCCCTGGCCTGCCAGCACTGCCGCGTCCCCGCCCGCTGCGCCCTGCCTCCGACCCGCCTCTCCGCAGCCTCTGCCGTCCCGCCGCCGCCGGACGTCCAGGCGAACGGGACGCTCCCCGTCCCGGGGCTGACCGTGGGCACGGCACAGGGGAGCCGGGGGCCGGCGCGGCACGACCAGGGCCCGATGCCCGGTGATCTTCTGCTCCCCGGCGCCGCCCTCGCCTCCTGCCACGGACCTCTCGCGCTGCGCGGCGGCCACGCCGCCCCGTACTGCCGCTGGTGCGGCCGCGTGGACGCCGGCTGGCGGTGCGCGCACTGCGGCAGCCCCCGCCTGCGCGCCGTCGTCGTCGGCGCCCGGCGCACCGCCGAGGAGCTGGGCAGGGCGTTCCCGTCGGTGCCGGTGCGGACGTCGGGCCGCGACGGGGTGCTGGCGAAGGTTCCCGGCAGCCGCGCCCTCGTGGTCGCCACGCCCGGGGCGGAGCCCGTGGCGGAAGGCGGGTACGCGGCCGCCGTGCTGCTCGACGCGTGGGCGCTGCTCGGCAGGGCCGACCTGCGCGCCGCGGAGGAGGCGCTGCGCCGCTGGACGAACGCCGCCGCGCTGCTGCGCCCCGCCGCCGAGGTGGTGGTGCTCGCCGACGCCGCGCTGCCCACCGTACAGGCTCTGCTGCGCTGGGACCCGATCACGCACGCGGAGCGCGAGCTGGCCGAGCGGGCCGAGCTGGGGTTCCCGCCCGCGGTGCGGATGGCGACACTCACGGGCGCGGCGGCGGCGGTGCGGCAGATGCTCGACGAGGTACGCCTGCCGGAAGGCGCCCAGGTCCTGGGCCCGGTGCCGGTGGACGAGGCGGGCCGGGAACGCGCCATGATCCGCGTCGCGCGCGGCGGCGGCACGGCCCTCGCGGCGGCGCTGAAGGGGGCCAGTGGGGTGCGTGCGGCCCGCAAGGCGGCTGACGTCGTCCGGGTAAGTGTCGACCCTCTCGACCTGATTTAAGCCGTTTCCCCGATTCGCTCATCTGTAAGCCAGCCGTTAGCGTGCCTCTGTGTCGATCGAATGGGTGAACCGGGCCATCGACGACCTGCGCGCCTGGGGGCGCGCTCGGGGCGTCGAGGTGGACGCGGACGAGGTCCGCCTGCTCTGCGACTACGCCAGCGACTACTTGAACGTCAACGAGCTGGGCGACTTCACTCCCGCGACCTTCGACGAGCTGCTGCTGTCCATCTACCCGCGCAAGGTCATCGCGCCGCCGGAGAGCGCGCCGGAGACCGTGGCCGCCGCGCGCACGCTCGTCGACTTCCTGCAGCAGGCCGGCGCCGTCGGCGCGGAGGCCGCCGAGGCGATGCGCGACGAGCTCACCGGCATCGAGCCGAGAATGCCGGAGGCGCTCGCCGACACGGCCAACTTCGGCATGGCCAAGAGCCTGTTCAGCGCCATCGGGCCGGAGTCGCTCGAACAGGCCGTCATGATCCCCTCCGGCGAGGCGGCGCCGCCCGACCTGGGGGAGGCGCCCTGCGACTGCCCGGGATGCACCCCTCTGCCCGCCGTGCGGCTGGCGGACGAGGAGACGCTGACGGCGGGGCTGGCCGAGGTCCCGCTCCTGGCGCGGCCCGGCGCCGGCCCGTACGAGGACATGCGCGCGCAACTGCCGCACGACCCCGCCGCCGAACCACTCCAGAGCTGGGCCGCGATGGTCGCCCACCTCGTGGAACGCGACACGCGCGGCGCGGTCACCGGCCGGACGGAGCTCGACGAGGAGCTGTACGACCTGTTCGACATGCTCTACCGCGTGCAGGCGCCGGTGCCGCTGGGCGTGATCGGCGACTACCTCGAAGAGGTCACCGAGGTCCGGTTCGACCTGGAGAGCGTGCTCGACCGGCTGGCCTGGTGCGGCATGGTCGAGGTCAGGGGCGACACCGCCGGGCTCACCCCGCTGGCGGTGTGGGGGCTGCGCGAGCACTTCCTGTCGCTCGGCCTCGACGCGCCCGAGGCGGGCGACCTGGCCGAGGCCGACGCGACCGGGCTCATCGAGGGCCTGCTCGACGGCGTGCCCACCGAGGTGGCCGAGGACGACATCAGCCGCTGGCTGGCCGGCCGCACCCCGGCCACGGCGGCGGCCGAGCTGCTCGCCGCCGCCTCCGGCGCCCCCGCCGTCGCGCGCGGCATCGCGGTGACCATCGTCGACCGGCTCGGCTCCGAGGCGGAGCTGGAGGTGCGCGCCTGCCTCGACGACCAGGAGCTGCGCCCGCACGCCATCCACTGGCTGGCCGCCAGAGGGCTGGCCGCCCCGCAGCTCACCCAGGACGAGCTGCTGTGGGTCAGCGTGGACATGCTGGCCCTGGCGATGCCGGCCGCCGAGGAGGATCCCGACATCTTCGCCGAGAACATGGCGGCCTCCGGCCCGCCCGCCCATCTCATCGAGGAAATGTGGCGCGTCGACCACCCGGACGTCGTCGAGGTGCTGGAGCTGCTCGGACGCTCCCTGCCGGAGGCGGCGGTGGCCAAGGCGGCGCGCAAGGCGGCCTTCAAAGCACGCTCCCGAGCCATCCGTTGAGTACGCCCATGTGACTCGTGTGCAGTAAGTTTCGTGGGGTGGCAAACAACGTCTTCGACCTCGCCGAGCTGCGCAAGCTGATCGATGAGCAGGCCGCCGTGCCCCCACGGCCCCCTCAGGAGCCCCCGGCCGCGGCCGAGCACGAGGCGCTGACGTTCCCGCCCGTCCAGCTCGCCCCCGACGCCGAGCTGGCCGCCATCATCCCCAGGGTCCCGCTGGTCGCCGACGCCATCCGGCTCACCCGCTGGACCGGCGAGCGCGCCGTCACCCCCGAGGGCCTGCTGCCGGCGCCCGAGGCCGAGGCCGCGGCGGCCGAGCTGGGCGTCGACGCCGCCCGGCTGCGCCTCGTCTGGATCGTCGCCGTCAACACCGGCCTGCTGCAGATCCTCGCTGGCCGCGTCTCACGCGGCCCGCTGCGGCTGCAGCTCACGGTCGAGGCCACGCTGGAGTTCTGGGACGGCGTGGTCATGGACGTGCTCGACCGCGCCGACGAGGGCCTGACCGGCTCGGCGGTCGTGGACGAGCACCTGGCCGAGATGCTCGCGACCGTCTACTCCGTACGGTCCGGCGTGGCGATCGCCAACCTCGCCCGCGGCATCCTGCAGTCCCACGAGGTGGCCTGCGAGCCCGGCGCGGCCGAGATGCGCAGGCTGGCCGCCTCACTGCCGGCCGAGCTGCTCGACGCGCTGGCGCTGCTCGACTACTGCGGCCTGGTCGAGCAGACCGCGGCCGGCCGCACCGCGCTCACCCCGCTCGGCGTCTGGGCCATCCGCAGGGACCTGCTCCGCGAGGGGCACGACGCGCCGACGACCGCCGAGGTCGAGGTGTACGCCGACCTGTCGGCCGCCGAGCTGGTCGAGGCCCTGGTCAAGGGCGAGGCCACGCAGAGCGCCGTGGCGGGCTGGCTGGAGCGCCGCCCGCCCGCGCGGGCCGCCCACGACCTCATCGAGATCGCCGCCCAGGGCACCGCCGGGCAGCGCGGTGCAGTCGGGGCCATCCTGGAGGAGCTGGGGCCCGAGGCCGAGGCCCCCGTGCGCGAGGCGCTCGCCCTGCCGCTCATGCGCCGCTACGCCGCCTCCTGGCTGCACATCCGCGACCTGCAAGCTCCCAAGCTCAGCCCCGAGGACCACACCTGGATCGCGGTCGACGCCCTCGCGGCCCTCATGCACCTGTCCAAGCCCATCGCGGGCCGCCTCGACACCCCCGAGCCGGGCGAGGACCTGATCAGGCTCGTCGGCGACATGCCCGCCGTCGGCCACCCCGACACGATCGCGGTGCTCGACATGCTCGCCGGGGCCCACGACGACAAGGTGGTCGTCAAGGCGGCCCGCAAAGCCGCGATGAAGGCCCGGTCGCTGGCGCACACTAAACTGGGCTGACCCACCTGAGAAACGGAGTGACCCTTGGCGATCCAGTCGATCCGCCTGTTCGGAGATCCGGTGCTGACCACCCCGGCGGCCCCGGTCGCCGACTTCGACAAGGAGCTCCGCAAGCTGGTCAAAGACCTCACCGACACGATGATGGACGCCCCGGGCGCCGGGCTGGCCGCCCCGCAGATCGGGGTCGGGCTGCGGGTGTTCACCTACTACGTGGACGAGCAGCTCGGTCACCTGATCAACCCCGACCTCGACCTGTCGGCCGAGCTCGACGAGGAGGGCGAGGAGGGCTGCCTGTCCTTCCCCGGCCTGTCGTTCCCCACGCCGCGCGCCGTCCGGGCCGTCGCCAAGGGCTTCGACATGTACGGCGAGCCGGTCACGCTGGAGGGCACCGACCTGATGGCCCGCTGCTTCCAGCACGAGACCGACCACCTCGACGGCATCCTGTTCATCGACCGCATGGACCCCAAGCAGCGCAAGCTGGCCATGAAGGCCGTGCGCGAGGCCGAGTGGAGCGGCCTGTCGGCCCCGGTGGTCAGGCTCTCCCCGCACACCACGGGCGGAAGGGCACTCTGAGCATGCGCCTGGTCTTCGCGGGCACGCCCGAGACGGCTCTGCCGTCGCTCCGCGCGCTGATCGACTCGCCGCGCCACGAGGTCGTCGCCGTCGTCACCCGTCCCGACGCGCAGTCCGGCCGGGGGCGCAAGGTCCACCCGTCACCGGTCGCCGAGCTGGCCGAGGAGGCGGGCATCGAGGTGCTGCGCCCGGCCAAGGCGGGCGATCCCGATTTCCTCAAGCAGCTCGCCGAGCTGGAGCCCGACTGCTGCCCGGTCGTCGCCTACGGCGCCCTGCTGCCGCAGTCGGCGCTCGACGTGCCCCGCCACGGCTGGATCAACCTGCACTTCTCGATCCTGCCCGCCTGGCGCGGGGCCGCGCCCGTCCAGCACGCCGTCCTGCACGGCGACGAGATCACCGGCGCCTCGACGTTCCAGATCGTCAAGGCGCTCGACGCCGGGCCCGTCTACGGCGTCGTCACCGAGGAGATCCGCCCCGCCGACACCAGCGGCGCGCTCCTCGACCGGCTCGCCGTCTCCGGCGCCGACCTGCTGGCGGCCACGCTCGACGGGGTGGCCGACGGCAAGCTGGAGCCCCGGCCGCAGCCGTCCGACGGGGTCAGTCTCGCCCCCAAGATCAACGTGACGGACGCCCGCGTCGACTGGTCCGCGCCCGCGATGCGCGTCGACCGGCTCGTCCGCGCCTGCACGCCCAACCCCGGCCCCTGGACCGAGTTCCGCGGCCACCGGCTCAAGCTCGGCCCCGTGCGGCCCGCGCCCTCCGCCGAGCCGCTCGCCCCCGGTGTCGTGTCCGCCGGCAAGAGCGTCGTGCTGGTCGGCACCGCCACCCACCCCGTCGAGCTGGGCGAGCTGCAGCCACAGGGCAAGCGGCTGATGAGCGCGGGGGAGTGGGCGCGCGGGATGCGCCTGGAGAGCGGCGACCGGTTCGAGTGAGCGACAACAGGGGACAGAGCCGCGGCGGCGCAGGCCGCCCCACCGGCTCCGGCGCCGGCCGGTCCGGCCGCCGCGACAGTGGTCACCAGGGCGGGGGCCGCGGCGCCGGCGGGCGGGGGAGACCC
>NZ_JAHKRL010000518.1 GCF_019396405.1 Nonomuraea rhizosphaerae | reverse complement strand
GCTGGCGGCCCTGGCCGTGACGGTGACGGCCGGGCCGCCGCTCACGGTGTGGTCGATGTTCTTCTGGTGGGTGCCGGACGAGCCGCCGCACCTGCTGACCGGCGTCCCGCTGACCGGCTGGGGCGCGGCGATCGGGCTGGGCTCCCTGAACCTGCTGCTCATGGCGGCGCTGGGCCTGGTGGCGGTGCCGCCGCTGGCGCGCGGCCACGCCCGCCTGACCCGGGCGCTGCTCGGCTCGGGCGCCGCCGAGCAGCTCGCCGAGCGGGTGGAGGTGCTCACGCGGACGCGGGCGGGCGCCCTCGACGCGCACGGCGCCGAGCTGGCCCGGATCGAACGCGATCTGCATGACGGCACCCAGGCGCGCCTGGTGGCCATCGCCATGCGCCTGGGCATGGTCAAGCAGGAGCTGGACGGCACGCCGGGCAGCGCCGCCCAGCTGGTCCAGGAGGCGCACGACGGGGCCGAGGCGGCGATGCGCGAGCTGCGGACGATCATCCGCACGATGTACCCGCCGGTCCTGACCGATCTGGGGCTGGCGGGCGCGGTGCACGCGCTGGCCGCCCAGTCGCCGGTGCCGACCCGCATCGAGCTGGGTGAGCTGGGTGAGCCACCGGCCGCCGTGGAGGCCGCGACCTACTTCGTCGTCTCCGAGGCGCTGACCAACGTCGCCAAGCACAGCCGCGCCACCGCCGCCACGGTCTCGGTGCGGCGGGCCGGGGACTGGCTGCAGGCGATCGTCGCGGACGACGGCCGGGGCGGCGCCGACGAGAGCCGCGGCAGTGGCATCAGCGGCATCCGCCAGCGGGTCGCCGCCCTGGACGGCACCGTGCGGCTCGACAGCCCGGCCGGCGGCCCGACCTCGATCACCGTGGGCCTGCCGTGCGGGTCGTGATCGCCGAGGACAACGTGCTGCTGGCCGAGGGCCTGCAACTGCTGCTGGGGCGCGCGGGCATGGAGGTGGCGGCCACGGTCGCCGGCGAGGAGGAGTTCGTCCGCGCCGTGGACGAGCACCGCCCGGACGTCACGATCGTCGACGTGCGGCTGCCGCCGGCGTTCCGGCACGAGGGCGTCCGCGCCGCCCTCACCGCTCGCCGGGCCCGTCCCGGGCTGCCGGTGCTGGTCCTGTCGCAGTACGTGGAGATGATGTACGCGACCAGGCTGCTGTCCGACGGCCGGGGCGCCATCGGCTACCTGCTCAAGGACCGGGTGGGCCGGGTCGAGGAGTTCGTACGGGCGCTGCGCCACGTCGCCACCGGGGGCACCGTCATGGACCCCGAGGTGGTCGCCCAGCTCCTCGCCCACCGCCGCGACGACCCCGTCGACGCCCTCAGCCCGCGCGAGCGCGAGGTGCTGGCCCTGATGGCCGAGGGCTGCGACAACACCGCGATCGGCCGGCGGCTGCACATCGTGGAGAGCTCGGTGAACAAGCACGTCGGCAACGTCTTCGCCAAGCTCGGCCTGTCCGCGGCCGACGCCGGCGGGCACCGCCGCGTCCTGGCCGTCCTCGCCTACCTCGACAACCAGCGCCGCCACCCGCCTGCCTGACCCGCCCCCGTCCTCGCCCCCGTCCTCGCCCTCGGGCGGGCGGACGAGCCGGGGACGGGCCTCAGACGACCTTCTCGATGGCCGCGATGACCGCCGGGTCGTCCGGGGTGGTGCGGGGGCGGAAGCGGGCCACCACGGCGCCCTCCCGGTCCACGAGGAACTTCTCGAAGTTCCACTGGATGTCGCCCGCCTCCCCGTCGGCGTCGGGAGTCCCGGTGAGCCCGTCGTAGAGCGGGTGCCGCCCCGGCCCGTTGACCTCGGCCTTCTCCAGGAGCGGGAAGTCCACGCCGTACGTGGCCGAGCAGAACTCCTGGATCTCCTCCGCCGACCCCGGCTCCTGGCCCATGAACTGGTTGCACGGCACGCCGACCACGCTGAAGCCGCGCGGGCCGTACTGGCGCTGGAGGTCGACGAGGCCGCCGTACTGCGGGGTGAGGCCGCAGCGGGAGGCGACGTTCACGATGAGGACGGCCTTGTCGCCGACGAGGTCGGCGAGCGTCGTGGGGGCGTCCGCGAGAGTGCGGAGCGGGATGTCGCGAAGACTCATGATCCGACCCTACAGAAGACCCCCGGATGCCCCTCGCCCCGGTTTTGTGATGCAGTCCACATTTTCCGGATATTTCGCCTGAATAACCGCAAAGATGGATCATCGTTAATGATCTACGTAATCATGGTCAATTCGCGATAAATGCGGCGAGTACGGCAGGGTGGCGCGGTCCCCGAACCCCGTCGAAAGGGCACCCGCATGCTCCGCCGTACCAGCGTTCTCGTCCTGTCGGCCACACTCGTGGCCACAGGCGGCGCGACGGCCGCACAGGCGCAGAGCTCCCAGGCGAGCACGAGTACGAGGAACAAGGCTCTCGCCAAGCCGATGGTCGCCAAGCGCGGCTGGAACAAGACCCAGTTCAGATGCCTCGAACGGCTCTGGACGCGGGAGAGCGGCTGGAACCACCGGGCCGGCAACGGCTCGGGCGCCTACGGCATCCCGCAGGCGCTGCCCGGTCACAAGATGGCCAGCAAGGGCCGTGACTGGCGCACCAACCCCCGCACGCAGATCGCGTGGGGCCTGGCCTACATCAAGGGAAGGTACGGCTCACCGTGCCGCGCGTGGGGGCACTTCCTGTCCCACGGCTGGTACTGACCCCAAGATCGAAAAGGCCAAGATCGAAAAGGCCAAACTCGCCTTGCCTTTTCCGCAAGGCCGGGCCAAACCACCGGCCGGGCCGGGCAATCCCGGTCCTGCGAGAGCGTCAAATGCCAGCAGGCAATACGTCAATATCCGGCAATTCTCGTCACTCAACGTGATCCTTCGTGACTCTCCGTACTAGAACCGGCTGCAGAGGACACGTCGTGGAGCCCTCCGGGCCGCCCAGCACGATCGGGCGGTACGGAACCCGGAGGGCCACGCGGACCCTCCCCGTCCGAGCCACGGACGCGGGATCGGCAGGGCGCCGGGGAAGCAGGCGCGCCCGTCCGCACGCGACCCGACAGCAAGGATCAACGTGGACAGCAAACGTGCCCTGCGGCACACACTCAGCACCATGATCGCCATCGCGGCCGTCAGCGTCGCGGCACCCACGGCGAGCGCGGAGACTCGCACGGCAAGCGCGAAGACCCATGAGGCGGCGACCCACGAGACGGCGACCCGCAAGGCGGCGCCTCCCGACGCACCACTGGCCAGGACCCGCCACTGGACCACCGCCGCCAGACCGGCGGCCACGAGGGCCCAGGGGGCCGTCAAGGGATCCAAGGGCAGGAACAAGGGCATCGCACTGGACCAGG
The DNA here is from genome assembly GCF_019396405.1 of Nonomuraea rhizosphaerae. Classification (GTDB taxonomy): domain Bacteria; phylum Actinomycetota; class Actinomycetes; order Streptosporangiales; family Streptosporangiaceae; genus Nonomuraea; species Nonomuraea rhizosphaerae. The sequence continues at coordinate 13,211 of NZ_JAHKRL010000518.1, read as the reverse complement.
TCGTCCAGCGGGCCTGGTCGTTCAAGGAGTTCCGGTGCCTGGACAACCTGTGGACCAGGGAGAGCAACTGGAACCATCGCGCGCACAACAGATCGTCCGGCGCCTACGGCATCCCGCAGGCGCTGCCCGCGGGCAAGATGCGCGGAGCGGGCAGGGACTGGAAGTCCAACCCTGAGACGCAGATCCGCTGGGGCCTGGCCTACATCAAGGGGAGGTACGGCAGGCCGTGCGGCGCCTGGGGCCACTTCCGGTCCCACAACTGGTACTGAGTGAGCAGTGCGGGAGGGCGCCTCACGAGGGTGCCCTCCCGGCACCGGCAGGTCAGAAACCCCCAGAAGCACCAGAAGTCCCCAGGATCAGCGGCTGCCCTCCCGCTTCGGCAGCGCCTTGATCGCCTGGATCAGCAGCTCCACCCCGAAGTCGAACTCCGCGTCGTGGTCGCAGGCCGCCAGCAGCGGCGCCAGGTCGCTCACCTCCGGGAACAGCGCCGGATCGACGGCGTCCGGGTCGACCATGTGCTGGTGCGGCGGCGCGAACGACGGCGTCACCCCGACCTCCCGCAGCAGCGACCCCACGATGAAGGCGATGAACATCCGCAGCACCCGCACCGCGTCCAGCGGGTCGAACCCGGCGCTGCGCAACGTGGCCAGCGCCCGCTCGACCGGCAGCAGCCCGGCGTTGGAGTGGAGCTGGCGGCTGACGACGAGCATGGTCGAGCGCGGGTAGTGGTGGGCGATCTGCCGGAAGGCGCGGGCCTGCATCCGCACCCGGTCGGTCCAGTGGGCGTCCGGGTCGTCGGTGAACTCGATCTCGCTGAGCACCGACTCGGCGACGCCGTTGAGCAGCGCGTCCTTGTTCGGCACGTGGTTGTAGAGGGACATCACGCCGACGCCCAGCTCCGCGGCGATGCGCCTCATGGACACCGCGTCGGCGCCCTCGCGTTCGATGAGGTCGATCGCCGCGGCGACGATGCGGGCTCGCGAGAGAGGCTGCGTGGTCATAGCTCATTCTATTGACGCACGTACGGTGTACGTGCAAGCCTCCGAGGAGGACGTACGGTGTACGTAACCCCCCGGCGGAGGACCCATGTCGACGCACGACCTCTACACCATCCCGGCCGAGCTCTCCACCTGGGACGTGGAGATGTCCGGATCCAGCAGGTTCACCTGGGAGTACGACGACGGCAGGGACCGGATGCTGGCCTTGTACCAGAAGGGCAAGGACAAGCAGTGGGACTCCACCAAGCGCATCGACTGGGACCTGGAGGTCGACCCGTACAACATCCTGGGCATGCCCGACCAGACGATCAGCATCTACGGCACGCCGCTGTGGGACCGCATGGACGACAAGATGCGCAACGACGTGCGACTGCACGGCGCGGCGTGGCAGTTCTCGCAGTTCCTGCACGGTGAGCAGGGCGCGATGATCTGCTCGGCCAAGATCGTGGAGTCGGTCCCCGACCTGGACTCCAAGTTCTACGCCGCCACCCAGACCATGGACGAGGCCCGGCACGCCGAGACCTACGCCCGGTTCCTGCAGCAGAAGGTGGGCGTGGCCTACCCGATCAACGAGCACCTCAAGGCGCTGCTCGACTCCACGCTCGGCGACTCGCGCTGGGACATGCCGTACCTGGGGATGCAGGTGCTGATCGAGGGCCTGGCGCTGGCGGCGTTCGGCGTCATGCGGGACCTGACGACCAAGCCGCTGCCCAAGCAGATCCTGGCGTACGTCATGCAGGACGAGGCCAGGCACGTGGCCTTCGGCCGGATGGCGCTGCGCGACTACTACCAGAACCTGACCGACACCGAGCGGCGCGAGCGCGAGGACTTCGTCATCGAGGGCTGCTACCTGATGCGCGACCGGCTGCGCGGCAAGGAGACGTGGGAGACGCTGGGCCTGTCCAAGGCGGAGGTCGACGAGGCCATGGTGGCCACCGACCAGTCGGAGTACCTGCGGCTGTTCCGGTCGCTGCTGTTCAGCAGGATCGTGCCGTGCGTGAAGGACATCGGGCTGTGGAGCCCGCGGCTGCAGCAGGCGTACGCGGACATGGGCGTGCTGGAGATGGCCGGGCAGTCGCTCGACGCGCTGATGAGGCAGGACGAGGACATCGCCGACAAGCTCGACGAGGCCCGCTTCGCCGAGGAGGAGGCCGAGCGGCACGCCGAGGTGGCCGAGACGATCGAGCTGGGAGCCTCCGACCGATAGCGCGCATTGACAGGGCCGACCCGTGGGGAGATGTTCGGCCGGAAGGCACGTCCCGGAAGAACCGCCGTGATGCCCGCGGGCACCAGCGGGGGCGGCTGCTCGCCGGAGCTCTCCGAAGCGGAGGAGCGTCGCCATGCGGGTGCGCACATCACGGACGACCGCGCTGCTGGCAGGGATCACGCTGGCGGGGATCACGCTGGCGGGGACCGCGTGCGGGGGCGGAGGAGGGGGTGCGACGCCCGGCGGCGCCTCGCCGTCGGCGGCCCCGCAGAGCGGCCCGGCCGGCACGCTGACGATCTGGACCGACGACAAGCGGGCGCCGGCGATGACGGCGGCCGGCGAGCGGTTCACCAAGGAGAGCGGCGTCACGGTCAAGGTCCAGACCGTCGCCGGGGAGACCAGGCAGGCCGACTTCGTGACGGCCTCGCAGGGCGACAAGGCGCCCGACCTGGTGATGGGCGCGCACGACTGGATCGGCAACCTGGTGCGCAACGGCGTCATCGACCCGATCCCGATGACCGCCGATCAGACGGCGTCGTTCAGCCCGCTGGCGATCAAGGGCGTGACGTTCAACGGCCGCGTGTACGGGATCCCGTTCGCGGTGGAGAACCTGGTGCTGTTCCGCAACACCGACCTCGCGCCGCAGGCGCCCGCGACGTTCGACGACCTGGTGGCGGCCGGCAAGGAGCTCAAGAGCGCCGGCAAGGTGTCGGAGGTCCTGGCCTATCCGGTCGGCCAGAACGGCGACGCCTACTACGCCTACCCCCTCTACACCTCGGGCGGCGGCTACCTGTTCGGGCAGGCGGCGAACGGCGACTACGAGCCGGCCGACTTCGGCCTGGCCAAGCCGGACGCGGCCAAGGCGATGCGTAACTTCGCCAAGTACGGGGAGAAGGGCCAGGGCGTGCTCAAGCGCTCGATCGGCACCGACAACGTGGCCGGCGTGTTCACCGGCAAGAAGTCGGCCTTCCTGGTGGGCGGCCCCTGGTACATCTCGGAGATCCAGAAGGCCGGCGTCCCGTACGACATCTCCCCCGTACCCGGCTTCGCGGGCGGGCGGCCGGCCAAGCCGTTCGTGGGCGTGCAGGCGCTGTTCGTGGCCGCCAAGGGCAAGAACAAGGCGCTGGCGCAGGAGTTCGCCACCACCTACTTCACCCAGCCCGACGTCGCGGTGGCCTTCTACCGGGCCGACCCGCGCCCGCCCGCGCTGAAGGCGGCATTCGACCAGGTGAAGGCGTCGGACAAGGACCTGGAGAAGCTGCTGGCGGCCGGCGAGGGCGGCGACATCATGCCCGCGATCCCGGCCATGAACGCCGTCTGGGACCCGTGGGGCAAGGCCATCGCCGCCGTGGTCGGCGGCGCGGACCCGGCCGCCACGACGGTCTCGGCCGCCAAGGCGATCGAGGCGGCGATCAGGTAAGGCATCGGCAAGCCCGTACCTGGTGCCGGGCACGCTGTTCCTGATCGCCTTCCAGGTCGATGTTCCCGCAGTTCCTCGCGATCGTGGCGCTGTACCTGCTGTTCGCGGCGATCACCGACCTGTACCCGGCGATCGGCCTGAACACGACGTGGGGGCTGCTCCAGTTCATCAACACGGGTTCATCAACACGGTCAACGAGTTCCTCATCGCCAGTGTGTTCCTCACCGAGGACGGCTCGAAGACGGCGGCCGTCGGCCTGTACGGGCTGATCTCCGGGGAGCGCAACGCCAACTTCGGCGTCTTCTCGGCCGGGGCCGTCATCCTGACCGTGCCGGCGGTGGTGCTCTTCCAGTTCCTTCAGCGTTATATCGTCAGCGGGCTGACGGCCGGCGCGGTGAAGGGGTAGGCGCGAAGGGCCGTGGATCGACGCGCCCGCATCGCCCGATGATGTTTAGGACGGGCGTGGCGTGCCAGATTGCTCTAGTAACAGCATTCGCCGGAGGGGGCGCCCGTCATGGTCCAGCAGAGTCGTTCCAGCAGGCCGCACGTCGTCGTCATCGGCGCCGGCTTCGCCGGGCTGAACGCCACCAAGGCGCTGGCCCGGGGCGGGGTGAGGGTCACGCTCGTCGACCGCAACCCGTACACCACCTTCCAGCCGCTGCTCTACCAGGTGGCCACGGCCGGGCTGGGGACCGGCGACATCTCCTACCCCACCCGCGCGTTCGCCGCCAAGTACCGCAACGTGCGCGTACGCCGCGGCTCGATGGCCAAGCTGCACCCGGCCGAGCGGCGCGTGGAGTTCGAGGACGGCGGCTCGCTCGACTACGACTACCTCGTGCTCACCACCGGCGTGACCACCAACTGGCTGGGCGTGCCGGGCGCCCGCGAGAACAGCTACCCGATCTACTCCGTGCGCGACTCCGTCGTGCTGCGCAAGCGGCTGCAGGAGCTGCTGGAGGAGGCCGCGTCGGGGAAGCGGGAGGGCGTGCACACCGTGATCGTGGGCGCCGGGGCGACCGGCGTGGAGATGGCGGGCACCATGGCCGAGCTGCGCCGCGGGACGATCCCGCTGACCCACCCGGAGATCGACATCAGGAAGACGAGCGTCTCGCTGGTCGAGCGGTTCGACTACGTGCTGTCGCCGTACAAGCCCCGGCTGCGCGACGCGGCGGCCAAGGCGCTGCGCAGGCGCGGTGTGCGGCTGCGGCTGGGCAGCACGGTGGCCTCGGTCGAGCCGGACGCGGTCGTGCTCGACGACGGCACCCGCCTGCCCAGCGACGTGACCGTGTGGGCGCTCGGCGTCACCGCGCCCGACGAGGTCTCGCACCTGGGCCTGCCGCAGGGCAAGGGCGGCCGGATCACCGTCACCAGGGCGCTCAACGTCGAGGAGCATCCGGAGATCTTCGTCGCCGGGGACCTGGCCGGGCCGCCCGAGCCGCTGCCGCAGCTCGCCCAGCCCGCCCTCCAGATGGGCACGCACGTGGGCAGGCAGATCCTGGCCCTGGCCAAGGGCGGCGCCGCCGCCCCCTTCTCCTACCGCGACCCCGGCATCATGGCGACCGTCGGCCGCGGCCAGGCGGTGCTGCAGCTGACCAACGGGCTGACCGTGCACGGCCTGCCGGCCTGGCTGGCCTGGATCGGGATCCACATCACGTACCTGCTGGGCGGCCGCAACCGGGTGAGCGTGCTGGTGAGCTTCCTGGCCAGGTACGCGGGGCCGCGGCGCAGCGCGGCGACGGTGTCTGAGTGAGGGCTCCCGGATGAAGATGGTTGAATAAAGGATCACAGACACCGGATATCCTTTCGTTACGCCAGCTCACTCCCTTTGATGCGGCGTTGCTATAGACCTGTGCGATACAGATCTCCGGAGGGATTTTCCTTGGCGAAAGTCACCGTCGTGCTGCCTGGTGACCTGGGCTCGTCCGAGACAGCGAAATGGCGGGACATGCAGCGGGCGCTGCCGCACCTGGCCAATCCCTTTCTCAGCCCCGAGTTTGTGACGGCGATGGGCCAGGTCAGGCCCGGTTCGCGGGTCGCGGTCATCGAGGACGGCGACGGCATCGCCGGTTTCTTCCCGTTCGAGCGCCACGGCGGCGCCGGCGAGGCGATCGGCGCGTGGGTGTCGCTGTGCCAGGGCATCGTGCACCGCCCGGGAGCCGAGTTCGACGTGCCCGAGCTGCTGAAGGCGTGCGGGCTGCACGTGTGGGAGTTCGGCTGCCTGGTGGCCGGTCAGCCGTGGTTCCAGCCGTACGTGACGCTGGAGCAGCAGGCGGTGATCCTCGACCTGGCCGACGGCTATCCGGTCTACGAGGCGCGGCTGAAGGAGCGCTCGCCCAAGTTCCTGAAGACGACCCGGTACAAGGAGCGCAAGCTCGCCCGTGACGCCGGGGAGGTGACCTCCGTGTTCGCGGTCACCGCAGACGACCAGTTACGGCTGCTGCGCGAGTGGAAGTCGGCCCAGTACGTCCGGTCCGGGCGGCCCGACCGCTTCGGCCAGGAGTGGGTGGTCGAGCTGGTCGAGAGGCTGCACGCCATCGACACCAAGGAGTTCGGCGGGGTGCTGTCCATGCTGTACGCCGGCGGCAAGCCGGTGGCCGGCCACTTCGGGCTGCGCTCGGAGTCGGTGCTCATCGGCTGGTTCCCCTCCTACGACCCGGCCTGGTCCAAGTACTCCCCCGGCCTGATCCAGCACCTGCGCATGGCCGAGGCCGCGGCCGGCATGGGGATCACCTCGGTCGACCTCAGCATCGGCGCCGGCTACGAGTACAAGGACGCGCTGCGAAGCCGGAACGTTCCGGTGAGCGAGGGCATCGTGCGGCGCCGCACGGCCGGGGCGGCCGCGCACTGGGTGCGCACCGCGCCCGTGCGCCGCGCCCGCCGGGTGATCCTGGACGTGCCGTTCCTCTACCGCATGGCCGACAAGGCGATGAGACGGTACGGCCGCCTCCGATCGGGGGCCGGCCGATGACGCCGCCGATGACGCCGATGACGCCCATCGAGGACCTGATGCGGCACCGGGTCGGCCAGGACTGCCTGCACGTCCCGTCGGCCAGGTTCGGCCTGCTGCTGGCGCTGCGCCACTGGTTCGCCCCCGGCGAGCGGGTGCTCGTCGCGCCCACCAACTGCGAGACCGTGCTGTTCACCGTCATGGCGGCCGGGCTGGAGCCGGTCATGGCGCCGGTGTCGTGGCACGACGGCAACATCGACGCGCCGCTGGTCGACTGGACGGGGCTGGCCGGCGTGCTGACCACGCACCTGTACGGCCAGCCCGACCAGGTCAAGGACCTGGTGACCCAGTGCGAGCGGCGCGGCCTGGTGCTCATCGACGACGCCTCGCACGCCTTCCAGACGATGGTCGGCGGGCGGCTGGCGGGCTCGTTCGGCCAGGCCGGCGTGTACAGCATGGCCAAGCACGGGCGGGCGATGTCCGGCGGCTTCCTGACCACGGCCAACAAGGTCGCGTTCGCGGCGCTGCGGGAGGCCCGCGAGAAGCTGCTGCTGCCCGGCGAGTCGAGCGACCAGGCGCGGGCCGTCGTGATGCCCATGCTGCGCGAGACGCTCTACCGCACCGGGGCGGTCCGGCTGCTGTGGCACGTCATGCGGCGGCTCGGGGTGGTCAACTGGACCGGCCACCGGCTGGCGCCGCACGAGGACATGCTGGGCGCGGCGCTGGGCGACGTCGATGCCATGGACTACTGGCTGAGCAGCGACAACGCGGGCTGGCGGACCCGGCCCGGCCCCTCGCTGATGCGCTACCAGCGCTCGCGCCTGCGCACGGTCGACGAGGAGCAGGAGCGGCGCCTGGCCGGGGTCGAGAAGCTACGGCGCACCCCGTGGGCGGCGCAGGGCGTCCGCGACAACCCCATCCGGCCGCTGCTGCGGGTGCCGCTCATGATCGAGCAGCGCGACGAGGTGGTCTCCGAGCTGGAGCGGATGGGCGTGGTGCCGGGCTTCATCTACGATCCGCCGCTTGACGAATACCTGACGATGATCCCGCAAGGGCCGACACCTGAGATCGCCCGCTGGTGGACCGGCCACGCGCTGCCGGTCGACCCGCTCGACGCGCCGCGGATGATCCGGCTGCTCACCCGGATCGGCGCCCGGCCGGCCGACGGGTCGCACTTCGAGAGGGAGCCCAGATGACCGCCGGCCCACCGGAGACGCTGACCCTGGTCGGGCGGCTGCGCAGAGACCTGCGCAACCCGCTCTTCCTCCAGGGCTACGCCCTCATGGCCAACACCGGGGTCACCGCCCTGCTCGGCCTGGCGTACTGGTTCCTGGCCGTGCGCCTGTACAGCCCCGAGTCGTTCGGCCAGGGGCAGCTCATGATCACCGCCATGCGGCTGTTCTCGTCGCTGGTCGGGCTGGCGTTCGTCGGGGTGATGGCCCGGTTCGTGCCGGTCTCCGGGCATCGCACGGCCGGGCTGGTCCTGCGCGGCTACGGCGCCGCCGGGCTCCTGGCCGTGGTCGCGGCGCTGGGCTTCCTGCTGACGCTGCCGCTGTGGGGGCCGGCGTACAGGGAGCTGGCCGGGCTCGTGCCCGCGGTGTTCTTCCTGGGATCGGTGCTCGTCTGGACGATCTTCACGTTGCAGGACGTCGTGCTGGCCGGGCTGCGCCAGGCCGTCTGGGTGCCGGTGAACAGCACGATCTTCGGCGTGGGCAAGCTGATCCTGCTCGTCGCGCTGGCCTCGGTGCTGCCGCTGGGCGGGCTGTTCGGCGGCATCTACGTCTCGTGGATCGTTCCGACGGCCGCCGCCCTCATCCCGGCGAGCTGGCTGATCTTCAAGATGGCCATCCCCCGGCACGTGGCCGGGTCCGGGCGTGACCTCGTGCCGCCCCGCCTGCGGGAGATCGGCCGGTTCGTGGCCGGCGACTTCTCCGGCACCCTGTCCACGCTGCTGGTCCTCTACCTGGTGCCGGTCATGGTCGGGGCCTGGCTGAACGACGCGGAGACGTTCGGCTACTTCTCGGTCACCCACACGCTCGGCTCCATGCTCGGCCTGCTGGCCGCGAACATGGCGGTCTCGCTCACCGTCGAGGGCTCGATCGACGCGGCCAAGCTGGCCCGCAGCACCCGTGACACGCTGCGGCGCACGTTCCTGATCGTCGTGCCCGTCGTGGCCGTGGTCATCGCCGGGGCGCCGCTGATCCTGAGCGTGTTCGGCTCCGAGCTGTCGGAGGCCGGCACGCCGCTGCTGCGGCTGATGGCGCTGGGCGTGCTGCCGATGGCGCTGGTCGAGATCCGCCTGGGCACGCTGCGGGCGCGCAGCGAGGCCAGGAAGCTGGCGATCGTGCAGATCGGGATGGCGGCGATGGTGTTCGCCACGATCATCACGCTGTTCCCGAATACAGGGATCACCGGGGTGGGCTATGGCATGCTGATCAGCCAGACCGTGACGGGCCTGCTGGTCCTGCCCGGCCTGCGCCGGGTGCTGGCTCAGCGGACCTGAGCACCCAACGAACCCGAGCAGATCGTACTCAAACAGACTGGCGAGAACGCTCCAGAGCTTCGGATATCGTCTCCTTTGTGCGGCAAAGCGGACTTTTCGTCAACTGGCCCGCTGATGTGAACCGTGTCGTTAGCATCCCCGGCAATGCCGGTGAATTCCTTTCCAGGAGTGACCTTGACCGTCGATGCCGATGTCGCGAGGCGACGTATCGAAGAACTGCTCCGCACCAACGAGGAGCAGATCCTCCGCAGGTGGACGCTGATCACCAAAGCGACCCCTGAGGAGCTCACGGACCTCTACCAGGCCCTCAACCGCGCGCTGGACAGCGGCGGCGAGGACCTGGCGGACGTGCGTGGCCTGCTCGCCGAGCTGTCGCGCTCCCGCGCCCGCCAGGGCTTCACCCCGTCCGAGACCTCACGGGCCGTGTTCGGCCTCAAGGAGGCCCTGTACGAGGTCGTCGAGGAGGACGGCGGCGCCGACGCGCTGCGCGGCTTCATCTGGTTCTCCAGGCTCATCGACGACCTCGGCCTGTTCACGTTCGAGACGTACGCCACGGCCCGCGAGAAGATCATCCTCGACCAGGCCGAGCAGCTCCTCGAGCTGTCCACCCCGGTGGTCAAGCTGTGGGAGGGCATCGTGGCGGTGCCGCTGGTCGGCACGCTCGACTCGGCCAGGACCCAGGTCGTGATGGAGAAGCTGCTGCAGACGCTGGTCGACACCGGCGCCGAGCACGCGGTCATCGACATCACCGGCGTCCCGGCCGTGGACACCCAGGTCGCGCAGCACCTGCTGAAGGCCGTCGTGGCGGCCCGGCTGATGGGCGCCGAGTGCGTCATCTCCGGCATCCGCCCGCAGATCGCGCACACGATCGTCACGCTCGGCATCGAGTTCGGCGACATCGTGACCAAGGCCTCGCTCGCCGACGCGCTGGCCCACGCGCTCAGGCGCAGCGGCGTCCAGGTGAGCACGCCCAGGGGGACCCGCATCTCGGTGCGGACGGAGGACGCCTGATGGAACGGGTGCCCATTCTCAAGCTGGGCGACATCCTGATCATCTCCATCCAGATCGACCTGGAGGACCAGAGCGTCCTGGCCCTGCAGGAGGACCTGGCCGAGGCGGTGGTGGCCCACAGCGCGCGTGGCGTCATCATCGACATCACCGCCGTGGAGATCGTCGACTCCTTCATCGGCAGGATGCTGGCCACCATCGCCGCCATGTCGCGGATGCTCGACGCCCAGACCGTGGTCGTCGGCATGCGGCCCGCCGTCGCGATCACCCTGGTCGAGCTGGGGCTCTCGCTCGGCGGCGTACGCACCGCGCTCAACCTGGAGAAGGGCGTCGCGCTGCTCGACCATGTCAGGGGCGCGACACCGTGACCGGCGGCTCGGAGCTGCCCATCGCCAGCAACGCCGACGTCGTGCTGGTCCGCCAGCAGGTCCGCAGCGCCGCCCTGGAGGTGGGTCTGTCCCTCGTCGACCAGACCAAGGTCGTGACCGCGGCCAGCGAGCTGGCCCGCAACGCCCTCGTCTACGGCGGGGGCGGCATGGCCCGGGTCGAGATCGTCGAGAACGGGCCGCGCAAGGGCCTCAAACTCGTCTTCAGCGACGAGGGGCCCGGCATCGCCGACGTGGAGCAGGCGCTCACCGACGGCTGGACCACGGGGGGCGGTCTCGGACTCGGCCTGAGCGGCTCGCGACGGCTCGTCGACGAGTTCGACCTGGTCTCCGCCCCCAGCAAGGGCACGACGGTCACGGTGACGAAGTGGGCCAGGTGACGTGGCGGCCGTGAGAGAGTCGTACGGCGACACCTGGGTCCGGGCGGAGAGCTCCAGCGCGGTGGGCGCCGTGCGCCGGATGGCCACCGATCTCGCCGAGATCAACGGGTTCAGCTCCGAACGTACGGGGCAGACGGCCGTCGCGGTCACCGAGGCCGTCTCCAACCTGGTCAAGCACGCGGTCGAGGGGGTCGTGATGGTGCGTCCGCAACCCATGGACCCGTCCGTCGTGGAGCTGGTCGCCATCGACAAGGGGCCCGGCATGCCCGACGTGGCCCGTGCCCTGCGCGACGGCTACTCGACCTCCGGCACGCTCGGCATCGGGATGGGGGCGATCACCCGCATCGCCTCCTGGTACGACGTCCACTCCCTGCCCGGCAAGGGGACGGTGCTGGTCCTGCGCTTCGCCGCCGCCGACCCGCCCGGCCCGCCGCCGTCGGCCAGCGGCCTGAGCAGGCCCATCGGCGAGGAGAGCGTCTGCGGCGACGCGTTCGCGATCGCCGCCACGGGCACCGCCTCGGCGCCCGCGACCACGGTGATGCTGTGCGACGGGCTCGGCCACGGCCCGCTGGCCGCGCAGGCCTCCACGGCGGCGGTGGAGATCTTCCTTCGTGATCCCGGCCTGGAGCCGACGACGATGCTGGACCGCCTGCACAACGGGCTGCGCGGCACCCGGGGAGGGGCCGTCGCGGTGGCCCGCGTCACACCCGGCGGCGTGTCGTACGCGGGGATCGGCAACATCTCCGGCTGGATCACGACCGCCGAGGGCCGCCAGGGCATGATCTCGGTGCCGGGCATCGCCGGGCACCAGGGACGACGGCTGCGCCAGTACGAGTACGAGCTGCCCGAGCACGCCACGGTGGTGATGCACTCCGACGGGCTGACCGAGCGCTGGGACCCGATGGCCGTGCCCGGCCTGCTGGCCCGTTCCCCCGCCGTGGTGGCCGCCGGGCTGCTGCGCGAGGCCGGCAGCCGCAGGGACGACGCCTGCGTGGTGACCGTGAGGCCCGGCCGATGACCACGACCGAGCTGGCCAGGATCAGGCTCGAACGCGACCAGGACGTGTTCGTGGTGCGCCGCCTGGGCCGCGCCGCCGCGGAGCTCACGGGACTGGAGCCCCAGGATCAGATCAGGGTGGCCACCGCGCTGAGCGAGGTGTGCAGGGAGGTCGTCGGCGCCGGGGCGGTCGTCGTCTTCTCGATGAACGAAGGGGTGCTGCTCATCACCATGGACCACGGACGCGAGGCCGTCCTCGGCAACTCCGAGGGGCTGGCGCTGGCCGGCCGGCTGGTGGACGAGGTCACGCTCGACGCCGAGCGGAGGCGCGTCACGATCACGAAGCGGCTGCCGCCGCACCCCCGCCGGCCCTCGATCGAGGAGATCCGCTCGCGCCTGGCCGGGCTGGCGCCGGTCAGCGCGCTGGAGGAGCTGCGCGAGCAGAACAAGGAGCTGGCCGAGACGCTGGAGGACGTGCTGCGGCTCAACGCCGAGCTGCAGGAGACCAACACCGGCGTGCTGGCCCTGTACAACCAGCTGTCGTCGGAGCTGGAGGAGACCAACAGGGGCGTGGTCGCCCTGTACGCCGAGCTCGACGAGAAGTCCACGCTGCTGCGCGAGGCCAGCGAGGCCAGGAACCGGTTCTGGGCGACGGTCAGCCACGAGCTGCGCACCCCGCTCAACTCCATCATCGGCCTGGTCCGGCTCATGATCGGGCCGGGCGGCGAGCCGCTCACCGAGGAGCAGGGCCACCAGGTGCGGCTCATCGGCGGCTCGGCCGAGACGCTGCTGGCGCTGGTGGGCGAGCTGCTGGACATGGCCAAGGCCGAGTCCGGGCGGCTGGACCCGCAGCCGTCGGTGGTGCACCTGCCCATGCTGGCCGAACAGCTCCGCATGACGATGCAGCCGACCAGCGACCCCGCCGCGGTCAGGCTGAGCGTCGAGGTCTCGCCCGACGCCGCCGACGTCTACACCGACGAGGTGATGCTCAGCCGCATCCTGCGCAACCTGCTGTCGAACGCGCTGAAGTTCACCCAGCGGGGCGAGGTGCGGATGACCGCCGAGGCCGACACGGCCACCGACGAGGTGGTCATCACCGTCACCGACACGGGCATCGGCATCCCCGAGGAGTTCCTGACCCGCGTGTTCGAGGAGTTCTTCCAGGTCCCGGGCGCGCTCCAGGTCAAGTCCAAGGGGACCGGGCTCGGCCTGCCGTACGCCCGCCGGCTCTCCGAGGCGCTGGGCGGCACGCTGGAGCTGGACAGCGCCGTCGGCCGCGGCACCACCGTCACGATGCGGCTGCCGCACCACGACGGCACGCCCGAGGTGGCGCGGGTGCTGGTGGCCGACGGCGGCGGGGCGTTCC
>NZ_JAHKRL010000517.1 GCF_019396405.1 Nonomuraea rhizosphaerae | reverse complement strand
CGCCAGTGCCGCCGGGCCTCAAGGCTCGGCGGCACTGGCGTAGAGGAAGATCAGGCGGGTGTGTGCATGTGGCGCGTCAGCGCGTGCTCGACCAGCGTGATGAGCGTGGCCTTCACCGAGTCGCGCGCACGCGCGTCCAGCCGGACGATCGGCGTGTGCGGGTTCAGCGACAGCGCTTCGCGGATCTCCTCCTCCTGGTGGGGGAAGGCGCCGTCCCAGCCGTTGATGCCGATGACGAAGGGCAGCTTGGCCTCTTCGAAGTAGTCGATGGCGGGGAAGCTGTCGGCCAGGCGGCGCGTGTCCACCAGCACGACGGCGCCGATCGCGCCGCGGACGAGGTCGTCCCACATGAACCAGAACCGGTGCTGCCCGGGCGTGCCGAACAGGTACAGGATCAGGTCACGGTCGAGCGACACGCGGCCGAAGTCCATGGCCACGGTCGTGGTCGTCTTGTTGGGCGTGAGGGAGACGTCGTCGACACCGGCCGACGCGTCCGTCATCACCGCCTCCGTGGTGAGCGGCAGGATCTCCGAGACCGCACCCACGAACGTCGTCTTGCCCACGCCGAAGCCACCGGCCACGACGATTTTCGTCGAGGTTAGGCCGGGGCTAGAGCCTGCGAAGTCCACTGAGCACCCTTTCGAGCAAGTTGAGGTCCGGCTTACCCGCGTCCAGCGCAGGCTGGTGCACGCGGATCAGGCCTTCCGACGCCATGTCGGCGATCAGCACCCGGACCACCCCAAGAGGCTGCCTTAAGAGGGCGGAGATCTCGGCAACCGACCTGACGTTCCGGGTTAGCTGAATGATCGCCTGATACTCCGGACTTAGAAGTGAAATGTCTTGGTATTCCGACGTCAAGGAGGACACGAGAGCCTCCATGGCGAACTTCATCCGTGGGGCCGTGCGGCCCCCTGTCACGGCATACGGCCGCACCAGGGAGCTCGGCTTCTGCGGACGCGGAGCCGACGGATGCGGTGGAGTGCTATCACCAGCCCAACCCTGACCTGAAACCATGATCTTCTCCTGTCACCCTCCGGCTAGCGCGGGCGAGCCGCCTGCAGCTCGGCCCGAACAGCCGGGGTGAGCACCTGGCCCGCCCGCTCCACGAGCAGCGTCATCTGGTACGCGACCAGCCCCATGTCGCAGTCGGGCGCGGCGAGCACAGCGAGGCAGGAACCGTCGCTGATCGACATGATCATAAGGAGCCCACGTTGCATCTCGATCACGGTCTGGGTGACCATCCCGCCCTCGAACACCCGGGCGGCCCCCTGGGTCAGGCTGATCACACCAGAAGCGACCGCGGCAAGCTGGTCGGCCCGATCCTTGGGAAACCCCTCGGAGAAGGCCAGCGGCAATCCGTCGGACGACACGACCACGGTGTGCGCGACACCGGGCACGTTGTTGACGAAATCCGTGATCAGCCAGCTGATGCCACGCGCTCCCTGGCTCAGTTCTCTCATTGCTCCTCCTCATTGTCTTCTCCGCGGGTGAACGCGCGGCCCTGCCGTACGCCCTGCTGGAAGCTGGAGAGCCGGCTCCGCAAGCGCTCGGGAGAGATCTGGGGGGCCGGTGACGTCGGCGCGGGCTCGGCCAGGCTCGCCGTACCGGGCACCAGGTTGGCCTTCGGCACCCGCCGCGGCAGGCCGGAGGCCGTCGTGCCGCCCTGGGCCGGCGCGGCGGCGGCCTGCGCC
>NZ_JAHKRL010000516.1 GCF_019396405.1 Nonomuraea rhizosphaerae | reverse complement strand
GCCCGGCGGGGCTGACGGGGTCGGCGGCGGAGCGGCGGCGGCTGGGGGCCGCCGCCCGGGCGCGGGCCGGCGCCTTCCGGCTCGACCAGGTGCTGGACAGGTGGGAACGGCTTTTCACCCACCTGTCCAGGTGACCGTCAGAGCTTCCGGGTCAGAGCACCGGCTCGGTCAGCTCGTGCGAGTCGGCGCGCTGCCGCGGCACCCCGCCCGGCGTCTGCTGGCCGGAGGTGAGCAGGGCGGCGACCGGGCTCGGCTCGCGCAGCCGGTTGAGCCGGTCGCGCACCGCCTTGCGCAGCCGGCCGGCGCGGCGCTTCTGCAGCGTCTTCTGGCAGGACAGGACGTGCTCCTTGGCCGCCGGCGACGCGCCGGTCAGCTCGTAGCCGTTGGCCTCCAGCCGCCCGCCGAGCACGTGCTCGCACAGGGCGACCTCCCAGTCCTCCAGCCGCTTGCCCCAGCTTCCCACCCGGGCCCGGGTGACCTCGCCGTGCGTGTTGCTGTGCCACACCTTGTGCGCGGGCACCGCCACGCTGGCCGCCTCGCGCGGCGAGGCCATGGCGGGCACGAACTCCTCGTCGAGGAAGTGGCACAGCTTCTTCAGCTCGGTCGCGGGGTCGTCGGTGAGGTCCTCGTAGCGCAGCTCGTAGTAGCTGTCGCCGGGCATGCTGCGGCGCAGCTTGACGCCCGCGTCGATGGCCTCGGCCCAGGTGGCGACCGCGTGGAAGGAGTCGAGCGTGTACCAGGGCATCTCCTTCAGGGAGGCGACGCAGTCGCGGCCGTCCCTGATCAGGTGCACGATCTGGGCGTCGGGGAAGAGCCTGAGCAGGATGTCGACCTGCTTGACGTAGCTCGGCCGCTTGTCGCCCCAGCGGGCCTTGTCGAAGCGGTCGGCGTACATGCGGAAGGCGGTGCCGATCACCGAGCCGAGCGAGCCGGGCCCCTCGGCCGCCTCACGGATGAAGTCGGCCTTGCCGATCTTCAGCTCACGGAACTTGGTGCTGCGGTCGCTGGTGATCCACTCCGCCAGCGCGCGGCGGCG
Source organism: Nonomuraea rhizosphaerae (assembly GCF_019396405.1). Lineage (GTDB taxonomy): Bacteria > Actinomycetota > Actinomycetes > Streptosporangiales > Streptosporangiaceae > Nonomuraea > Nonomuraea rhizosphaerae. The sequence continues at coordinate 4,578 of NZ_JAHKRL010000516.1, read as the reverse complement.
CTGCTCGACCCGCAGGTCGCCGAACGCCCGCCGCCGGTAGTACGCCGGCACCAGGAACCTGGTCTCCGGCGGCACCGCGATCCGCGGGTGCGAGTGGAGCATGAGCTGCAACATTGTGGTGCCGGAGCGCGGGCATCCCACAACAAAAATCGGCCTGTCAGACATTTCAACCCCCGAAAAGACTTCAGACGAGAACGTGCTCCCGGCCGCCCCGGGAAAGCACGCTGTGCCGGCGCGAGAAAAGCCACATCCGGTAGACGAGGAAGACCTCGTTGGCCAGGAGCAGGACACTGGCGGCCACGGCGAGCGGGATCAGCGCCACTGTCCCCACGAGCGGCGCGACCACGAACACCGCGGCGTGGAACTCGATGCCGCTGATCAGGTGGGAGCGGACCCGGTGGCGGGCCAGGTACCGGTTGAGCCGCCGCAGGAAGCTGACCCGCCGCTCCCGCACCGGGGCGACCACGGGCTCGTCGGCCACCGCCGCGCCCACGGGCTCGTCCTCGCTCTCGTCGCTCTCGTCGCCCGCCTCGGCCTTGATCGCCTCGCGGACCCGCTTCATCTGCGGCGCGTTGACGTAGCGGAACAGGTCGAGCACGGCCACCGCGGCGCCCAGGACGACGTAGCTCACGTCACCGGTGATCGCGTACTGTCCGTAGGCGAGCCCGGCCGCGCAGAACACCACCCTGATCCGGTCGCCGACGTAGTCCAGCCACAGCCCGAAAGGCGTCCCCGTGCCCTTCAGGCGGGCGATCTTGCCGTCCAGGCAGTCCACCATGAAGCTCAGGTAGAACATCGCCGCCCCCGCGGCGAGCTGGTCCATGGCCAGGCAGGCGGCCGACGCCATGCCGAGGACCAGCGAGATCACCGTGAGCTGGTTGGGCGTCAGCCGCGTGCGGTTGGCCACCACCAGGGCCGCCCGGCAGGCGACGGGGTCCACGAAGTACACGGTCCACCAGGAGTCTCTCCGCTTGCGTGTCGCGTGGACGTCATCGAGCGAATAGGTCCTCATGGACTCCAAGCATGGCCACGCGCCGTCACAGCATCATGACGCTCTGCAACTACTGGGGCATGTCCATGCCGGTTCTTGACCATCCCGGCACCGACAATCGCCAGGCCTTCCTGGCCTGGCCATCACGAAAGCACCCTTTCAGCACCAGACCGCGCGTCTCGGCCCTGGCGTACAGCCGCCAGCTCGGGCCGCCCCCTTCGAGCCGCCGCGGGTCGATCGCCGTCACGAAGCCCCTGGCCCCGGTACGCCGCACGTCCAGCGGCACCCGGAGCCGGCCGTCGCCCAGCCACAGCCTGACCCGGCCCGGCCGTCTGTCCACGCGCTGGATGGCCACCTGGCCGCGCACCTGGAACGCGCCGCCGGTCCACCGGCACTCGTCGACGGTGGCCAGCAGCCGCAGCTCGTCGCGGGCGTCGAAGACCGAGTCGGGGATCCTGAGCGTCCTGTCCCGGAAGTACGGGTAGTCGCCGTACCAGCCGGTCGAGCGCAGCCCGCGCGGCACCACGCGGACGCCGTCCGCCCTCTCGCGCCGGAACCTGCGCACCTCGCGCAGCTCCTCGACCAGGCCGCGCCGCAGCAGGTGCAGTTCGAGCCTGCGCAGCGACGGCACCGAGCCGAGCGCGGCGCGGCTCACCCCGTCCAGCCACTCGTCGGCGAGGTCCAGCAGCGCCTCGACCTCCTCGCCCTCGGCCCGCTCCAGCGCCTGGAACAGGAAGACGACGTCCTTCTCCAGCACCAGCCCGTCGAAGGCGTCGATCAGCTCGGGCGCCTGCCCGGCCAGGAACGCCCTGACGGCCCGGATCGCGGTCAGCCGCTCGGCCAGGTTCGGCAGCTCGGCCCGGCGCTGCGTGATCGACGTCTCGCCCTCCTCGCGCTCGCGCCAGTGGTAGACGACGTCGGGCAGCACGTCCACCCCGGCGGCCAGCACGTGGGCGCGCATGCTGAGCGGCACGTCCTCGTAGATGCCGGCCGGGAACTCCAGCCCGTGCTCGCGCCAGAAGTCGCCGCGGTAGACCTTGTTCCACACCGTGCGATCCCTGACCAGCACCCGCCGCTCCAGGATGTGCGAGCGCCGCGCGTGCCGCCTGAACGCCCTCTCGTGCAGCGACGACGCGCCCAGCCCGCCCTCCCGCAGCCGCAGCACCCCGCCGCACGCGAGGTCCGACCCGCTCTGCCGCAGCGAGCCGACCAGCAGCTCGTACGCCCTGGGCGGCACGACGTCGTCACCGTCGGCGAACGCCAGATAGGCGCCCCTGGCCAGCCGGATCCCCGTGTTGCGGGCCGGGCCCGGCCCCTGGTTCGGCTGCCCGACCAGGCTGAAGCGAGGGTCGCGGGCCGCGAACTCCGCCGCCACCGCCGCACTGCCGTCCACCGAGCCGTCGTCGACCACGATGACCTCGATGTCGCGCAGCGTCTGCACCGCCAGCGACTTCAGGCACTCGGTGATGTACGGCTCGACGTTGTAGACGGGGACGACGACGCTGAGCATGGGCATCATGCCGGGGGACTCCCTCTAAGTCGGCGTGGCTGACCGAGGGCAGCATGCCCTGACCGTCACCCCCGGCGGTCGTTCGATGCCCGTCCCTGATCAGCTCTTTACCGGACACGGATCCGCTACCTTGTGCACTGGATCGAGCACGCAAAGTAGGGGGAGACCGTGCTGAGAGCCGTACACGACCACGAGGTTCCCGATCTGCGCCGATGGCGCAACCATCCGCGCGTGCGGGCGTCGAGCCTCACCACGCACGTCATCGCCGAGACCGAGCACACCCGCTGGTGGGCGGGCGTGTGCCGCGACCCGGCCCGTCAGGTGCTGATCTACGTGCACGAGGGCGCCGCGGCGGGCGTGGTGACCTTCTCCGGGCTGACGCCCGGCTCACTCAGCGCCGAATGGGGCTTCTACCTGGACCTGGACGGCCTGGAGCGCACGGGGGCGCTGTTGCCGGCCTGGATCGGGCTGGAGCGCTCGGCCATCGACCACGCCTTCGGCCCGCTCGGGCTGAGCACGCTGCGCGGCGAGGTGCTCGCCCGCAACGAACCGGCCAGGGGGCTGCATCGCCGCTTCGGCTTCACCGAGGTCGCCGTCTACCCGCGCGAGGTCGGCGGGGTGCGGCGCGACGTCATAGCCGTCCAGCTCAACAGGGAGGACTACTCGTGATCTCCATCGCGGGCCACCGGATCGGCGCGGGACACCCGCCGTTCGTCATCGCCGAGATGTCCGGCAACCACAACGGCCGCCTCGAACAGGCCCTGGCCATCGTCGACGCGGTCGCCGACAGCGGCGCCCACGCGCTGAAGCTGCAGACCTACCGGCCCGACACGATCACCGTCGACGCCGACGGCCCGGCCTTCCGGCTGAGCGACGGGCACGAGCTGTGGGGCGGCGAGCGGCTCTACCGCCTGTACGAGCGGGCGCACACGCCATGGGAGTGGCATGAGCCGATCTTCGCCAGGGCGCGCGGGCGGGGGCTGGTCGCCTTCTCCTCACCGTTCGACCCGACGGCCGTCGAGCTGCTCGAACGGCTCGGCGCGCCGGCGTACAAGATCGCCTCCTCGGAGATCGTCGACCTGCCGCTGATCAGGCTGGCCGCCGCCACCGGCAAACCGCTGATCATCTCCACCGGCATGGCGTCCGTCGGCGAGATCCACGCCGCCGCCGAGACCGCCCGCGCGGCCGGGTGCGCCCAGCTCGCCATGCTGACCTGCACCGCCTCCTACCCGGCCGCGCCCGCCGAGAGCAACCTGCGCTCGCTGCCGCTGCTGGCCGGGCTCACCGGGGCGGTCGTCGGCATCTCCGACCACACCCCGGGCATCGGCGCCGCGCTGGCCGCCGTCGCGCTCGGGGCCTGCCTGATCGAGAAGCACGTCACCATGGACCGCGGCGACGGGGGCGTGGACTCGGCGTTCTCACTGGAGCCGGCCGAGCTGGCCACGCTGGTGGTGGAGAGCGAGCGGGCCTGGCAGTCGCTGGGCAGCGCGGTCATCGGGCCGCGGGCCTCGGAGAGCGAGGGGCTGCGGTTCCGGCGGTCGCTGTACGTCGTACGGGACGTGCGGGCCGGGGAGCCGGTGACCGAGCACAACGTACGGTCGATCCGGCCGGCGGGCGGGCTGCCCCCGGCGGCGGCGGCCGAGGTCATGGGCCGGCGCTTCGCCCGGGACGCCACGATCGGCACCCCTTTGACGTGGGACCTCGTCTAGCGTCCTGGTTGATCTGAGACAGCATCCCGCTTGATCTGAGACAGCGTCCTGCTTGACCCGAAACCTCGTTCAGCGTCCCGTTCGGAGCAGGCGCAGCAGCGCGTCGGCCACGCGTTCCCTGCCGCGGCCGTCCACCAGCCCGGCGCCCCGCCTGCCGTACTCCTCGCGCTCGGCCGGGTCGCCGAGCAGGCGGGCCAGCACCTCCACGGCCGCCGTGTCGGGCGCCGGCCCGAGCCCCGCCGCGATGCCGCCGCCGACCAGCGCCTCGTAGCCGATCAGCTGGTTGGCGGCGACCCAGCTCAGCGCGGCGGGCGCGCCCAGGTGGAGCAGCTCCCAGACGGGCCAGGCCCCCCCGGTGGCCACCCGGA
>NZ_JAHKRL010000515.1 GCF_019396405.1 Nonomuraea rhizosphaerae | reverse complement strand
CTGCTGGTCGCCCTCGGCTACGCCGAGACGCACCTCGACGGCCACCGCGGCGAACCCAGCGCCAGCGGCGGCTACGGCGTGATGCACCTGGTCAGCAACCCGTCCAACCACTCGCTGGAGAAGGCCGCCGAGCTGACCAGCCTCCCGGCCGGCAAGCTGAAGACCGACGACACGGCCAACGTCCTCGGCGGCGCCGCCGTCCTGCGCTCCCACGCCGACGCGCTGGGCCTGGACGACAGCGCCAAGAAGGACATCGGCCGCTGGTACCCGGCCGTCGCCGCCTACGGCGCCGCCAAGTCCCCCGAACTGGCCCGCCTGTACGCCGACGCCGTGTACGAGCAGCTCGGCCTCGGCCTCACCGCCGCCGGCGTGCAGGTCAAGCCGCAGGAGGTCACCGCCGACCGCGGCGAGCTGGCCAAGGCCCGCGACCTGACCGGGCAGGCCGAGGTCGCCAGCCCCGACTACCCGCCGGCCGCCTGGGTCGCCGCCAGCTCCAGCAACTACCGGGTCTCCAACCGTGAGACCAGCTACAACATCGACCGGGTGGTCATCCACGTGACCCAGGGCTCGTACGCGGGCACCATCTCCTGGTTCCAGAATCCCGCCGCCCAAGTCTCGGCCCACTACGTGGTCAAGTCCTCCAACGGCGCCATCACCCAGATGGTCCGGGACAAGGACGTCGCCTGGCACGCGGGCAACTCCAGCTTCAACAACCGGTCCATCGGCATCGAGCACGAGGGCTTCGTCAACGACGCCTCGTGGTTCACCGACGCCATGTACCGGGCCTCGGCCGCCCTGACGCGCTACCTGTGCGACAAGTACGGCATCCCGAAGAACCGCACCGGCATCGTCGGCCACAGCGAGGTGCCCGGCGCGACCCACACCGACCCGGGTCCGAACTGGAACTGGACCACGTACATGAACTACGTGAACGGCGGCGGCGGCACCCCGTCGTGGACGACCACGGTCGACAACGACACCGCCGGCCAGTTCACCGCCAGCGCCAACTGGGGCACCTCCGCCTACTCCAGCCAGCGTCACGGCGCCGACTACCGCTTCGCCGACCCGGTCGCCTCCAGCGACCCGGCCTGGTACCAGGCGGCCATCCCCAGCGCGGGCACGTACACGGTGGAGGTCTGGTATCCGGACGACCCCGGCTACAACAGCTCGGCCCCGTACATCGTGGCCACGTCGAGCGGCAACCAGACGGTGTACGTGGACCAGCGCTCCGGAGGGGGCGCCTGGAAGAGCATCGGCAGCTTCTCGCTGAACGCGGGCACCGCCAACGTCGTCGCGGTCAGCCGCTGGACCTCCGGCACGGGCCTCGTCATCGCCGACGCGGTCCGCATCAGCAAGCCCTGATCACCGCATCTGGTACGGCCCGTGGCCGCTTGGCCCGGGCCGTACTTGTTCGTCGCACCCAAATAAAAGTAGATAAATATAGGCACATTCACTAATCAGTAACTGCCCTCTTTGCACGCCCATGCAAAAGATGTTAGATGGAGGGGTCCTGGCCGATCACGCATCGGGGCGAGGAGGGTCGCGCGTATGGCGCTGGTTCTCGACGGCGTCCGTGTAAGGCAGCGCGGGGAGACGTGGCTGCACGACATCCACCTGGAGCTTTCCAGCGGAATGACCACCCTCGTCGGCCCCATGAACGCGGGGAAGACGACGTTGATGCGGGTCGTGGGCGGGCTGCGGCCGCCGGACGCGGGCCGGGTCATGGTCAACGGAAAAGACGTCACCTCAATTTCCGTGCGTAAACGATCGGTCGCCTTCGTCTATCAGCAATTCATCAATTATCCGTCGCTCTCGGTGTACGAGAACATCGCCTCGCCGCTGCGCATGTCACGTTCCTTTCCGAAGAAAGATATCGACGGCCGGGTGCGCGAGATCGCGGAAATCATGGGCATCGGCGAGCTGCTGGAGCGCAGGCCCGCGGAGCTGTCCGGCGGCCAGCAGCAGCGCACGGCGATCGCCCGCGCGCTGGCCAAGCCGGTGGACGTGCTGCTGCTCGACGAGCCGCTCGCCAACCTCGACTTCAAGCTGCGCGAGCAGTTACGGGCCGACCTGAAGGCCATGTTCGCCGACTCGCGCAGCGTGGTCCTGTACTCGACGGCCGACCCGGCCGAGGCGCTGACGTTCGCCTCGCCGACGGTCGTGCTGGGCGAGGGCCGGGTCCGGCACACCGGGGACGTGGCCGACATGTACGCGCAGCCGCCGACACTGGACGTCGCGGCGACGCTCAGCGACCCGCCGCTGAACCTGCTGCCCGGCGTCGTGCGCGACGGCCGGATCGAGTGCCTGGGCGTCTCGTTCCCATCCCCCGGGGCGCACGCCTCCGGCCGCCAGGTGATCCTGGCCGTGCGGCCGCACCAGGTGACGATCGAGCGGACCGGGTCCGGCGCGCTGGCGTTCCCGGCCGAGATCAGGCTGGCGGAGGTGACGGGCAGCTCGACGTTCCTGCACCTGCTGCTGGCGGACGGACTGACGGGCGGGCAGGCGGGTGAGCAGGCGGGCGGACGTCACCTGGTCGCCCAGCTCTCCGGCACCCAGCTGTTCACGCCGGGCGAGCGCGCGACGGCGTACGTGGACCCGGCGCACATCTTCGTCTTCGACGAGGTCGGCGGCAGGCTCCTGGCCACGTCGGCGGCGGAGGTCGACCTGCATGGCTGACATCCGGCTCGAAGGCGTGGGCCACAGCTACGACGGCGGCAGGACGTGGGCGCTGCGGCCGATGACGTGGACGTGGCGCAGCTCCAGGGCGTACGCGTTGCTCGGCCCGAGCGGCTGCGGCAAGACGACGCTGCTCAACATCATCTCGGGGCTGATCTCCCCGACCGTCGGCCGCGTCTTCTTCGACGACCGCGAGGTCACCGCCGTGCCCACGGCGGGCCGCAACATCGCGCAGGTCTTCCAGTTCCCGGTCCTGTACGAGGAGATGTCGGTCTACGACAACCTCGCCTTCCCGCTCCGCAACCGCAAGGTCCCCAAGCCGGAGATCGACCGGCGGGTACGCCGCGTCTCCGAGCTGCTCGGCCTGGACGACCAGCTCAGACGCCGATCGCGGCGGCTGGACGCGGGGCGGCAGCAGATCGTCAGCCTGGGCCGCGGCCTGGTCCGCCCCGAGGTTGCCGCCGTGCTGCTCGACGAGCCGCTGACCGTCGTGGACCCGGCGCTGAAGTGGACGCTGCGCAGCAAGCTCAAGGAGATCCACCGCGACACCGGGCACACGCTCATCTACGTCACGCACGACCAGACCGAGGCGCTGACGTTCGCCGACGAGGTGGTGGTGCTGAACGAGGGCGCCATCGTGCAGGCGGGCGAGCCGGCGGAGCTGTTCCTGTCGCCGGCGCACGAGTTCGTCGGGCACTTCATCGGCTCGCCGGGCATGAACGTGATCCCGGCCGAGATCACCGCGGACGGCCTGGTCCGGGTCGGCGACACCGACGTGGGCCGCGCGCTCGGCGACACCGGCGCGGACCGCGCGGCCGGGGAAGCGCCGGCTCCGGGGCCGGTGCGGGTCGGGGTGCGGCCCGAGTTCGCGGTGCTCGGCGGTGACCCCGTCTCCCCCGGCCTGCCCGTACGGGTGACGGGCGTCGACCGGATGGGCGCCTACAACCTGGTACACGTCGAGGCCGGCGGCCACCCGGTGATCGCCAGGACCGACGCGGAGGCCCGCTTCAAGCCCGGCGACACCGAGTACCTGCGCCTCCCGCCCGACCGGACCTTCCTGTACCGGGACGCGGTGAGATGCGGGGCGGTGGGGCCGGTCGACGGGCCGGCTCACGGGGAGGGGGAGCAGTGAGCGAGCAGAGCACCGCCGTCGCGGGCGGCGAGGCCGGAACCGCCGCCACGACTAAGGAGGCGGCCGACGCGCAGGCCCCCGTCAAGCCGAAGAACAACCGGGCCTGGTTCCTGGTCCTGCCGGTCGTCGTCTCGGTGGCGTTCACCGCGGTCATCCCGCTGATGACGGTGGTCAACTTCTCCGTCCAGGACGTCTTCAGCCCCGACGACCGGATCTTCGTGGGCCTGGAGTGGTTCCGCTCGGTCGCCCGCGACCCCGAGGTCCGCGCCGCCTTCGTGCGGACGCTGATCTTCTCGGCGCAGGTGCTGCTGCTGGAGATCCCGCTGGGCGTGGCGCTGGCGGTGGCGATGCCGCGCCGCGGGGTGTGGGTGTCGGTCGCGCTGGTGCTGGTCGCGCTGCCGCTGCTGATCCCGTGGAACGTCGTGGGCACCATCTGGCAGATCTTCGCCCGCCCGGACATCGGCCTGGGCGGCTGGGCGATCAACAACGTGCTCGGGCTCGACTTCAACTACACGCTCGACTCGACCGACGCGTGGATCACCGTCCTGATCATGGACGTGTGGCACTGGACGCCGCTGGTCGCGCTGCTGGCGTACGCGGGGCTGCGCTCGATCCCGCAGCCGTACTTCCAGGCCGCGCAGATCGACGGCGCCTCGGCCTGGGCGGTCTTCCGGCACATCCAGCTGCCGAGGCTGCGCGGGGTGCTGACGATCGCGATCCTGCTCAGGTTCATGGACAGCTTCATGATCTACACCGAGCCGTTCGTGGTGACCGGCGGCGGGCCGGGGAACGCGACCTCGTTCCTCAGCATCCTGCTGTCGAAGATCGCCGTCGGGCAGTTCGACCTGGGGCCGGCGGGCGCGTTCTCGCTGCTGTACTTCCTGTTCGTGCAGATCCTCTGTTACGTCTTCTTCACCGTGCTGACCAGGTCGGGGAGGTGAGCGCGATGGCGAGGACGACCGGGCGGCGGCTGCCGTGGGCACGGACGGTGTTCTGGCTGTACGCGGCCACGCTGATGCTGCCGATCCTGTGGATGTTCGGCATGTCGATCCGCCCGAACGACGACATCCTCGGCAGCTTCTCGCTGCTGCCGCAGCGGGTGACGTTCGAGAACTACACGACGTTCTTCACGGACTCGGCCTGGTACTCCAGCTACCTGAACTCGATCGTCTACACGTCGATGAACGCGGTGTTCTCGCTGATCGTGGCGTTGCCGGCGGCGTACGCGTTCTCGCGGTTCAGGTTCGCCGGGGACAAGCACCTGTTCTTCTGGCTGCTGACGAACCGGATGGCCCCACCGGCCGTGTTCCTCCTCCCCTTTTTCCAGATTTATCAGGCTGTGGGGTTGTTCGACACGCATCTCGGGGTCGCCATCGCGCACATGCTGTTCAACGTCCCCCTGGCGGTCTGGATCCTCGAAGGGTTCATGTCCGGCATCCCCCGCGAGATCGACGAGACGGCGGCGATCGACGGCTACTCCCTGCCGCGCTTCTTCGTCAAGATCTTCCTGCCGATGATCCGGTCGGCGGTCGGCGTCACCCTGTTCTTCTGCTTCATGTTCAGCTGGGTCGAGCTGCTCATCGCCAGGACCATCACCTCGGTCAACGCCAAGCCCATCGCCGCCACGATGACGCGGACCGTGAGCGCGGCCGGGGTGGACTGGGGGCTGCTGGCCACCGCCGGAGTGCTGACGATCATCCCCGGCGCCATCGTCATCTGGTTCGTGCGCAATTACGTGGCCAAGGGCTTCGCGCTGGGGAGGGTCTGACGTGCAGTGGATGGTCTGGACCCTCCCGACAGCGATGGTCTTCGCCGGCCTGGCGCTGCTGCTGGCCGGCATGGCGATCTGGGGCCACTTCTCGCCGCCGGTGGCGCGGCGCGGGTTCCTGCGCATCGAGACCGACCGCGGCGACCGGCTGTACATCGGCCTGATCAGCGCCGCCGTCGTCCTGGCCGGCTGGATCGCCGTCACCGACCTGTCCATGTGGCTGGCCCTCGCGTGCGCGCTGGCCGTCGCGATCGTCATCGGGGTTTGGGGCTGACAACAGTGAGGAGTTAGCGATGAGACGTCCCACGGGCAGGGCCGCGATGGCGGGCCTGGCAGCGCTCGTCCTGACCGCGACCGCCTGCGCGTCCGGAGAGCAGAAACCGTCGAGCAGCTTCACCGAGGCCCAGGGCAAGGCCGCGGCCCAGAAGTGGGTGAGCGGCGAGTTCACGCCGAGCACCCTGTCGAAGGACCAGCAACTGGCCGAGATGGACTGGTTCACCAAGGCCGCGGCCCCGTACCGCGGCATGGAGATCAACGTCGTCTCCGAGACGATCACCACCCACGAGTACGAGTCGCAGCAGCTCGCCAAGGCGTTCACCGACATCACCGGGATCAAGGTCAAGCACGACCTGATCCAGGAGGGCGACGTCATCGAGAAGCTCCAGACGCAGATCCAGGGCAACCAGAACATCTACGACGCCTACGTCAACGACTCCGACCTCATCGGCACCCACTCGCGCGGCGACTACGTCGTCCCGCTGTCGGACTACATGGCCGGGGAGGGCAAGGCGATCACCTCGCCGACGCTGGACCTGAACGACTTCATCGGCATCAGCTTCACCACCGGCCCGGACAAGAAGCTGTACCAGCTTCCCGACCAGCAGTTCGCCAACCTCTACTGGTTCCGCTACGACTGGTTCACCGACCCGGCGATCAAGAAGCAGTTCAAGGACGCCTACGGCTACGACCTCGGCGTCCCGGTCAACTGGGCGGCCTACGAGGACATCGCCGACTTCTTCACCAACAAGGTCAACGGCAACGGCACCGTCGACGGCAAGAAGGTCTACGGCCACATGGACTACGGCCGCAAGGACCCCTCGCTCGGCTGGCGGTTCACCGACGCGTGGCTGTCCATGGCCGGCAACGGTGACCCGGGCATCCCGAACGGCCTGCCGGTCGACGAATGGGGCATCCGTGTGGAGAACTGCCGCCCGGTCGGCTCCTCGGTCACCCGCGGCGGCGACGTCAACGGGCCCGCCTCCGTCTACGCGCTGACCAAGTACGTGGACTGGCTGAAGAAGTACGCGCCGAAGGAGGCGGCGGGCATGAACTTCAGCGAGGCCGGGCCGGTCCCCGCGCAGGGCAACATCGCCCAGCAGATCTTCTGGTACACCACGTTCACCGCCGACATGACCAAGCCGGGCCTGCCGGTCGTCAACGGCGACGGGACGCCGAAGTGGCGCATCGCGCCCAGCCCGCACGGCTCGTACTGGAAGGACGGCAACAAGCTGGGCTACCAGGACGCCGGCTCGTGGACCCTGCTGAAGAACACCCCCAAGGAGCGCAGGGCGGCGGCCTGGCTGTACGCGCAGTTCGTCACGTCCAAGACGGTCTCGCTGAAGAAGTCGATCAAGGGCCTGACGTTCATCCGCGACTCCGACGTCAAGAGCGACTACTTCAAGGAGAACGCGGCCAAGTACGGCGGCCTGATCGAGTTCTACAACTCCCCCGCCCGCAAGCAGTGGACCCCGACCGGCACCAACGTCCCCGACTACCCGAAGCTCGCCCAGCTCTGGTGGCAGAACGTGGCCACCGCGGTCACCGGCGAGACCACGGCCCAGCAGTCGATGGACAACCTGGCCAAGCAGCAGGACGACATCCTGTCCAGGCTGGAGCGGCGCGGCTACGGCGGGAACTGCGCGCCCAAGCTGAACCCCGAGCAGCCGGCCCAGTACTGGCTGGACCAGCCGGGCGCCCCCGCGCCGAAACTGGCCGACGAACGCGGCAAGCCGGCCACGCTCGACTACGACAAACTGATCGCGACCTGGAAGCAGGGAGGCTGATTCCCGGATCTGTCGGTCCTCTGCCTTAATGTGCCTACGCGGCCCGTCAGCACGAATGATTGGATCGAAGCCGTGGAGGCCTCAGTCGAGCAGCTTGTGTACGTCCGTGAGGACGAATACACCGTTGCCCGGATGAGTGCCGACGACGTTCCTCATTTCGTGGCGGCGGGCCGGGCACTGGCGGGCATCCAGCCGGGCGAGACCGTCGACCTGAGCGGCGAGTGGGCCGAGCACCACCGCCACGGCCGCCGCTTCACGGTCACGGCCTGCGAGCGCGTGGTGCCCTCCACCGTACGGGCCATCCAGCTCTACCTCGGCTCGGGCCTGGTCCGCGGCATCGGGCCGCGGCTGGCCCAGGCCATCGTCGGCCACTTCGGCGAGGCGACGCTGACCGTCATCGACACCGCGCCCGGACGGCTGACCGAGGTGCTCAACATCGGCCCGGCCCGGCAGGGCCAGATCGTGGAGGCGTGGCGGGAGCAGAAGGAGATCGCCGCGCTGATGGTGGTCCTGCAAGGCTTCGGGGTCAGCCCACTGCTGGCCGCCAAGATCTTCCAGGTGTACGGCACCGAGTCGGCGGAGATCGTCCGGACCGACCCGTACCAGCTCATCGGCAGGGTCAGGGGCATCGCGTTCACCACGGCGGACCGCATCGCCCTGCAGTCGGGCGTGCCGGCGAGCAGCCCGCAGCGGATCAAGGCGGCGCTGCTCGACCGGCTGGAGGGCGCCGCCGCCCGCGGCGGCCACTGCTTCCTGTCGATGACCGCGCTGCTCACCCAGACCGCCGAGCTGGTCGAACAGGACCAGGACAGGATCAGGCCGATGATCGACGCGCTCACGGCCGAGCGCCGGGTGGTCGTCGAGGCGGGCCCCGACCAGCTCGTCGTCTACGGCAAGGAGCTGCACAGCCGCGAGGTCAAGCTGGCCGAGCAGCTGGCCAGGCTCTGCCAGGCCCGCTCGACGCTGCCCATGCGCGCCTTCAAGGAGGACCAGACGCTCCACGACGACCAGCGCGCGGCCGTCAACATGGCGCTGACCAGCACTGTCTCCATCCTCACCGGCGGTCCGGGCTGCGGCAAGAGCCACACCGTGCGGGTGATCGCGGCCACCGCGCGGGCGATGGGCGGCCGGGTGACGCTCACCGCGCCCACCGGCAAGGCGGCCAAGCGCCTGTCGGAGCTGACCGGGCTGCCCGCGATGACCGTCCACCGGATGCTGGCCCACCAGCCCGACCCCGACGCGCTGTTCGACCAGGTGCCCGCGCAGGCCGACCTGATCGTGGTGGACGAGGCGTCCATGCTGGACCTGCACCTGGCCACGCGGCTCTCCTCGGCCGTCCCGTCCGGCAGCCACCTGCTGCTCGTCGGCGACAGCGACCAGCTCCCCAGCATCGGCCCCGGCAGCGTGCTGGCCGACCTGCTGCGCGTCGAGGAGATCCCGCGCGTACGGCTCACGCACGTCTTCCGCCAGGCCGACGGCAGCGGCATCATCCGCAACGCCCACCGCATCAGGGCCGGGCGGCTGCCTGCGACGCCGGGCGGCGGCGGGTTCTGGTTCGAGGAGCTCGACGACCCCGAGGCCGTGGCCGAGCGGGTCGTCCACCTGGCCACGGTGGCGATCCCCCGCAAACAGGGCGTCGAGCCCGGCCAGGTGCAGGTGCTGTGCCCGATGCGCAAGGGCTCGGCCGGCACCGCCGAGCTCGGCCGCAAGCTCCAGGAGCGGCTCAACCCCGCCGCCGCCGGGCGGCCCGAGCACTGGTACGGCACGTCGGCCTTCCGCGTCGGCGACCGCGTCATGCCGATCCGCAACAACTACGACAAGGGCGTCTTCAACGGCGAGACCGGCACGGTGACCGGCATCACCCCCGAGCAGCGGCTCGTGGAGATCCTCATCGACGACGGCGACACCGTCACCTACGGCTTCGACGAGCTCGACGACCTCACCCACGCGTACGCGATCAGCGTGCACCGCTCGCAGGGCAGCGAGTACCCGTTCGTGGTGGCGCCGATCGTCGCCGAGTCGGGCGGCATCATGCTGCGCCGCAGGCTCCTCTACACCCTGGTCACCCGGGCCAGGTCGTGGGTGGTGCTGGTCGGCGAGCGCAAGGCTCTCGAACTCGCGGTCGCCAGGCTCGGCGACCGCCGCAACACCGGCCTCACCCGCCGGCTGGCACACCTCTTGTGAAGGAGCACCATGGCCATCGACTTCACCCTCGCCCCCGAGCACGAGGCGATCCGCGACCGGGTCCGTACCTTCATCCAGGACACGGTCATCCCGGCCGTGGAGGAGGTGCCGGAGAGCGACCGCGACGCCTACCTCCGCACGATCTTCCGGCTGCGCGAGAAGGCCAAGGCCGAAGGGCTGTGGCTGCCGCACATGCCGAAGGAGTGGGGCGGCATGGGCCTCGGCCACGTCGAGCTGGCCATGGTGCAGTCGGAGGCGGCCAAGACCCGGCTCGGCCCCTGGGTGCTCAACTGCAGCGCCCCCGACGAGGGCAACATGCACACCCTGCTGCACTGGGCCGACAAGGCGCAGAAGGAGAAGTACCTGCGCCCGCTGCTCGACGGGGTGAAGATGTCCTGCTTCGCGATGACCGAGCCGGAGGTCGCCGGCTCCGACCCCACGCTGATCCGCACGCACGCCGTCAAGGACGGCGACGAATGGGTGATCAACGGCCACAAGTGGTTCATCTCCAACGCCCGCCGGGCCTCCTTCGCCATCCTCATCGCCCGCACCGAGCCCGACGTGCCCGAGGGCTCACGCGGCGCGAACACCGCCTTCCTCGTCGACATCCCCTCCGACGGCTGGAACGACATCCGCGAGGTCGAGACCATGCACGGCTCGACCGGCCACAGCGAGATCGTCATCACCGACCTGCGCGTCCCCGACTCGCAGGTGCTGGGCGGGCGCGGCAACGGCCACCGCCTCGGCCAGTACCGCCTCGGCCCGGCCCGCCTGGCCCACTGCATGCGCTGGATCTCCCAGGCCGAGACCGCGCTGGACATGATGGTCGACCGCGCCCTCAAGCGCTACAGCCACGGCTCCCTGCTGGCCGACAAGCAGGGCGTGCAGTGGCTGATCGCCGACTCGGCCATGGAGCTGTACCAGTGCAAGCTGATGGTGCTGCACGCGGCGTACAAGATCGACCGGGGCGAGGACTTCCGTACGGAGGTGTCGATGGCCAAGCACTTCGTGGCCAACAGCCTGAACCGGATCCTCGACCGGGCCATTCAGGTGCACGGGGCGCTGGGGTACTCGACGGACACGCCGCTGGCGAACATGTTCCAGCACGCCCGGTGGGCTCGGTTCGCGGACGGGGCGGACGAGATCCACCAGATGCGGATCGCGGAGCGGACCATCGCGGCGTACCGAGCATCTGGGACGACCAGCGCAGCCACCGGCGGCCTGCCCCTGTGACCGGCGCGCCGGAGACGTGAGCTTGACCTTGACACAGTGACAAGCTCTTCACTGTTGCCAAGGAGGTGGTCCCGATGACCATGCGGCAACAGGACACGGAGCTCGTTCGCGCTGTCCAGGGGCTGGAGGACGGCGACTCGTCGGTGCGGCTGAGGGCGGCGATGGCGGTCGGCACGGCCCCCGACCCCCGTCTCATCGGCAAGCTCGTCGAACGGTGCGCGATCGAACCCGCCTTCCACGTGCGCGACATGCTGACGTGGGCCCTCACTCGCCACCCGGCGTCGATGACGGTCCCCGAGCTTCTGGGGCAACTCCGCTCCGGGCGTGCCCAGGCCCGGAGCCAGGCGCTGCACACCCTCTCCAAGATCGGGGACCGGGGGGCGTGGCCGGCGATCACACCGGAGCTGCTGTCCGACGCCGACGACGAGGTGGCGCGCAGCGCCTGGCGGACGGCGGTCGTCCTCGTGCCGGAAGGGGAGGAGGCCGAGCTGGCCGCGGCGCTGTCGACCCAGCTCGGGCGCGGCGGACGCGAGACGCGGCTCAGCCTCAGCCGGGCGCTGGCCGCGCTCGGCGAGGTGGCCGCGCCCACGCTGAGCGCCGCCATGACGGACCCCGACCCGCGCGTACGCGCCCACGCGGCCGCCACGGAACGGTTGCTGCACGACCCGGACGCCGGATTCGAGCTCGCGATCGAGGAGGCCAAGCGCGTCGTGGCGCTCGGCAGCACCGGCCAGGAGGGATGATGGGCCGTGTTGATCGGTGACGTGGCACGACGGTCCGGGGTCAGCGCCCGCATGCTCAGGCACTACGAGTCGCTCGGCCTGGTGCGGCCGACGGGCCGCAGCGGCGCGGGCTACCGCGAGTACTCCGGCGAGGACATCCGGCGGATCTTCCAGATCGAGAGCCTGCGGTCGCTGGGGCTGTCGTTGCGTGAGGTCAGGCGTGCCCTCGACGATCCTGGCTTCACCCCTTCAGAGCTCGTCGAGGATCTCATCCGCCAGACCCGGGAACGCATCGCGGCAGAGACGGAGCTGCTCACCCGCCTGCGCCGGATCAACGCCGCGGACCCTTCCGGCTGGGAGGACGTCCTCCAGATCGTCGCGCTCTTGCAGGCATTGGGCTCGAAGAGCGCCGGCAGGCGCCAGCACGCGGCCCTGTCCTCGATCGAGGAGGCCGCGATGCCGGTGGAAGCGCTGGTCGAGGCAGCCCTGAGCGAGACGGACACCAACGTCGCCGGAGCCCTCCGCTGGGCTCTGGCACGTTCGGGTGACGACGCCCTGGCACCGCTGGCGCAGGGCCTCGCCTCACCAGCGGCCGAGGTGCGCGAACGCGCCGTCCAGGCCATCACCGAGATCCCGGGCGGCGCGGCGACCACGCTCCTGCGGGACGCCCTCACGAACCCCGACACCGCGGTCCGCCGGCACGCGGCTCTGGCGCTGGGGACACGCGGGGTGGCCGACGCGATCCCGACGCTCATCGACATGGTCGTCCAGGGGACGAACGACGTCGACGCGGCCGACGCGCTGAGCGCGCTGGCGAGCCACTCCGCGCTGACGGACCAGATCGCCTCCAAGCTCGTCGATCGCCTGACCCACGGCACCGTGGAACCGGCCGCACGCCGGCGGCTGACGGAGGCGCTCGCCGACATCCCCGGCACGACGGCGTCCCGAGCGCTCGCGGATCTGTCCCATGACGAGGATCGTGCGGTTGCGCTCACGGCGACGTACATCCTCGGCATACGCGACGCACGCTGACGGACCTCGTCCTCGTGGCTCGGCAGGTGAGTGTCTTCTCCTGGATCCTCGCCGATGGGTGATCTTCCCCGAGGCAGGCTCTAGCGGTCGATCTTGTCCAGCTCGGCGAGTTCCTCGCCGGAGAGCAAGAGCCCCGCGCCGGCGACGTTCTCCCGCAGATGCGCCACCGACGACGTGCCAGGAATGAGCAGGATGTTCGGTGACCGTCGCAGCAGCCAGGCCAGGGCGACCGACATCGGCGTCGCCTCCAGCCGGGCGGCCACGGCGGACAGCGCCGTGGACTGCAGCGGGGTGAAGCCGCCGAGCGGGAAGAACGGCACGTACGCGACGCCTTTGGCAGCGAGGTCGTCGATCAGCTCGTCGTCCTGGCGGTGGGCGAGGTTGTACATGTTCTGCACGCACACGATCGGCGCGACCGCCTGCGCCTCAGCGACCTGTTCCGCCGTCGCGTTGCTCACTCCCAGATGCCGGATCAGGCCCTGCCGCTGGAGTTCGGCGAGAGCCTCGAAGGGCTCGGCGAGCGAGCCGGGCCGGGGGCCCTGGGCGTCGCCGAGCCGGAGGTTGACCACGTCGAGCGCGTCGAGGCCGAGGTCCTTGAGGTTCTCGTGAACGGCGCGGCGCAGGTCCTCGGACCGCCGGGCCGGTGGCCAGCCACCCTGCTGATCGCGGACCGCGCCGACCTTGGTCACGATGTGCAGCGATTCGGGGTAGGGGTGCAGCGCTTCACGGATCAGCTGGTTGGTGAAGCGTGGTCCGTAGGCGCCGGCGGTGTCGATGTGGGTGATCCCGAGGTCGACGGCCTCGCGCAGGACGGCGAGTGCGCCGTCGTGGTCGGCGGGCGGTCCCATGACCCCGGGGCCGGCGAGCTGCATGGCGCCGTAGCCGAAGCGGGTGACGGTCAGGCCGCCCAGGGGCCAGGTGCCGCCGGGCAGTGACGCGGAAGGTGCGTTCATGGTGGTGTCTTTCCTGCTGAGCCGGATACTTCATGGGTCGCGTGTCACGTGATCGGCGCTCGCTGTCTGCGCGGCCCTTGCTTTGCCCATGCCGTTGATGTTCGCTCGCCGACCGGCGGCGCATCCAATACCGACCCACCGCCCGGTGATACCCGACGGGTATCACCGCATATGCTCCGCTCATGGACGTGCTGGAGACCCGCGAGCTCAGATACTTCCTGGCGGTCGCCGAGGAACTGCACTTCGGCCGGGCCGCCGAACGCCTCGGCATGGCCCAGCCGCCGCTGTCACGGGCGATCCAGCGGCTCGAACGGCGCCTCGGCGTCTCCCTGCTGAGACGTAACCGTCACGGGGTCGCCCTGACCGGCGCCGGAGAGATGCTGCTGCACGAGGGCCGCGCGGCCCTCGACGCGGTCACCGCCGCCGCCCGCCGCACCCGCCGAGCCGGCGGCGCTGACGACCCGGCAGGCCCTCGCAACCGCCTGGTGCTGGCGGTGAAGGCTGCCGCGTCCCACGAGCTGCTGCACAAACTCCTCGACGCCTACGCGGCCACATCCGACCCCGCCGAGATCGAAGTGCTGCCGAGCGGCACGTGCGAGCAGGAGGAGATGCTGCGCGACGGCCGGGCAGACGTGGCGCTCATGCACAAGCCGTTCAACTCCCTGGCCGGGTTCGACAGCCAGGAGCTGATGACCGAGGGGCAGATCGCCATCCTGCCCGCCGGGCACCCCCTCGCCGCCCGCAAGACCCTGACCATGGCCGACGTCAGCGACGTCCCCGATCTTCCGCTCGCCCGCTGGTCCCGTAACGGCATCTACCCGCCCGGTCCGGGTCCCGAGATCCACGATCAGACGCAACTGGCCCAGCTGATCGCCCTCGGACGCACCGTGGCCGTCTTCCCCGACTCCGCCCGCGCCTGGCTGTGGGCCGAGCACACCGCCGTGCCGCTGACCGACGCACCCCCTGTGGTCACCCATATCGCCTGGCCCGCGCACAGCCGCTCCCTGGCCCTCGCCGAACTGGTCCGCACAGCCACAGAGCTATGACCTCCCGTACCTTCACCCTGATGCCCCTCCGTCCGCCCCGCGATCTCAACGCCGCTTCTTGAGAATCACCGCGCCTTCATGCCGCACCTGCCAGTTAGTGCGCCACACAGCCGCCAGGAACTGGCCGACCGGCTCTCTCGTATCCCTGTTCTGCCTGGGAACGAGCCGGTCGCGGCATTGTGGGGCCGACTGTCGGCCGCCGGCCACGCTCACATCATGAAGCGCGCATTGTCCGTCCGGTCGTAGAACTCGTGCTGGCCTCGGAAACAACGCACCCGAGGCTTGTGCGATAATCACACAGTGAGCAGCGTGGAGAGCTGGAGCGAAGTCGGCGAGCGGGTCCGGGAGGCCCGGTTGGCCCATGGACTCACGCAGACGCACTTCGCCACCCAGATCGGGCTGGAACGCACCGCGCTGGTCCGGATCGAGGCGGGACAGAGGCAGATCTCCGCGCTGGAGCTGATGCGGATCGCCCAAGTCCTCCAGCTTCCCCTGGGGCACTTCGTCACGCGCCCGCCAACGGCGATCACCTCGCGACGGCAGTCTCTCGCCGACGAGGCCGATGCCACGACCCGGGAGCGGTTCCTGCTCGACGCCGCCCTCGAGGCACACGCCCGCGACACTGCCTGGTTCATCGATCGCGGTCTCCTCACCCCTCCAGCACCGCAGCCCGCGCTCACCGCCGACGACGAGGCACAGGCACGGGAGCTGGCTCAGAGCATCCGTCGCCGCGCCCGCATCGACCTGGAACCGGTAGGTTCGATGGCCGAGCTGGCCGAGTTGCTCGGCCTGTATCTGACCGTCGTCGATCGCGACGTGGAAGGAGCCTCACTCCTTCTCGACGGCTACGGGGTGGCCGTCGTGGGCGGGCAGGCGCCCCCGGGCCGCCGCAGGTTCACCGCCGCACACGAGCTGGGGCATCACGTGCTCCAGGACGCCTACCACACCGACGTCGGCGTGGCCGCCAGCGTGGACGACCGCGAACGCGTCATCGACGCCTTCGCCTCGGCGTTGCTCCTGCCCGACGACGCTCTCACCGCCCGATGGCAGAGCATCGGCGGCGATGACGCCCGCACCCGGCTGATCGCCGTTTCCGGCTCCTACCGGGTGTCCTGGTCGGTGACGGTCGCGGCTGCACACCGGCTCGGCCTGATCGACGCAGCCGAGCGCCAGAGCCTGCGCGCGTCCACGCCGGTCCGCGGTGACTTCCTTTCTGTGCTGGGGCGTGAACCCGAGCCAGATCTGGTGATCGGCGAAACCGGGCCCGACTGGCGCAGGGCCGTCCTGGCCGGTTGGCGGGAAGGCCGCCTCAACTCGGCCCGGGTGGCCGAACTGCTCCACCAGCCGCTCACCGCTGAGGACCTGCCGTCCCAAGAGACGATGCCCCTTACGCCATGACCGCCCCCACCCCCCGAACGTTCGTCTGGGACGCTTCCGCTCTCCACCATGCGGCAGCGGCCGACCGGCTCGATGTCCTGGGCACCATCGTCAGCTCGTGGCGCAACGTGACCACCGCCGCAGTCCTGGAGGAACTGACGGGCAACGGTCTGAGCGTCGTCGGCCAGAACTGGCTGGAGATCGTCCACGTCGACGGGCTGACAGAACTCGTCCTCCTGGCTCAATGGGTGAGCGTCTTCTCCTGCGCCGACCACAATCGCGGCGAGGCAACGGTCCTGGCCTGGGCCGAGGCTCACGGCGCGACCGCCATCACCGACGACCGTGACGCTCGGATCGCCGCCCGGAACGAAGGCCTGGACGTACACGGCACACTCTGGATCATCGCCGAAGGCATCCGGGCCGGAACATTGGATCGTTCCTGTGCTTCAGGCTTCGTGGACACGCTCATCGTGACCGGCGCGCGATACCCGTTCGGGAGCGGGCAGTTCCTCACCTGGGCCGAGAAGCAAGGGCTTCTGCCACCGTAGCCTCGAACGCCTTACGGCATGACCTCCTATACCGGGGAGTCGGTCATGGCGTGGCCTCGCCGGTGTGGGACATCACCAGGACATCGGCGCCGGTTTCCAGTTCGATCAGAGCGCGCATGGCCTGATAGATGCCGTGAAACTCCGACAGATGCTCGGGCGCGGGGATCACCACAGTAGTGATGTCGGGGCGGCACAGCGCTTGGAGGAGTTCCCCGAAGGCTGACCGGCGGTAGACGTGCTGGTCGGTGTAGATGGCGACCAAATCCAACCTGGATCCGACCGCGAACTCGCGCAGGGCCGCGGAGACCTTCTTGATGTCGGCGGTATCGGCGTCGGGCAGAAAGCGCATGTAACCCACCACTCGTCGCGTTGGGGAGAAAGCCGAGCCAGACAACGGCCCTGGACGCGCGACCGGATCGGCCTCGGCAGTGGGGCGGTTCGAGGCCGCCAGGCACCTCCTACTGATCACCGGCTCCGGCGCTGCGTCTTGCATGGTCACTGTGGACCTCCGTACTGGATCGGCTGGGGTCGTGCCCACAGTGACCAGTAGCTGCATATAAGGCCATGATCAATAGCGCATGGGAATATACGCTCCGCGAATATCCGGATCCGCTCCGTGAGCCCATGGTTACATTCGATACGAAGGATTCGGTGTATCCGATGCGGCGGTGAGCCTCATGACCGGCAGGCAGGTGCGGCGGTGCCGCTGCGGGACACGACTAGCGCGTGACAACACCAGCGACCGGTGCGCGGCATGCGTCACGGGTGCCCGCAGCGTCAACGACGCACCCGCCGGCCCGCCAAGAGTGCCGCCGGAGTTCTGGGACCATCCCGGCATACGGGCAGCGCTCAGCCAGTGGCACATGGGCCGTGTCATCGCCATCTACCATACCCACCCGCACCACGGGCGCCCCCTACGCCAGGAAACGGTCGCGGCGTGGGTGGGCATCACCCAACCCCAGCTCTCCAGGATCGAGAACGGCCCCGCCATGACCGACTTGGGCAGACTCACACAGTGGGCGCGATTGCTGCACATCCCGGCCGATCGATTGTGGTTCCAGGTATCGCAGCGCACAGCGTGCCCATCAACGCGTGTCCCCGTACCGGCTCCGGTTCCGGTGGCGGCGCGGGCTCCCGTCTGCGGACCGGGTGACAGTGGTGACGCTGCGGCGGTGGCGACGTGGCGGGCGGTGGACGCCCAGATCGGCGGCGCTCACCTGTACACGACCGTCACCACTTACCTGCGCGACCACCTCAGCCCCCGCCTGTTCGGCGGGGGAGGCAGTGAAGGGGCCCGGGTGTTCACCGCAGCCGCCGCACTCACC
>NZ_JAHKRL010000514.1 GCF_019396405.1 Nonomuraea rhizosphaerae | reverse complement strand
AGCGGCAGCGCGCCATCGCCCGCGCCCGCCTGTACGCCGAGCAGCGCTCCACCCTCGACGAGCTGGCGCAGCGCTTCTCGGTCACCCGGGAGCGGATCAGGCAGATCGAACGCGACCTGCGCGACCACGTCGAGGCCTGGCTGGGCGGACCCGAGGCGGTCTCCCTGGTCGCGCACGTCAGCTGGCTGCGCGGCCGGCTCGGCTCGGCGGTGCCGGCCGACGACCTGACCGCGGCCGTCCCCTGGCACCGCGGCGAGCTGCGCACGCTCGGCATCCCGGCCTGGCGGTTCGTGCGCACGCTGCTGACCGGGTACGAGCAGGCCGACGGCTGGCTGGTCGCCGGCGGCGCGGACGAGCTGCGGGAGAAGACGCGCCAGCTGTTCACCGACGGGCCGCGCCCGATCGGCGAGGCCGTCTCCATGGTGACCCAGCTCGGCGTCCGCGAGGACGTGGCCGAGCGGTGGATCCTGGCCGTGCCGCAGCTGCGCGTCCTGGACGGGCACGTCGTGCCGTGGCCGCGCAGCATCAACGAGAAGGCCGAGGCGGTGCTGGCGGTGGCCGGGCACCCGCTGACGCCCGAGGAGATCCAGGAGCGGATCGGCGAGGACTACAGCCTGGTCGGCATCCGCAACCAGCTCACCGCCGACGAGCGCTTCCGCCGCGTCGACCGGAACAAGTACGGCCTGACCCGGTGGGGCGGCGACGAGTACCTGGGGATCAGGGAGATGATCGCCAGGGAGATCGAGCGGGCCGGCGGCGAGGCCTCGGTCAGCACGATCGTCTCGAACCTCACCTCGCGCTACGACGTCAGTGAGAGCTCGGTGCGCGCGTACTCGGGCGGTCCCGGGTTCGAGCGGACGCAGCGGGGGTGGATCCGGGTCGCGGGCACCTCGCCCAGCGGCGAGGCGGAGCCGTACCAGCCGCGCAAGGACGTGTCGGAGACGCGGCGCAGCTTCCGCAGCCGCGACAAGCGCTGGTGGCACCGCGTGGACATCAACGCCGAGCACCTGCGCGGGTCGGGCTCGCCGCTGCCGACCGGGTTCGCGGCTTATGTGGGGATGGCGCCGGGCGGGCAGCTCACCGCGTCCACGCCGTCCGGGGACGTGGTGATCAGCTGGCACAACCAGCCCACCATGGGCTCGATCCGGAACGTGCTGGCCGACTTCAACGCCGCCGAGGGCGACCACGTGTTCCTCACGGTGTCGGACGCCGGGGAGCTGCTGACGCGGTTCCTGCCCGCGGCGCCCGCCGGGATGCCGCCGCTGAACCGGGCGCTCTACCTGATCGGGTACACGGCGCCGGTGACGTCGGAGATGGAGGGGCTGCGGCTGATCGGCGCCCGGATCGGGCTGCCCGAGACCGCCGGGCGGGACGACGTGCTGACGCGGCTGCGCGAGCGCGGGGACCGGGACATCCTCGGTTTCCTGGGCGGATGACCTCCGCACCGGGAGGCTAGGCTCGTGGGATGTTGCGGATCCACGACACGCGCACCCGCCAGGTAGAGCAGCTCGGCCCCGCCCGCGCGATGCGCATGTACTCCTGCGGGCCCACCGTCTACCGCTACGCGCACGTCGGGAACCTGCGCTCCCAGCTGCTGTCCGACCTGATCCGGCGGGTGCTGGAGCGGCAACGCGTGCGCATGGTGGTCTGCCAGAACATCACCGACGTCGGCCACCTGACCGACTCCGATCCGCGGGACACGGAGCGGGAGGGTGCCCAGCCGCGGGACAAGGTGCTCGCCGCCGCCGAGGCCGAGGGCCGCTCCGCGCTGGAGCTGGCCCGCTTCTACGAGGACGCCTACAAACGCGACACCTCCGCCCTGAACCTGCGCCCGCCGGAGCACATGCCGCGCGCCAGCGAGAGCATCGACCTGATGATCGAGCTGATCGCCAAGCTGATCGAGCAAAAAAACGCCTACGCGCTGCCGGACGGTTCGGTCTACTTCGACGCCACCTCCTTCCCTGCCTACGGCGAGATCTCCGGCAACCGCCTCGACGCCCTCGCCCCCCTCGACCCCGACCCCCGCAAGCGCTTCCACGCCGACTGGGCCCTCTGGAAGCCCTCCACCGGGGAGCTGTCGTGGGAGTCCCCCTGGGGCCGTGGCTTCCCCGGCTGGCACGTCGAGTGCTCGGCCATGTCCCTGCACTATCTCGGTGACCGCATCGACCTGCACACCGCCGGGTCCGACCTGCGCTTCCCCCACCACGAGGACGAGCGCGCCCAGTCCGACTCGGCGGCCGGGCACGAGGTCGTACGGCATTGGGTGCACGGGGCGCACGTGCTGTTCGAGGGGCGCAAGATGGCCAAATCCACCGGCAACGCGGTGCTGCTGTCGGACGTGACCGGGACGGGGATGGACCCGCTGGCCGTGCGGCTGGCGTTCATGGAGCACCGGTACCGGCAGCCGCTCAACCTCACCTGGGACACCCTGCACGCCGCCGACCGGACCGTACGGCGGTGGCGCGCCCGGGTGGCCGACTGGTCGGAGTCGCCCAGCGCCCCCATGGCGGCCGACCACGTACGGCGGGCCGAGGAGGCCCTGTCCGACGACCTGGACACGCCTGCGGCGCTGCGGGTGCTGCGCGAGCTGGAGCGGGACGAGTCGGTGGCGCCCGGGGCGAAGTTCGAGTCGTTCCTGCACCTGGACCAGGTGCTGGCCCTGGACCTCGCCACGGAGATCGGCCGCCCCCGCACGCTGCCTCCGGGCGCGGCCGAGCTGCTGGAGGAGCGGGGGCGGGCCCGCGCGGCCGACGACTGGACGGAGTCGGACCGGCTGCGCGCACTGCTCGCCGACCTGGGCGTTCAGGTCCGTGACACGCCGGACGGCCAGGAGTGGTGATTCACGGTCGCGACTTCCTCAGCAACGCCCAGACGATCTTCCCGCCTCCCTGCGGCCACCGGCATCCCCACGTCTCGGCGATGCTCCCGACCAGCGGCAACCCCCGCCCCCTGATCGCCTCCCGCCCCTGATCGGCCGGTCTCGGCGGTTCGGGAGTGCGGTCCCACACCTGCACGATCACCCGCGCGTCCGTACGGCACAGTCCGATCCACAGGTCCCGGGCGGCGAACGGCGCGCGGTGGCGCAGCGTCGCCTCGACGCCGTTGGTGACGAGTTCGCTCGTCACCGCCAAGGCGTCCTCCACCAGATCATCCAGACCCCACGTCGCCAGCACCTCCCTCGCGTACCGCCGCGCGACCGGCACCGAGATCGGCCGGGCTTCCAGATCGCGACGGCTCTCCGCGAGGATCACCCGCCCACTGGCACGTGCCAACTGCCCCCCGAGGAACGCCAACAGGACACCGTTCATCTGACCCCCGCCTCCCGGCCACGGCGGACAAAGCCCGCAAAGGCCGCTGTTTTCCCTGGATAAGCGCGATTCCAGCCCGCCGACAGACAGGCGGGGTGTATGAGTGTCAGTGTTCACTCGACCACCTTTAAATGCAACCTTTCATTTAGAGGCTATCGAGATTGCTGGAGCTCCGGATGGAGGCAGAGTGGCGCGTGGCAAGCACATCCCGACCGTCGCCAGCATGCGACTGGCGCGGGAGCTCTACGCCCAGCGCGACAGGACAGGGCTCAGTCAGGCCGCCGTCGCCGAGGAGATGGGCTGGGCCGAGAGCAAACTCAACCGCATCGAGAACGACAAGAGCCGTGTCCTGCAACGGGACGTCAAACGGCTGCTCAAGCTGTACGGCACCGAGGAGGCCGAGGCTGAGGCGATCGTCGAGCTGTCCCGGCTGGCCGGCGAGCCGGAGTGGTGGCACCAATACTCCGGGGCGATCCCGGAGTGGTTCCAGGTCTACGTGGTCCTGGAGGCGTCCGCCTCGGACCTGCTCGGTTACGAGTCCGAGCTGGTCCCGGGCATCATGCAGACCGAACGCTACGCGCGGGCGATCATGTTCACCGCGCCGTCGCCGTTCGAGTCGGACGAGGAGATCACCGGCACGATCCAGGTACGCGCGAACCGCCAGGCCAGACTGACCGCCAAGGACCGGCCGAACGTCTGGCTGGTACTCAACGAAGCGGTCATCCGGCGCGTGGTGGGCGGGCGGGACACCATGCGCGAGCAGCTCGAACATCTCATCAAGGTGGCGCGGCTCCGCAACGTCACCCTCCAGGTGCTTCCCTTCGCCGGCGGCGAGCACTCCGCCATGCACGGCTCTTTCAGGCTTCTGAAGTTCTCCACGCCCGCAGACCCCGACAAGGTGTACCTGGAGCAACAGATCGGCGGCCTTTACACACAGAAGCCCGACGAGGTGGAGAGGTATAGGCTGATGTTCGACCACTTGCGTGCGCGGGCGCTCGGTCCGCAGGACACGATCGCCATGCTGGGTGCCGCGGTGGCCGACCTGGCGTGAAAGCGGACCCGCATCAAAGGGGAAGTGCCCACCGTGGACCTGACCACCGCAATCTGGCGCAAGAGCACCCGCAGCGGCAACAACGGCGGTGACTGCGTCGAGGTGGCCGTCGTGCGTGGTCGTGACGCCGGGGTTGCGAACAAGGCCGGCGAGGAGTTCGTCGTCATCGTCCGCGACACCAAGAACCGGGATCGCGAGCCGCAGGTGTTCACGATCCCGGAGTGGGACGCCTTCGTCGCCGACGCCCGCGAAGGGCGCTTCGACTCCGCGGCCATGATCGAGGAGCTGAAGAGCGTCCCGATCGCCTGACCTGGGCCTGCGCCGCCTGCGCGGCTGGCATCACGATCAGATCGACGACCGGATCGGCCGCTGATCACGTTCGCCCACCGATCCGCCCATCCACCGATCCGTCACGCCCGCCGGGCCGGGCCGTCCGCCGATCCATCGCGCCCGTACGGGCGTCCGGTAGGTGCGGTTTGTCGCTCTCGCCATCCTGAAAGCTGATCACCTCCCCCACCTCCCGATGTGTCCGAAACCCCGGCTTCCCTAGGGTTTCCGGTGTGGCCGTTGGGGCGGAAGTGGTGATCGCGGACTGTCAGACTTGAGGTCCCGCTCGGCAGACTGGAGGTATTCGTGAGGTTGCGGCCCTATGCCTGGATGCCCTGGCCGTTGAGGTGGGCGGCGCGGGCGTTGACCGTGGTCCTCGCGCTCGCGCTGGTGCTGGCCGGGGTGCTCGTGTACACGGTGCGGCGGTCGTTCCCGCAGGTGGACGGCAGCGTACGTCTGCCGGGTCTAGCCGGAAATGTAGAGATTTATCGCGATAAAGCGGGAATCCCGCAGATCTATGCGGACAGTGCCGAGGACCTGTTCATGGCTCAGGGGTTCACGCACGCCCAGGACCGGTTCTGGGAGATGGACTTCCGGCGGCACGTGACGTCCGGGCGGCTGTCGGAGCTGTTCGGCGCGGCGACGCTCGACAACGACAAGGCCATCAGAACCATGGGCTGGCGCAGAGTCGCCGAGCGGGAGCTGCCCGAGCTGAGCGACCGCACCCGCCGTTTCCTGGACGCCTACGCCAAGGGCGTCAACTCCTGGCTCAGGGCCAACCCCAACGCCTCCGACCGCAGCCTCGAATACTCCGTGCTCAAGCTGCAGAACGGCTCCTACACGCCCGAGCCGTGGACCGCGCTCGACTCCGTCTCCTGGCTCAAGGCCATGGCCTGGGACCTGCGCTCCAACATGGAGGACGAGATCGACCGCGCCCTGGCGCTGACGAAGCTGCCCAGGGAGCGGGTCGAGCAGCTGTACCCGGACTACCCGTACGACAGGCACGCCCCGATCGTCACCGAGGGCGCGATCGTCAACGGCCGCTTCGACCAGGGCGGCGAGCCCACGCCGGAGCGCGACGCCAGCAGGGCGCTCACGCAGGCCGCCGAGACGCTCGACGCCGTACCGAGCACGATGGGCGCGGTGGACCGCGAGGGCATCGGCTCGAACTCGTGGGTCGTCTCGGGCGAGCACACGACCAGCGGCAAGCCGCTCCTGGCCAACGACCCGCACCTGTCGGCGCAGATGCCGTCCATCTGGTACCAGGTCGGGCTGCACTGCCGGAAGATCACCGACGCGTGCGGCTACGACGTGACGGGCTTCAGCTTCTCCGGCGTCCCCGGCGTGATCATCGGCCACACGGACAAGATCGCCTGGGGCTTCACGAACCTGGGGCCCGACGTGGCCGACCTGTTCCTGGAGAAGGTGAAGGGCGACACGTACCTGTACAAGGGCGAGTCCATGAAGCTGGAGACCAGGAAGGAGCAGATCAAGGTCGCCGGCGGCCCCACGGTCACCCTGAACGTCAGGAGCACCCTGCACGGCCCCCTGATCAACGAGGTGATCGGCGACGCCGAGCCGAGCGACGGCGCCAACGCCGTGGCGCTCCAGTGGACCGCCCTCACCCCCGGCCCCACCGTCGACGCCGTGTTCGCCATGAACTCCGCCACGAACTGGGAGGAGTTCCGCGCCGCCGCCGCGCTGTTCGAGGTGCCCGCCCAGAACCTGGTGTACGCCGACACGGAGGGGCACATCGGCTACCAGGCGCCCGGCCGCATCCCCGTGCGCGTCAAGGGTGACGGCGCCTGGCCGGTGCCCGGCTGGACCGGCGAGTACGACTGGCGCACCGCCCCCATCCCCTACGACCAGCTCCCCTCCGTCGAGGACCCCGCCGCCGGGTACATCGTCACGGCCAACAACGCCGTCATCGACCCCAAGCGCTACCGGCCGCTGCTGACCAAGGACTGGGCGTACGGCTACCGCTCGCAGCGCATCCTCGACCGGCTCGGACAGGAGCTGGCCAGGGGCAAGGTGGACGCCGCCACCATGTCGAGGATCCAGCTCGACACCCACAACGGCCTGGCCGGGTCGCTGGTCCCCGCGCTGATGCGCGTCCCCTTGGCGGGGCCGGCCGTACGGGCCAGGAAGCTGCTGCAGGGCTGGGACGGCTCGCAGGAGGTCGGCTCGGCCCCGGCCGCGTACTTCAACGCGGTGTGGCGGCACCTGCTCGGCCTGACCTTCGACGACGACCTGCCCTCCGGCGCCCGCCCCGGCGGCGGGGACCGCTGGTACGAGGTGATCGACCGCCTGCTCGAAACCCCGGACGACCCGTTCTGGGACGACACCACCACCAAGGGGCGCACCGAGGACCGCGACGAGATCCTGCGGCAGGCGCTGGCGGCGGCCTACCAGGAAGTGTCGGACCTGCTCGGCGACGACGTCACGGCGTGGCGGTGGGGCGACCTGCACCGGTTGACCTTGACGAACGCCTCCCTCGGCACCTCGGGCATCGCGCCGGTCGAGGCGCTGTTCAACCGGGGGCCGCTGGACGTGTCAGGGAGCAAGGACGCCCCGAACGCCACCGGCTGGAACCTGCAACGAGGCTATTCGGTCACGTCGGTGCCGTCGATGCGGATGGTGGTGGACCTGGGGGACCTGGAGAAGTCGAAGTGGATCAATCTGACGGGGGCTTCGGGGCACGCGTTCCATGACAATTACTGGGATCAGGCGCCGATGTGGGCCAAGGGGGAGATGCTCCCCATGTACTCCAGGCCGGAGACGGTCCGGAAGGCGGCGGTCCACACGCTGCGCCTCACTCCCTGACCAGCCCACCTCCTGCGCTCCGCCACTGACCAGCGCTTCTGCGGCTCGCTCCTTGACCGGGGTGCCACGGCGGCCGGCTACGACCACGGGTGTAGCCGGACTCTAGACCACGGGCTGACGCCCCCGCCCCCGCCCGGCCGCGACCATGGTGGCCATGACCCGCCTCTGGTACCTGATCGGACTGCTCCTGATCGTCGCCGGGCTCGTCCACCTGGGCGTGCTCGTCCTCGACGGCGGCCCCTGGGACGGCCCGGTGTCGTGGCGCAAGCCGTTCACGTTCGGGATCTCGTTCGGGCTGAGCGTGCTGTCGCTCACCTGGGTGTCGCAGTTCGTCCGCGTGCGCGCTCGCCACGTGCTGCTGGGCGTCTTCGCGGTCGCCTCCACGGTGGAGGTCTCCCTCATCACCCTGCAGGCGTGGCGCGGCGTGCCGTCCCACTTCAACATGTCCACGGACACCGACGCCCTCATCGCGCGCGTCCTGGCGGCCGGCGGCTTCGCCCTGATCGCCGTCGTGGTCATCATGGCCATCGCCGCCTTCCGCCGCCTCCCCTCCACCGGCCCTCACCTCACCGCCCCTGCCCCCTCCACCCCTGACTCCTCGGGCCCTGCCCCTTCCGGCCCCTCCCGGCTGGGCGGGTCGCCCAGCATGCGGCTGGCCCTCCAGGCCGGCTTCGGCACGTTCCTGGCCGCGATGATCTTCGGCGGCATCATGATCGCCCGTGGGGTGATCGAGGTCCTGTCCGGCTCGCAGCAGCTCGCGTACACCGTGGCCGCCTCGCTCAAGCCCGCGCACGCCATCCTCATGCACGGCATCCTCCTGCTGCCCGCCCTGGCCTGGCTGCTGTCGCGCACGGAGCCGTCCGAGCGGGCCCGCCTGCGCTTACTACGGCTGGCGACCTGGACCTACGTCACCGTGTCCGCGATCGTCTCCGGCATGGCGCTGTTCGGCGTCACCATCGTGAGCGCGTCGACCGCCTCGGTGCTGTGCGCCGGCGCGATCTCCGGCCTGGCCATCACCGCCCTGGCCCTCGGCCTCCTGCGCCCCGGCCGTCCCCGCACCCCTGCGACGGCCACCCCGCAGCCGGTCAGGCGGTGAAGGAGCGCGACTCACCGATCGCCAGGTCCCACAGGGCGTCCCGGGGCAACCCCTTGGCCTGCCAGGCCGCCCGCGACGCCTCGATCGGAGCCAGCAACGGCTCACCCGACAGCACGAACGTGCCCCAGTGCATCGTCGCCATCCGGGGCGCCCCGACGTCCAGGCACCCCTGCACCGCCTCCACCGGGTTGACGTGCGCCGCCTTCATGAACCAGTTCGGCTCGTACGCCCCCACCGGCATGAGCGCCAGGTCCAGCCCACCGAACCTGTCCCCGATCTGCTCCAGCCGCTCCCCGTAGCCGGTGTCGCCCGCGAAGTACACCGAGCGGTCGATCACCCACCCGCCCCACAGCGTCTTGCAGGTGTCCCAAGGCGTCCGCCGGCTCCAATGATGGGCGGGCACGAAGTCGAACGTCACGTCGCCAACCATCACCGACTCCCACCAGTCCAGCTCGGTGACCCGGGTGAACCCTCGCCGCTCGAACCAGCGCTTCAACCGCGCGGGCACCAGGACCGGTGTGTCTCGCGGCAGCTTGCGGATGGTGGGCGCGTCAAGATGGTCGTAGTGGTTGTGGCTGATCACCACGGCGTCGATCCTGGGCAGATCGCTCCACGCCACGCCCGGCGGGGTGAGCCGCTGCCGCACGCCGGGAATCTTGCGCGACCACACCGGGTCCGTCAGGATCGTCAACCCTTTGACCTGCAGCACGAACGTGGAGTGCCCGACCCAGGTCACCGTCGTCTCGCCGGTGGCCGCGCGCGGCAGTCCCCCGTTGCGCAGCACCGGTATCTGATCGGCGTCCCCGATGTCCGTCCTCAGCGAGCCGTGCCAGGTGACGCTCAACAGCTCCTGGAACTCCGGCAGAGGCGCGGTGAGACGGTCCTTGAAGCTGTCCGGCCAGTGCGGCTGCGGAACCCCGATGGTCTGCGTCACGAATGCCCCCGACCCCGTACTCCGAGGACCGCGCGGTCACGGACCACGCGGCCACCCCGGCCCCATGGCTCCGCCGAGCCTTCGGCCCGCATCACGATCCGCGTCATGACAGGCCCCTGCCCTCAGTAGCCGATCAGTCACCCCGACCGACCGTGACCTGCGCGCCTCCGCCATCGAAGAGGCTCACGCGGGTACCCTCCGTCGTCGAGCCCGGCCAGCCGCTCGAACACGTTGTACGACGCCTGATGCCCGCACAGACCTACTGACACGAGCATCGCCAGCAGGTACAGCGGCAGCATCGGCAGCCCGACGCACCACGCCCACTGGGTCGCGTGCCGCCCCTCGTGCAGGATCAGCCGGTCATCGAGGAAGTCGCGCTTGGTCAGGACGACGTTCCCGACGGTGAACGCCCCCGCGATGGGGAAGTTGTAGCGGTATCCGTACGCGATCACGAGCCCGTTCGGCCCACGTTGCCTGGTGGCGCCTCCGACGACGGAGATCAGCAACCCGAGAGGGGTGGCGAGGTTGACGTAGTTCATCGCACGCCGGAACCGGTACCGCCTGTTCACGCACTTTCACCCACCATCACACTCGACCGCCCCTGACCGAACCGGTATCGCCGTTTGCCGCGACTCAGCCTTGACCAATCTTGACAAGTCGGAATAATGATCTGCGTCCTGAAATCTCCCCCAAGAGCAGGATCATGAGATTCACCATCGTGGGCGCGCTCGTCGCCACTCTGGCGCTGGCCGGGGTCGGCGGAGTCGCGATCACCCAGACGTCGTCGTCCGATCCCCTCAATCTCACAGGCCCTCCTCTCCGCGTGGAGGTGGTCTCACCCGCCGCCACCACCCCGACAGCGACACCCACCCCTAAAGTCGGGAAGTACACCGCGAAGACGAAGGTCGTCAAGAAAAAGGGCGTCTCGTATTTGGACGTCTCCATCAAGTACGGCGGTGCCGCCAGGTTCAGCGTGAAACAAAGGGTCTGCAAGGCCAAGTCGTGCAAGACGACGGCCACGGATCTCCCCGTCACCACCGGCGCGGGCCAGACGACCAAGAAGATCGGCAAGGGCAGCTTCAAGATCAAGGGCAAGCCCACCATCAAGGTCAAGGTCCTGCCCTGGCCCACCCGCACCGTGACCTCCACGGCCACGCCGACGGCAACGGCGACGATCACCAGCAGCGCGGACGTGACCTCGACGGTCACCGACACCGCGACGAGCACGGTGACCGAAACCGCCACGACCACGGTTACGGTCACCCAGGAGGCGACGGTTACGGTCACAGAAACGGCCCCCGCGGTCACGGTGACGGCCACGGCCACGTTCACCTGCCAGCCCGGCACCGAAGAGCCCATAGCCCCGACGCAGACCCCCTCGGAGCCCCCTTCGGACACTCCGACCCCCACCCCGTCGGACACCCAACCGGCCCCCCTGGCCACGGTCCCCGTCTGCCCGACGGCCCCGGAGCAGACTCCAGCGCCTTCGGAAACCCCGACCCCGACGCCGACCCCTGAAGCCCAGTAACCCAGAACCCCGTCGACCCGGCACCCTCCGGCGCCGGGTCGAC
>NZ_JAHKRL010000513.1 GCF_019396405.1 Nonomuraea rhizosphaerae | reverse complement strand
GTGACCCACGAGGCCGCGCAGGCCGCCGGTGAGTTCTACCAGGCCGTGGTGGCGCTCGGCGAGGAGCGCCGCGGCTGCCCCGCCGACGACCTGGTGTCCCTCTGGTCCCGGTTCGACGACGAGCACCTGGGGAGCGAGGCGCTGCTGCTGCTCGACGGCGGCGCGGAGACCACCCGCACGGTCATCGCGACCGCGATCGACGCGCTGATCCGCCACCCGGACCAGTGGCGGCTGCTGCGCGAGGACCCGGCGCTGATCGAGGACGCGATCGAGGAGTTCATCCGCTGGACCACCCCGGTCCTGAACATGTGCCGCGCGGCCACCCGCGACACCGAGCTGCACGGGCGCTCGATCACGAGCGGTCAGCAGGTCCTGCTCATGTACGGGTCGGCGAACCGGGACGCGACAGTCTTCGACGACCCGGACACCTTCGACGTGACGCGCAAGCCGGGCGGGCACATCGCGTTCGGGCTGGGCACGCACTTCTGCCTGGGCGCGGCGCTGGCCCGGCTGGAGCTGCGGATCTTCTTCGAGGAGTGGCTCGCCCGGGTGGGGTCGGCCTCGTGGGCGGACGGCACCGGGCCGCGCAGGCTGCCCAACGCGTTCGTGCGGGGCGTCACGTCGTTCCCGATCGTGCTCTCGCCGCGCGGGTGAACTGGTCGTCGAAGCGGCGCGGGAACGGCATCATGCGGTGTTTGTGCCGGTACGGCGCGGCCTGCCGGACGACGTTGAACCCGGCGGCGGAGACGATCCGCCCGGCCGTCGCGAACAGGGGCCACGCCGGACGGACGTCGGTGTGCGTCACGCCGGGCGGCAGGCCGGGCGGCGCGGCCGGTGAGACGAGCACGAGCCTGGGGTCGAGCCCTTCGCAGGCGGCGCTCTCGCGGGCGTAGGCGACCAGCTCCATGGTCTCGGCGGGCGGCCCCGAGTGGACGATCAGCCAGTCGCCTCGGGCGTCCTGGGCGGGCGCGGGCGGGTCGGTCAGCTCCAGCGGAGCAACCTGTCCCGAAATTTCGTGCAAAAACGCCAGATGCGGCTCGCTGACCGGCTCGCAGACCCACGTCCGGTCGAAGCGCACCGGCCCGGAGCACACCGACCCGGAGACCGCCGGCCCGGAGATCAGCGACCCGGAGATCAGCGGCCGGTACGCCTCCCACCGCAGCAGCCTCGCCAGGTGCACCGCCGGGACGCCGGGCGGCACGCGGACCTCCCCGTCGAGCCCAGCCGGAAAGGCGTCCACCACCACTTCCGCAGGCTTATACCGGGAGATGTCGCCCGGCCACGCGGTCAGGATCGTCGCCGGCTCCCCCGGGTGCACCGTGTGAAGGTAGGCCCGCATCCGGGTGAGATGCCCGAGCCCGTCCCCCCTGGCGTAACAGACGATCACGACGACTCGCGGAACACCCGCAGGTACCCCTCCGTCTCGGCGGCCGGCGTGAAGTCCCTGCGCACCCGCTCGGCCGCCGCGGTGCCCAGCTTGCCGAGCTCCTCCTCCGAGGCCCGCGCGGCCCGGTCCAGCGCCGCGCGGCACCCGTGCGCGTCGCCGGCCGCGAACGGGAAGCCGATCTCCTCGTCCACCAGGTCGCCCAGGCCGCCCGCGTCGGAGGCCAGCAGCGGCACGCCGAGCGCGGCGGCCTCCAGGGCGACGTTCGGCAGCCCGTCGTAGAACGACGGCAGCGCCACCAGGTCGCAGGCCGCGTAGAGGGCGGGCAGCTCGTAGCGGTCCAGGAAGGGCAGCCTGGTGTGCTCGAAGGGCACCGTCAGCTCCGCCTCCAGCTCCCCGACCAGCAGCAGGTGGAACAGCTCCGCGTGCCCCGACGCGGCCAGCGCGTCGAGCAGGAAGCCGACGCCCTTCTTGTTCTTGAGCTGGCCGATCAGCCCGATCGTGCGCCTGCCCGCGGCCTCTCGCCTGGCCCGGCCCGCCGCGCGTTCGGAGGGCAGGATCTGCCAGTTCGTCGTGTCGATCCCGTTGGCCACCCACCGCACCCGCGCCTCGGGGACCAGCGCGGACACCAGCGGCCCGTGCGAGGAGGCCACCACGCACACGGCCGCCGAGGCCCGCAGCGCGTCGAGCAGGGCGCCCCGCCGGCGCAGCGAGAACACGCCGGTGTCGAAGTCGTTGCCGCGCAGCAGCGTCACCAGCGGCGCCCCGAGCCAGGCGGCCAGGACCGGCCCGCCGAGCATCGCGTACGTCCCGCCGAAGGCCACCACGTGCGTGTACGCCTCGCCGCGCAGCGACGTCCACAGCCTGCGCAGCGCGTGCTCCGGGTTGTCCTCAAGGGGCGCGGTGAGCAGCCGGCCGCCCCGCTCGTGCGCGACGTGCCAGGGCCGGTCCCGCCGGCTCAGGTGCGCGACGTCGATCTCCGTGCCCGCGCCGCGCAGCCCCCTGACGATCCGGTCGCAGGACTCGGCCATGCCGCCCCGGCTCGGCGGGTAGTGCTCGGTGAGCCACAGGAGGCGCATCAGCTGTCACCGAAGTCGCGGTCGTCGCCGTCGTCGAAGTCGCCCGGCTCGCCGAAGTCACCCTGGTCGCCGGGGTCGAAGGCGCCGCGGTCGTAGGCGTCGAAGTCGCCGTACAGGCCGGGGTCCTGGTAGGAGGACGAGGTGGTGTAGTAGGTCTCGCGGCGGTACCCGTAGCTCCACATGGGGTCGTACGGGGAGCCGTACCCGCGGGCGGTCGCGCACTCGGGGCACAGCCTGTCGCCGGAGACGTGCCGGTCGCAGACGGGCCTGCCACAGCCGGCGCACCCGGTCACCGACGCCCGGCCGCACCGGCCCAGCACGAAGAATCCGGTGCTCACCATGCACGGGGTCACGCGCTCCGCCTCCTCTGCGTCCACCTGAACGGCTCGGCCGCCACCGTCAGGATCGCCCTCACCTGCTCGCGCTCGACCGGCAGCGGCACCTTCGCGCCGGCCCTGATCACCGTCTTCGGCCCCCGGCGCACCTTCACCCGGATCCACGGCGGCGGCGGGGTGCCCGGCTGCGCCGACGCCTGCCCCTTGGCCAGCGCGCGGCTGGTGAGGATGCGCTGCACGCCCTTGGTCTTCTGCTTGGTCTTGCGCTTGCCGCGCGGGTTGACCTTGACGATCCGGCGCTTCCTGACCACGTCCACGACGTCGAGGGTGAACACGCTGCCGTCACGCAGCTCCGAGCGCGCGCTGAGCCACCGGTCGCGCACCCACCACTGCTCGGCGCTGCGCACCGGCCGCCGGACGGGGAGCTGCTGGCGCGGCCCCTCCTTGCCGGCGTGGCCGCGCAGGTCGGCGGTGAGGCCGACGGTGCCGCGGCCGACGTCCTCGCACAGCACCCTGATCAGCGGCACCACGACGCTCTCCGTACGCGGCGGCAGCGCCCACTTGCGCCTGCGCACCAGCTCGTTGTGGCGGGACAGGCTGGCCAGCAGCGCCATCCACTCCGACCGGGGCAGCGCGGCCGACAGGACGTGCTCCCAGATGAGCTTCTGGTGCAGCGGGTGGAACCCGTCGATGGCCCGCCGCGTCTTCCGCCAGAACATGGCTCGAAACCCTACACACGCTCATAGACCCGGGCGAGGGCCGCGCGGGAATCGGCCCAGGTGGGAACGTGCCGCCCGGCCCGCTCCGCCATCGCCCGCGCCGCGTCCGGGTACTCCAGCAGGACGCGGATCGCGCGGGCCAGCTCGGCGGGCCTGTCGGGCGCGACCAGCCGTCCGTCCTCGCCCAGGATCTCGCGTACGGCGGGCAGGTCCGAGGCGACGACCGGCGTGCCGGCGGCCATCGACTCCAGGATCTTCAGCGGGGCGCAGCCCTGGTCCACGTTGCGGGGGCAGGCGGTCAGCGGGGCCACCGACACGGCCGCCCCGGCCAGCCAGGCCGCGACCTCGTGGTGGGGCAGGGTGAAGCGCCAGACGACCCGCTCGGCGACGCCCAGGCGCTCGGCGAGGCGCTGGAGGAGCTTGGCGCGGCGCTCGGGGACGGAGGAGCAGATGACCAGGCTCAGGCCGGGCAGGTCGGCGAGCCGGGCGAAGGCGCGCAGCAGCACGTCCAGGCCCTGCCAGCGCTGGAGGGCGCCGACGTAGACGAGGTAGTGGGCGGGGGCGTCCGGGGGTGCGGCGGTGGCCTGGACGGGGTCGGCGCCGTTCGGCACCAGATACACCTTTTCCGGATTTATCCCGATTTTGTGGATGGCGGTGGCGATCACCCGCGAGGGCACCACGATCGCGTCCGCCCGCTCCAGGCAGTGCGTCTCCAGCCGCCGCAGCTTGGCCACCGTGGCGGGGGCCGCCTGCGGCCAGGTGTGCGGCAGTTCGACGGACGGCAGCCCGTTCGCCTCGTACACCACCTTGTGCCGGTGGCCCAGGACGGGCAGGGCGCTCCACGGGTCGCGGACGTGGACCAGCTCCATGGTGGGCAGGTGGGGTTCGAGGTGGTGGGCCACCCAGCGGGAGTAGGCCTCGGCGCGGTCGATCAGGTTCGGCACCCGCTCGTCGAAGCGGGCGATCTCGACCGCGCCCTCCCGCTGGTAGCGCGGCAGCCCGCCGCCGCCGAGCACCCCCAGCAGGCCGCCGTCGTACCTGTCGAACAGCTCGGCCGCCATGTGCCCGATGTGCACCGCCGACCCCTTGCTGGAGGGGAACCGGTCGAAGGCGAAATAGGCGGCGCGCACGTCGCGGAGTCTATTGCGCGTCCCCTGGTGTGCGCGGCTCCTGGTGTGCGCGGCTACTGCCGTACGGCCTCGTACGCCGAGTAGTCCTTCAGCGTGATCGAGTCGTGCAGCCGCACGCCCTTGCTGCTGACCTTGGTCGCGGCCTTGGTCAGCCAGACGGGCACCCGCCCGATCAGCCGCGTCGCCGTGAGCAGCGCCCACAGGTCGAACCGGGTGCCCGGCACGAGCCGCTTGGCCGCCCCGATGGCGAAGGTCCGGCCGCGCCGCACGTACTCCCCGATCTCGGCCTCGTACGCGGCGAAGGCCCGCTCGTGGTCGCCCTCGGCGGCGGCCAGCTCCCCGGCGAGGACGTAGGCCCCCACGACGGCCAGGCTGGTGCTGCCGCCCACGGCCGGCCCCGGACAGTAGCCCGCGTCGCCGGCCAGCGTCACCCGGCCACGCGACCAGGTGTCGAGGCGGAGCTGGGTGATCGAGTCGAAGTAGAACGCGGGGGTGCGGTCGAGCTCGTCCATGATCCTCGGCACCTGCCAGCCCAGGCCCGCGAACCGCTCGCGCAGCAGCTCCTTCTGCCGCGGGATGTCGCGGTGGTGGTACTGGAGCTGCTCGGGCGTCCTGAACAGGAACACCGCGCGCGCGTCGTCCATGTGCGCCGCCCCGTACATGCCGGCCAGCCGCCCGACGCCCGCCACGCTCTCGGTGCGGCCGTCGAGGCCGAGGAAGTTGGGCACGGAGACGACGGCCAGGTAGGCGCCGATCCAGGTGGAGAACCGCGACTCGGGGCCGAAGACGAGGC
This sequence comes from Nonomuraea rhizosphaerae, assembly GCF_019396405.1. Lineage (GTDB taxonomy): Bacteria > Actinomycetota > Actinomycetes > Streptosporangiales > Streptosporangiaceae > Nonomuraea > Nonomuraea rhizosphaerae. Next base: position 2,238 of record NZ_JAHKRL010000513.1, on the reverse strand, counting down.
GACGCACGTTGGAGTGCAGGCCGTCGGCGCCGACCACCACGTCGAACCTGCGCGTCGCGGACCGCTCGAACGCCACCGTGCCGTCGTCGCCGATCGAGGTGATGGAGTCGTCGAAGACGTACTCGACGTCCTGGCGGGTGGCGTCGTAGAGGATCTCGCTGAGGTCGTCGCGCATGATCTCGACGTGACGGCCGGAGACGGCGCCGAACACGCGGCGCAGGTCCAGCTCGACGGGCTTGTCGCCGCCCTCGGGGTACATGGTGAGCCAGGTCGTGCCGGTCTTCCTGGCGGTGATCCGGTCGGCCAGGCCCATCTTCTCGACGATGTCCATGGCGGGCCGGAACAGGTCGATCGCGTGCCCGCCCGTCTTGCGCAGCGTGGGCGCGCGTTCCACGACGGTGACGTCGAAGCCGTACTTGTTGAGCCAGAACGCCAGTGCGGGGCCGGCGACGCTGGCGCCGGAGATCAGGATGCGCATGAGGACCACCTTCCTTACTTAACGGATGGTAAGTCAGCGGACGGCCGGGGCACAAGAACTTACTTAACGATAGGTAAGGATAAGATGGACATCATGGCGAGGCCCAGTGACACCAAGGCGCGCATCCAGGCGGTGGCGCGCGAGCTGTTCGCGGAGCAGGGTGTGAAGAACACCAGCCTGCGGCAGATCTCCGACCGGCTGGGCATCACCAAGCCCGCCCTCTACTACCACTTCGCCTCACGCGACGACCTGGTCAGGAGCATCATCGAGCCGCTGCTGGAGGAGATGGAGCGGTTCGTCTCCACGCGGGAGCCCGGCGAGCCGCGCCGGCTGCTGGAGGACTACTGGGAGGTCATCTGGCGCCACCGCGAGATCACCAACATGATCGTGCGGGAGCTGTCCACGCTGGAGACGCTCGACCTGGCCGAGCGCATGTTCGAGTGGCGGCGGCGGCTCATCGCGCTGCTGCTCGGCCCCGACCCCGCCCCCGAGCGCCACATCCGCGCCACCGTGGCGATCGGCGGCATGTCCGACTGCACGGTGGAGTACGCCGCCCTGCCGGACGACGTGGTGAAGACCGCGGCGGTCGACGCGGCCGCCGCGGCGCTCGGGGTGTGACCAGCGGTCCGGTCAGACCGCTATGTAGAGATCCGCACCCGCCGGGTGGTGGACCTCCAGGTCCGTCGTGAACGCGCGAGCCGGGACGCCGCCCGACTCGGTGTGCTTCCACACCTGCTGCCAGGCGCCGGTGATCGCCTGCGGCATGGGGCCGCGGGCCTCGATCCGCAACGACTTCCCGGCCGGCACGCGTACGGCCACCATCCCCTCGGGCAGGCGCGGGACCGTCCGCACGCCGATGCCGAGTATCTGGGTGTAGGCGCCGTTGTGATCGCTCTCATAGTCGGTCAGAACCGCGTACAGGTTCTCATCGACCCGCCCCGGGACGTGCGCGAACGCACCCGGGGCACCCGCCCGCTGCCACAGCACGGGCAGCCTGGCCCGCGCCGGGTCCATCTCATCCGCGTTCGAGGTGCGGATGGCGATGCCGACGACCGTCAACTCATCTCTCTCGATGACCTCCACAGGCCCTCCATCCCCCATCTTCATTCCGGCCGATCATAGGGCCAGCGGAACGGGGAAACCTCGGGATAGGCATTCACCGCATTAAGATGGACGAACGTGAAGTTCCTCAACGGCCTTGAGCCGCAGTACGACCTGACCTACAGCGACGTGTTCATGGTGCCGTCGCGTTCCTCGGTCGGTTCCCGGCTCGCGGTCGACCTGTCCACGAACGACGGCACCGGCACCACCATCCCCATCGTCGTGGCGAACATGACCGCCGTCGCCGGGCGCCGCATGGCCGAGACCATCGCACGACGGGGCGGCATCGCCGTGATCCCGCAGGACATCCCCATCGACGTGGTGGCCGAGGTCGTCGACTGGGTCAAGAAGCGCGACCTGGTCCACGACACGCCGCTCACGCTGACCCCGCACGACACGGTCGGCGAGGCGCTGCAACTGCTGCCCAAGCGGGCGCACGGCGCCGTCATCGTCGTCGACTGGGACAACCGCCCGATCGGCGTGGTGACCGACGCCGACTGTCAGGGCGTCGACATGTACACCCAGCTCTCGCAGGTGATGTCGAGCGAGCTGCTGACGCTGCCCGCCGGGCTGGAGCCGCGCTCGGCGTTCGACCGGCTGCACGACGGCCGGCACCGGCTGGCGCCGATCGTCGACGCCGACGGCCGCCTGGTCGGCAT
>NZ_JAHKRL010000512.1 GCF_019396405.1 Nonomuraea rhizosphaerae | reverse complement strand
GTCGGCCAGCGGCACCATGCCGCTGGCCAGCGCCGCCGCCGCGCCGCCGCTGCTGCCGCCCGCCGACCTGGACAGGTCGTAGGGGTTGCGGGTGGCGCCGAACACCTCGTTGACGGTGTGCGAGCCGGTGCCGAACTCCGGGGTGTTCGTCTTGCCGACGGTGATCGCCCCGGCCGCCCTGAGCCGCTCCACGATCACGTCGTCCTGGTCGGGCACGAAGTCGGCGTGCAGCGGGGAGCCGTACGTGGTGCGGATGCCCTTGGTGTCGACCAGGTCCTTGTGCGCGACCGGGACGCCGTGCAGCGGGCCGGCCGGCTCGGCGGCGTCGGCGGCCTTGGCGGCGTCGAGCGCCTGCTCGGCCACGAGCGTCACGATGGCGTTGACCCGCGGGTTGACCTGCTCGATGCGGTCGAGGTGGGCCTGGAGGAGTTCGACGGCGCTCACCTGGCGGGTCCTGATCAGGTGGGCCATCTCGGTGGCGGTCAGGTAGTGCGGTTCGCTCACGCCACCGATCCTGCCGCACGCCTGGCGGGGCGACGACGGCGAGGGTTGCCCAGACAGCCCCCGCCCTCTCGTCGCCTGTGCCGGTTACGCGCCCGGCCGAACCGGCGCTGCCCGCCGGGCAGGAAGGCCGCCCACCGGGCAGGAGGCCGCTCGGCGGGCGGGGGCGCTCGGCGGTCAGGCGCCCAGGCAGGCCGGGCCGAGGAGTTGCTTGAGGTCGCCCATCAGCGCCGGTGACGGCGTCACCCGCAGCCGGTCGTCCACCCGCATCACCGTCGTCCTGGGCCCGTTGTGCACCTGCAGATGCACCTCGGAGGTGCCGGGATGCGTGGTGAGGATCTCCTTGAGCCGCCCCACCACCGGCGGCGTGCAGCGGTTGAGCGGCAGGCTGACCAGCAACGGCCCGCCCGCCTCCACGGTCAGGTCGGGCGCCGTCACCTCCATCGCGATGATCTTGGCGACGTCCTCCCGCTTGTCGATGCGCCCCTTGACGAAGACGATCGCGTCCTCGGCCAGGATCGTCGAGCAGAGCTGGTACGCCGACGGGAAGATCATCACCTCGATCGCGCCCTCGAGGTCCTCCAGCTGGGTGAGCACCCACGTGTCACCCTTCTTGGTGATCTTGCGCTGGACGCCACTCAGGATGCCGCCGACCGTGACGATCATGCCGTCGCCGCGGCTCTCGTCCTGGAGCGCGGCGATCGAGCAGTCGGCCCCCGAGGCCAGGATGTGCTCCACGCCGAACAGCGGGTGGTCGGACACGTACAGGCCGAGCATCTCCCGCTCGAACTGCAGCAGCGTGTTCTTGTCCCACTCCCCCACCGGGATCTGCACGTCGAACGTCTGGTCCTCGCCGCCGTCGATCGCGCCGAACAGCGAGTCCTGGCCGATGGCCTCGTTCTTCTTGATGTCGATGATCGCGTCGACGGCCTGCTCGTGCACCATGACCAGGCCCTTGCGCACGTGCCCGAGCGAGTCGAACGCGCCGGCCTTGACCAGCGACTCGATCACCCGCTTGTTGCAGACCAGCGCGGGCACCTTGCGCAGGAAGTCCTTGAAGTCGGCGTAGCGGCCCTTCTCCTTGCGCGCGGCGATGATGCCGTCGACGACGTTGCCGCCCACGTTGCGCACCGCCGACAGGCCGAAGCGGATGTCGGTGCCGCGCGGGGTGAAGTCGAAGTCGGAGTCGTTGACGTCCGGCGGGAACACCTTGATGCCCATGCGGCGGCACTCGTTGAGGTAGAGGGCCGACTTGTCCTTGTCGTCCTTGACGCTCGACAGCAGCGCCGCCATGTAGGCGGCCGGGTGGTTGGCCTTGAGGTAGGCGGTCCAGTAGGAGACCAGCCCGTACGCGGCCGAGTGGGCCTTGTTGAAGGCGTAGTCGGAGAAGGGCAGCAGGATGTCCCAGAGGGTCTTGACGGCCGCGGCCGAGTAGCCGTTGTCCTTCATGCCCCCTTCGAACGACTCGAACTGCTTGTCCAGCTCGGCCTTCTTCTTCTTGCCCATCGCCCGGCGCAGCAGGTCGGCCTTGCCGAGCGAGAACCCGGCGACCTTCTGGGCGATGGCCATGACCTGCTCCTGATAGACGATCAGGCCGTAGGTCGTGTCGAGGATGTCGGCCAGCGACTCGCGGAACTCCTCGTGGATCGGGGTGATCTCCTGCTGCCCGTTCTTGCGCAGCGCGTAGTTGGTGTGGGAGTTGGCGCCCATCGGGCCGGGCCGGTAGAGGGCGCCGACGGCGGAGATGTCCTCGAAGTTGTCGGGCTTCATCAGCCGCAGCAGCGAGCGCATGCCGCCGCCGTCGAGCTGGAACACTCCCAGTGTGTCGCCCCGGCCGAGCAGCTCGTAGGTCTTGCGGTCGTCGAGCGGCAGCTTGAGCAGGTCGATCCACTCACCGGTCTGCGCCTGGATCATCTTCAGGCAGTCGTCCATGATCGTGAGGTTGCGCAGGCCCAGGAAGTCCATCTTCAGCAGGCCGAGCGTCTCGCACGTCGGGTAGTCGAACTGCGTGATGATCGCGCCGTCGGAGTCGCGGCGCATGATCGGGATGTAGTCGGTGATCACCTCGGACGACATGATCACGCCGGCGGCGTGCACGCCGGTCTGCCTGATCAGGCCCTCCAGGCCCTTGCCGAGGTCCATCGTCGCCTTGACGTCGACGTCCTCGTCGTAGAGCTTGCGCAGCTCACCGGCCTCGCTGTAGCGCGGGTGGTCCTTGTCGAAGATGCCCGCCAGCGGGATGTCCTTGCCCATCACGGCGGGCGGGAAGGCCTTGGAGACCTTGTCGCCCAGCGCGTACGGGTAGCCCAGGACGCGACCGGCGTCCTTGATGGCGGCCTTCGCCTTGATGGTGCCGAACGTGGCGATCATGGCGACCTTGTCGGCGCCCCACTTCTCGGTCACGTAGCGGATCACGTCGGCCCGCCTGCGCTCGTCGAAGTCGATGTCGACGTCGGGCATGGAGACGCGGTCGGGGTTGAGGAACCGCTCGAAGATCAGGCCGTGCGGCAGCGGGTCGAGGTCGGTGATGCCCATCGCGTACGCCACCAGCGAGCCGGCCGCCGAGCCTCGGCCCGGCCCGACCGGGATGCCATTTTCCTTGGCCCACATGATGAAGTCGGCGACCACGAGGAAGTAGCTCGGGAAGCCCATCTGCTCGATGATGCCGATCTCGTACTCGGCCTGCCGCTTGTGCTCGTCGTCGTAGCCCTCCGGCCAGCGCCGGTCCATGCCCTCCCAGACGGTCCTGCGGAAGAACTCGCTCTCGGTCATGCCGTCGGGGATCGGGTAGGTCGGCATGAGGTTCTTGAACTCGAAGAACCCCGTCGGGTCGACCTTCTCGGCCACCAGCAGCGTGTTGCGGCAGCCCTCGGCCCACAGGTCGGAGGAGTCGACCGCGCGCATCTCGTCGGCGGTCTTGATGTAGTAGCCGCTGCCGTCGAAGCGGAACCGGTCGGGGTCGGACAGCTGCTTGCCGGTCTGGATGCACAGCAGGGCGTCGTGGGAGGAGGAGTCGGACTCGTAGGTGTAGTGGGAGTCGTTGGTGACCACCGGCGGGATGCTCAGCTCGGCGCTGATGCGGGTCAGCCCGTCGCGGACGCGGCGCTCGATGTCGAGGCCGTGGTCCATGACCTCCAGGAAGAAGTTGTCCCTGCCGAAGATGTCCTGGAACTTCGCGGCGGCCTTGACGGCCTCGTCGTACTGGCCCAGCCGGAGCCTGGTCTGCACCTCGCCCGACGGGCAGCCGGTGGTGGCCATCAGGCCCTCGGAGTGCTCGGCCAGGATCTCGGCGTCCATCCGCGCCCACTTGCGGACGAAGCCCTCGGTGTAGGCGCGCGAGGACAGCTTCATCAGGTTGTGCAGGCCCGTCTTGTTGCGGGCCCAGATCGTCATGTGGGTGTAGTAGCCGCCCGCCGAGACGTCGTCGCGCTTCTGGCTCGGCTCGCCCCACAGCACCGGCTTCTTGTTGTGGCGCAGCTCCGGCGCCACGTACGCCTCGATGCCGATGATCGGCTTGATGCCCGCCCCGGTCGCCTGCCGGTAGAAGTCGTAGGCGCCGTGCATGTTGCCGTGGTCGGTGATCGCGATCGCCGGCATGCCCAGGTCGCCGACCTGCTTGAACATCTGCTTGAGGCGCGCCGCACCGTCGAGCATGGAGTATTCGGTGTGCACATGCAGATGGACGAACGAGTCGCTGGACGACATGGAGCGGCGCCTCCCGATCTGGATGCTGGATCTGCGCTCCGACTCTAGTGGCCCCGACCGACAGTCCGGGGCCCGGCGCGCCTGATCTCCGCGGGCGTTCGCGCGCCGATATCGTCGCACACACCGAGGGTGACGGGAGTGACACGGGGTGCGATCGGATACCGACGAGGGGTACAGGCCCGCGCTGGGCAACCGGCAGGTCCAGATGATCGCCATCGGCGGGGCGATAGGCGTCGGCCTGTTCCTGGGCGCGGGCGGCCGGCTGGCGGCCACCGGGCCCGGGCTGATCCTGTCCTACGCGGTGTCCGGGGTGGCCGCCTTCTTCGTCATGCGGGCCCTGGGCGAGCTGGTGCTGCACCGTCCGGCGTCGGGGTCGTTCGTCGTGTACGCCCACGAGTTCATCGGGCCGTGGGCGGCGTTCGCCAGCGGCTGGATGTACTGGATCAACTGGGCCTTCACCGGCATCGCCGAGCTGACCGCCATCGCCGTGTACGTCCACTACTGGGCGCCCGGCTTCCCGCAGTGGCTGACGGCGCTGATCGCGCTGGGCTTCGTCCTGACGGTGAACCTGCTGTCGGTGCGGCTCTTCGGCGAGCTGGAGTTCTGGTTCGCGATGCTGAAGGTGCTGGCGATCGTGGCGTTCCTGGTGGCCGGGCTGGTGCTGGTGATCCTCTCGGTGGACGGGGCCGGGCCGCGCAACCTGACCGCCCACGGCGGGTTCTTCCCGCAGGGCTTCCCGATGGTGCTGATGAGCCTGCAGTCGGTCGTGTTCGCGTACGCCTCGATCGAGCTGGTCGGCATCACGGCCGGGGAGACGGCCCGGCCGCGCGAGGTCATGCCGAAGGCCATCAGGGGCGTCACCTGGCGCATCGCGATCTTCTACGTCGGGTCGGTGCTGCTGCTGGCCATGGTGCTGCCGTGGACGGCCTACCAGGCGGGCGTCTCGCCCTTCGTGACCGTCTTCGCCGGGCTGGGCGTGCCGTGGGCGGCCGACGCGATGAACCTCGTCGTCATCACGGCCGCGCTGTCGTCGTGCAACTCCGGCCTGTACGCGACCGGCCGGATCCTGCGCTCGATGGCCCGCAACGGCGAGGCCCCGGGCTTCGCCGGGACGCTCAGCTCCCGGCACGTCCCGATCGGCGGCATCCTGTTCACGGCGGTGATGTTCGTGGCGGGCGTGGTGATGTTCTACTTCGTGCCGGAACGGGCGTTCAACATCGCCACCGCCGTGGCCTCGCTCGGCGTGATCACCACCTGGGCCACGCTGGTGTACTGCCAGATCCGGCTGCGCGCCACCGGGCACCGCTCGGCCTTCCCGATGCCCGGCTCCCCGTACACCGGCTGGGCCACCCTCGCCTTCCTCGCCCTGGTCGTGCTGCTGATGCCGTTCGCGGACGCCGACCAGCGCATCGCCTTCTGCCTGCTGCCGCTCCTGGCGGCGGCCATCGCGGCCGGGTGGAGAACGATCAGCGGAAGGCGCTCCCCGGCGCGCGCGGGCGATTAGGCTCGTTGCCGGAGTGGTCGCCGCTCTTGCCCGGACCGCTCCCTGTCTCGGGGAGGTCGCACTGGACGGGGCGAGTCAGGCCACATCAGGCGTCGGGCCGGACGTCACACCGGACACCGCGTCGGGCACCGCGCCGGACGTCACGTCAGGCACCACGTCGGGCGGCACTCCGGACAACGTGCGGGGCACCCCGCTGAGCACCTTGCTGGGCACCTCGCTGGGCGCTCTGGGGTGGGTCGTCCGGCGCAGGGCCGTGCAGATCGGGGCGGCGGCCGCGCTCGGGGCCGCGCTCGCCGTGGCGTCGGTCCCCCTGGGCCTGTCCGCCTCGGTGGCCTGCCTGGCCGGCTGCCCCGCCGACCGCGTGCCCGCCGGGCTGCTGCCCGTGGCGGCGCGGCTCTCGCCCGTACAGGTCGCGCAGAGCGGCGCGTACGTGGGGCTCGGCGACTCCTACTCCTCCGGCGAAGGCGTGTACGACGGCGACGCCCGCCTCCCCGCCGACGGCGGCGACCGCTGCCACCGCTCCCAGGGCTCCTACGTCCCGCTCGTCGCCGGCGCGCACAGCTTCGGCGGCGGCACCGCGTTCTGGGCGTGCAGCGGCGCCACCACCCGCCAGCTCTTCTCCGGCCAGTACGGCCAGCAGCCGCAGCTCCAGCGCGTCGCCGCCTCCGCCACCCTGGTGACGCTCAGCATCGGCGGCAACGACGCCGGCTTCACCCGCGTCCTCACCGGCTGCATCGTCAAGCTGCCCTGGTCGTCGGCCTGCGTCGACCAGGACGCCGAGGTCGCCGAGCGCATCAGGCGGCTGGGGCCGAGCATGACCAAGGTGCTGCGCGAGCTGCGGGCCCGCGCGCCGCTGGCCCGCGTCATCGTCCTCGGCTACCCCCGCCCCTTCCCCGCCGTCCCCGTCAAGAGCGTCGCCAACCTGACGGTCCAGGACCAGCGGTGGCTCAACGGCGTGACCCGCGAGCTCAACGACGTCGTGGGCCGGGTGGCCGCCGACTTCGACCGCGGCATCGCCGCCCTCGGCGGGACCGGCAGCGTCGAGTACGTGGACGCGTACGACGCCTTCGACGGGCACGAGGTGGGGCAGCCGGACCCGTACGTGAACGGGCTGGCGGTGAACCTGGAGGAGCTCACCGTGAACGCCCGCAGCTTCCACCCGACCGGGGCCGGCTACCGGCGCTTCGCCGAGCTGGTCAACGCCCGCATCGCCGCCGGTCCGGGCCGCCCGATGAACAACTTCAAACTCACCAAGCCGTAACCACCCCCCGACCGGCAGCACGACCAGCCGGTGACACGGACGAGCCGCCGACGGCGCGGGCCAGCCGCGTGGGCGGGCCGCGGACAACGCGACCAGCCGGGGGCGCGGGCAGAGCGTCAGCGGTCAGTCGGTGGTTGCCGCCGCGCGTTCCTCGGCCAGGCTCAGGCCGGCCTCGATGACGGCGTTCATGATCGGCGCCAGGCGGGCCTCGCCCAGCTCGGGGGCGCGCTGGGCCATGCGGGCGACGAGCGCGCGCTCACGCGCCATGTCGCGCCCCGCGAACCCGCCGACCGGCTTGAGCGTCTGCACGATCCCGGCGAGCGCGGCGCGCCGCTCCAGCAGGGTGGCCAGCGCCGCGTCCACCCGGTCGATCGCCTGCCTGCACTCGGGCAGCGTGCCGGGCGCCTCGGGACGCACCAGCGCCCCGACGACCGCCACCGCCTCCTCCGCCTCCTCTTCCGCCACCGGCCCGGCGGCGCCGGCGCCGGAGACGATCAGGCCGTCCGCGCCCGCCGCCAC
>NZ_JAHKRL010000511.1 GCF_019396405.1 Nonomuraea rhizosphaerae | reverse complement strand
CGCCTGCCCGCCCTACATGATGGCGGCGACCCCGCGCGGCCGTGGCCTGATCGCCTCACGGAAGCGCGGCGATCACAGGGGCGCGGGGGCGCCCACCGGGACGGCCGCCGGCTGGCGGCGTGTCGCGTACCACTCGCAGGCGAGCCAGGCGGTCATCAGCCCCACCCCCGCCCAGACGGCCGACGACGTGGCCAGGGGCGGCGCGCCGAGCAGTCCGGTCTGTCCCTTCAGCGCGGCGTACACCTGGCCCATGACCGCGCTCTGCGCGACCAGCGCGCCGTAGACGGCGGCGGTCGCCAGCGCGGCCCCGACCACCGCGCGCACGGGCGCGAGCCGGACCGCGAACGCCAGGTCGACGCAGAGGCCGCCGGCGACGAGGAAGAACGGCACGGCCGAGGGCGGGAAGCCGCCGACGGTCAGCAGCGGCCAGATCAGCACCCTGAACCCGACGTACGAGGCCGCCACCAGCGTCGCCGCGCCGAACCTGCCGATCAGCATCCTGGCCACCACCAGCACGCTCACCCCGCCGACGACCGCGTACACGGGGTACAGGAAGTCGGGCACCGGCAGCGAGAACGCGGTCATCATCGCCCGGTCCACCGGCCGTCCCATCTGGTCGGCGGCGAACCTCAGCAGCGTCGGCTCGGCGTACACGGCGTTGTTGTCCCAGGCGCCGATCGACAGGATGCCGTACTCCTGATGCTGCTCGGGGAAGTGCAGGTTCTCCAGGAAGAAGGCGAGGAACGCGCCGAGCACGACCGTGCGGCGGCGGCCGGCGGGCGCGCCCATGAACCAGCCGCGGACCACCCCGGCGATCATGAAGAACGTGCCCGTGTACAGCATCATGTGCGACGGGCTCCACGAGGTGATGTCGAGACCGTTGACTCGGTGGTTGATCAGGTCGAGCGGCACGGCGACCAGGAACACGCCAGTGCCCCACTGGATCAGCCGCAGCGCGAGCCTGTCCACGCCGTAGCCGGTGTAGCCGTGGACGATCGTCAGCCCGAGCGCCAGCGCCGTGCCCGCGGAGTTGAGCAGGTGCGGCGGGGCCAGGTCGTCGCGCAGCCACATGAAGTGCCACGAGACGTCCCACGCCGAGCCGAGCAGCTTGAGCGTGAACGCCACCAGCCATCCGTAGTAGAGCACCCTGAAGAGGTCGGGCGGTGTCTCGCGCCCCGCCTGCCCCCGGGTCCAGTACGGCAGGGCCCAGGTGACGACGTTGTTGATGATTGCTGGAGCCTTCACGGCGGAAATCTTACGGGTGCCCGCTCTGGAACGATGCGCCCGATGTCCGTGGGGCTCGGGGTCATGCCGTGGCTCGCAGCGAGTACATGAGCGGGATCCTGGCCCGGCCCTCGGGGACCCGGTAGCTCGCGCCGTCGCGGACCAGCGTCGGGAAGCGGGCGAACATCGTGTGGTCGTGCTCGTGCACGAACTCGATCCGCAGGCCCGCGGCGGCCACGGCGCTGATCACCTCGCCGAGGCCGTGCTGGAACTGGACCGAGGTGTCGTGCTCCAGCACCTCCGACCCGGTGTACGAATGCGGATATTTCCAGACCTCGGGGCCGCTCTGGAAGTAGTCGCTGTTCACGGTCGTCCCGGTCTCGTCGTCCAGGATGTTGGCGAACGGATGGAATTCCGCCATGTAGAGGAAGCCGCCGGGTCGCAGCAGCGACGCCACGGTCCGCGCCCACCGGGTGAGGTCGGGCAGCCACACGAGTGACCCGAGGCCGGTATAGACGATGTCGTACGTCTCCCCCAGGGCCTCGGCCGCGTCGTACACGTCGGCCACGACGAACCTCGCCCCGAGCCCCGTCTCCTCCGCCAGGCTCCTGGCCTGCGTGATGGCGCTCCCGGAGAAGTCGAGGCCGGTGGCCCGCGCTCCCCGGCGCGCCCACGAGAGCGTGTCGAGCCCGAAATGGCACTGCAGGTGGACCAGGTCGCGCCCGGCCACCTCGCCGACCTCCGGCAGCTCGAACTCCCTGATCGTGCACTGCCCGGCCCTGAAGGCGGGCACGTCGTAGAAGTCGCTGGCCACGTGGATCGGGACGCGGTCGTCCCAGTTGGCACGGTTGAGCGCCAGATAGTCCTCCATACGGCCGAGCCTAGAAGGCGAGGGGGGACCAAGGTCAACCCGTTCCGCGCAACCGGATCGGCAGGTGCTTGAGTCCGTTCTGGAAGTTGGAGGTGAGGCGCACGGGCTCGCCCGCCAGCTCGACGTCCCAGGTCAGCAGCTCGGTGAGGACGGCGCGGAACTGGACCCGGGCCAGGTGGGCGCCCAGGCAGAAGTGCGGGCCGAAGCCGAAGCTGACGTGGTCGTTCGGGGTGCGGGTGATGTCGAACCGGTCGGGGTCGGGGAAGACGTCCGGGTCGCGGTTGGCGGAGGCGTGGTAGACGACCACTTTCTCACCCGCGCGGATGCTCCGGCCGCCGAGCGTCAGGTCGCGGGTGGCCGTACGGCGGAAGTCCATGACGGGGGGCCAGTAACGCAGCATCTCCTCCACCGCGGAGCCGAGCAGCGACGGGTCCTCGCGCAGCCGGGCCAGCTCGGCGGGGTGCCGCAGGAGGGTGAGCAGGCCGCCGGGGATGCCGTTGCGCAGGGTCTCGTTCCCGGCGACGGCGAACAGGAAGAACATGTTCTCGAACTCAGGCCCGGTCAGGCCACCCTCGATCATGGCCGACATGACGGACCGGTTGCGCGGCTGCCCGGCCAGGGCGTGCGCGTAGGCGAACATGTCCTTCAGCGCCGCCCTGGAGCGGGGGTTCACGCCCGGCCCGAGCAGGGGCCGCTCCTGGACGGCCCGCCGGCCGACGGGGCTGAGCCTTTCCGTGTCGGCCGTGGACAGGCCCGCGTAGTCGGCGTCCTGGTAGCCGATCACCCGCGACGCCCAGTCGTACAGCAGCCGCCTGTCCTCGTCCGGCACGCCCATGACGTGCGCGAGCGTCCAGACGGGCAGGTCGGCGGCGACCTCGACGAAGTCGCACTCACCCCTGTCGAACAGGGACGCCGCGCGCTCGGTGATCGTCCGTTCCAGTGCCCGCACGGCGCGCGGCGTGAAGGCGGCGGCCACGATCCTGCGCAGCCTGGAGTGGTCCGGCGGGTCCGTGTTCAGCATCATGGCCTGGACGAACGCCAGGTCGGCGGGGGTGTCGGGGTCGCGGATCTGGGTCGCGCCGAGGTGGGAGGAGAAGTCGGCCGGGGTGCGCAGGACGTGCTTGACGTCGGCGTGCCGGAAGACGCCCCAGTAGCCCGGGCCCTCGCGCCACGGGCCGACGGCGGGCTCGGGGATGCGGCAGACGGGCGATTCGCGGCGAAGCCGGGCGTACAGGTCGTACGGGACCTCGTCGGCGTACGTGGCAGGAAGGAACACCTCGCTCAACGGCGGCCTCGTCCCCTCGTTGTCCACAGCCGGCGGCCTCGTCTCCTCGTTGTCCACAGCCGGCGGCCTCGTCTCCTCGTTGTCCACAGCCGGGCGTCTCGCCTCTTCGCGCATGCCTTCCAGCGTGCATGATGGGCGCGTGACTCCAGAAGACGGCGAGGCCATTCTGCGCGACTACTTCGCGCCGTGGATCCAGCAGCTCGGGCTGCGCGTGCGGGAGGTGGGCGAGCGGCACGCCGTGGTCTGCCTGCCCTGGTCCGGCGCGCTGGCCCGGGAGGGCGGCGGGCTGTGCGGCCAGGCGATGATGGCCGCCGCCGACACGGCCACGGTCATCGCGATCTCCTCGGCGCGCGGCGGGTTCGTGCCGATGACGACGGTGCAGCAGTCGACGACGTTCCAGCGTCCGGTGACGGGCAAGGACGTGCTGATCGACGTACGCGTCACCAAGCTCGGCCGCACTCTGGCCTTCTCCGAGATCACGCTGACGGCCGCGGGTGCGGACGAGCCCGCGGCGCGGGCGTCCACCGTCTACGCGATCTTGGGTTGACGGCGGGTCTCAGGGGTTTCTCAGGTATGAAAAGTAGGCTCACCAGCATGAAACGTGTGGCCGCGCTGGTCGCGGTGCTGGCGCTCGCCGGGGCGGTGACGTGGCTGGTGTGGCCGTCGGCTCCCCCGTCGCGAGGCGTCGACCAGCGGATCGTCGTCATCGACGGACCGGCCGACAACCAGCGGGTCGGGCTCGACACGACGTTCTTCCCGCCCGCCGGCGGCGGGAAGGCTCCGGCGGTGCTGCTCGCGCACGGGTTCGGCGGCAGCAAGGAGAGCGTGCGCCAGCAGGCGGCGCAGCTGGCGCAGGACGGCTACGCGGTGCTGACCTGGTCGGCGCGCGGCTTCGGCCGCTCGTCCGGCGAGATCGCCCTCAACTCCGCCGACTACGAGGTCAAGGACGTCAAACAGCTCATCGACTGGCTGGCCACGCGGCCGGAGGTGCGGCTCGACGCGGCCGGCGACCCGCGCGTGGGCATCGCGGGCGGCTCCTACGGCGGGGCCATCGCGCTGATGACGGCCGCCTACGACACGCGGGTCGACGCGATCGTGCCGCAGATCACCTGGGCCGACCTGGCCGACTCGCTCTTCCCCGACGCCTCGGGGCAGGGGCCGGCCAACGGCGTGTTCAAGCGCATGTGGGCGGGCTACTTCTTCGGCCGTGGCGCCCCGGTGCAGTCCCAGGGGCTGCAGGGGCTGGGCTCACTCAGTCAGCAGCCGGCGCCGCTGACCGCCGAGCAGGTCAGGTGCGGCAGGTTCACGCCCGCGGTCTGCGACATGTACCAGCAGGTCGCCAGGACCGGGCGGGCCACGCCCGAGGCGATCGCGCTGCTGGGGAAGTCCAGCCCGGTGGCGGTGGCGGGCCGCATCAAGGCCCCGACGCTGCTCATCCAGGGCCAGCGCGACTCGCTGTTCCCGCTCGCCCAGGCCGACGCTAACGCCAAGGCGATCGCCGCCGCGGGCACCCCGGTGAGCCTGGCCTGGTTCGACGGCGGCCACGACGGCGGCAACGGCGAGGTCGACTGGCTGTACGAGCAGACGGCCGACTGGTTCGGCCACTACCTCAAGGAGGACGGCTCGCCGGTGGCCAAGCCGTTCACCGTGACGCGTGACGGCGGCCGCGACCCGGGCACCCGCCAGCGCATCAGGCTGCACCCCGAGTCCGGCGCCTACCCCGGCCTCGGCGGCACCGCGACCACCACGATCACGCTCAACGGCCCGGAACAGAACGTCGCCAACCCGCCCGGCGGCTCCCCCGCCGCCATCTCGACAGTGCCGGGCGTCAACGGCCTGCTCGGCGGCGGTGGCGGCGGCGCCACCAACCTCAGCGTCGGCCTCGACATGCCGGGCCAGGCGGCCACCTTCGAGTCGGCGCCGCTGACCGCGCCGCTCCAGCTCACCGGCAGCTCCTCGGTCAGGCTGAGGGTGTACGGCGAGGGGCAGGTGACGCTGTTCGCCAAGCTGTACGACGTGGCCGACACCGCGCAGCCGCCCTCGCTGCCCGCCGGCCTGGTCGCGCCGCTGCGCGTGACGATCCCGGAGGGAGCCGGCAGCGTGGACGCCACGGTCACCCTGCCGACGGTCGACTTCGCCTTCGCGGCCGGGCACCGGGTGCGGCTGGCGGTCTCGACCACGGACATGGCCTACGCCACGCCCACCGAGCCCGCCTCGTACCGGATCGGCCTGGCCTCCCCCGCCCTGACCGTCCCGACGGTGGCCGCGCTGGAGGCGCCCGCGACCGGGATCGACTGGTGGGTGTGGGCGATGCCGCTGGCCTCGATCGTGGTGGCGGGCGTCATCCTGGCGACGGGCCGCAAGCCGTCCCGCCGCCGCCCGGGCCCGCTCCGCAGGCTGACCGCCCGTGAGGAGAGCGCGGTACGGGAGAGCGTCCCGGCCGGCGAGGAGGCCCGCACCGGCGCCACCGTCAGGGCCGGCCACGCCACCGTCCAGGACGACCGGATCGCCCTCGGCGAGGTCTCCACCCCGGACGACCTGTCCACGCTGGGTGAGATGTCCGCCCTGAACGACCTCGCCGCGCTGGACGGCCTCGACTCGCCCCGCGAGGCCGAGGTCATGGACATCGGCGCCGCGCCCGCCGGTCGGCGGAACGGGCGGGCGGCCGGGAGCGACCCGGACACCGCGCCGGCCGCCGACGACGTGCTGCCGCTGGAGATCGCCGGCCTCACCAAGGCGTACCGCAACGGCGAGCTGGCCGTGGACGACCTGTCGTTCCGGGTCGAGCGCGGCCAGGTGCTCGGCCTGCTGGGGCCCAACGGCGCCGGCAAGACCACCACGATGCGGATGATGATGGGCCTCATCCAGCCGGACGCCGGCGAGGTCCGCATCTTCGGCGACCAGGTGACGCCCGGAGCTCCCGTGCTGTCCAGGCTCGGGTCGTTCGTGGAGGGGCCGGGGTTCCTGCCGCACCTGTCGGGCCGCGACAACATCGAGCTGTACTGGGCCGCCACCGGCCGTCCCATGGAGGACGCCCGGTTCGAGGAGGCGCTGGAGATCGCCGGCCTGGGCAAGGCGCTGGAACGGGCCGTGCGCACCTACTCGCAGGGCATGCGGCAGCGGCTGGCCATCGCCCAGGCCATGCTGGGCCTGCCGGACCTGCTCGTGCTCGACGAGCCCACCAACGGGCTCGACCCGCCCCAGATCAGGGAGATGCGCGAGGTGCTCAAGCGGTACGCCCGCGACGGCCGTACGGTGATCGTCTCCAGCCACCTGCTGGCGGAGGTCGAGCAGACGTGCAGCCACGTCGTGGTCATGCACCGGGGCCGCCTGGTCTCGGCGGGGCCGGTGTCGGTGCTGCTCAGCGGCGCCGCTGCCAACGGGCACGGGCCGCGCCTGGAGGACGTGTTCATCGACCTCATCGGACAGACGCCATGACCGCCCACCTGAGGGACAAGCACCTGACGGACGCCCGCCCGGCGAAGGACCGCTCGACGAAGGACCGCCAGGCGGAAGGCCGCCTGAGGGAAGACACCACCACCTGCCGGGAGGCATCATGACCGCCGCCACCGGCTACGCGCCCCGCCGCACGCTCCCCCTGCGGGTCGAGATCGTCCGCCAGTTCAAGCGCCGCCGCACGCTCGTCATGTTCGGGCTGCTGCTGGCGCTGCCGTGGATCCTGGTGATCGCCTTCCAGTTCGGCCCGCAGTCGAACAGCAACGGGCAGGCGGCGCTGCGCATCTCCGACCTGGCGACGGCTGGCGGCCTCAACTTCGCGGCGTTCGCCCTGTCGGTGTCGGCCAACTTCCTGCTGGTCGTGGCCGTCGCCCTGTTCTGCGGCGACACGGTGGCCAGCGAGGCGAGCTGGTCGTCGCTGCGCTACCTGCTGGCCGCCCCCGTGCCGCGCGACCGGCTGCTGCGGCAGAAGCTCGTGGTGGCGCTCGGCTACTCGGCGGCGGCGGTGATCTGCCTGCCGCTGATGGCGCTGCTGGCGGGCACGCTGGCGTTCGGCTGGCACGACATCCAGGTGCCCGGCACGGGTGAGACGATCGCGGCCCTGGACGTGCTGCCGCGCTTCGGCATCGTGATCGCGTACGCGATGGTCAGCCAGCTCGTGACGGCGGCGCTGGCGTTCCTGATCTCCACCCTGACCGACTCGCCGCTCGGCGCGGTCGGCGGGGCCGTGGGACTGTGGATCGTCAGCACCATCCTGCAGGCGGTGGAGGCGCTGGGGTCGCTGCGCGAGTTCCTGCCGACGTTCTGGAACACCGCCTGGCTCGACGCCATCGCGCCGGAGATGGACTTCAGCGGCATGATCAAGGGGGCGTCGGTGTCGGTGACGTACGCGGCCATCCTGATCGCGGTGGCGTTCCGCCGCTTCCGCAGGAAGGACGTGGTCAGCTAGGGCCGCCCCGGCGAAACGGGCTTCTCACCCCGCCGAACGGGCTTGTCACCACCGCAAAAGGGGCTTGTCATCCCCAGTGGGGCGGCTTGTTGTCCAGGTAGAAGGAGTCGGCGTCGCTGTCGCGCGAGTCGCGCCAGTCGCCCCATCCGAGGTCCGTGTCGTCGCCCGTCTGCTCCGGGAGAAATTCACTCACGGAATACATGCTACTCAGTTGAACAAACCCATTCCCGGGCAGTGCGCCGAACCCCCTGCCGCCAGCGAGCACGAGGGTACGATGCGTAAGCAGGTAGTCGCCTATTCCCCGTGAGGTCGCCCATGGCCACCCCGACAGGCTGGCGGCGAGAAGGCAATCTGCCGGCGGAGCTGACGAGCTTCGTAGGCAGGACCCGCTTGCTCGCCAACCTCAAGCGACACCTGGGCGAGTCCCGCCTGGTGACGGTTACCGGTATCGGAGGGGTGGGCAAGTCCCGGACGGTCCTGAGGCTGGCGCATCAGGTCCGCTCCCAGTACCAGGACGGCGTGTGGTTCGCCGACCTGGCCAGGCTGCAGGACGCGGGGATGGTCAAGCACACGATCGCCTCCGCCCTGGGCATCGCCGACCAGTCGTCGCGGGCCGAGTCGGAGTCGCTGTCGGAGTGGGTGGGCGAGCGCGACATGCTGCTCATCATCGACACGTGCGAGCATCTCGTGCAGGGCTGCGCCGAGCTGGTCGAGGAGCTGCTGGAGCGGGCTCCCAACCTGAAGGTGCTGGCCACCAGCCGTCAGTCGCTGCACCTGCCGTACGAGCACGTGGTACCGGTGCCGCCGTTGCAGGTGCCGGGCGACGATCCGGCGGAGAGCCTGTTCACGAACGAGTCCGTGCAGCTGTTCGCGGCGCGAGCGGGCGCGGTGATGCCCGATTTCGTGCTGGACGAGCAGAACATCGGGGCGGTGGCGGAGCTGTGCCGCCGGCTCGACGGCATCCCGCTGGCGATCGAGCTGGCCGCCGTGCGGCTGCGGGCCCTGTCGGTCGAGCAGATCCTGGGGCTGCTCGCCGACCGTTTCAGCCTTCTCGCGGGAGCCAGCCGTACCGCGCTGCCGCGCCATCAGACGTTGCGCGCGGCGATCGGATGGAGCCACGAGTTGTGCGAACCGGCGGAGAGACTGCTGTGGGCGCGGCTTTCGGTGTTCGCCGGTGACTTCGAGCTGGACGCCGCCAGGTTCGTGTGCTCGGACGACCGGCTGCCCTCGGAGGACATCACCGACCTGGTCACCGGGCTGGTGGAGAAGTCGATCCTGCTGATCAGGAGCAACCACGCCGGGGTCCGTTACAAGCTGATCGACACGCTGGCGGAGTACGGCGAGGAGTGGCTGGACAAGCTCGGCCAGAGCGAGCACATGCGCCACAAGCACCTGGAGTACTACCTGAGCCTGGCCCAGCGCAGCGAGGACGCCTGGTCGGGCCCGAGGCAGATCTACTGGTTCGTCCGGATGCGCCAGGAGCACGACAACGTGCGGGTGGCGCTGGAGCACGCGCTGCGCACGCCGGGTGAGTCCGTCCTGGCGCTGACGCTGCTGTCGTCGTTGTGGTTCATGTGGGTCTGCTGTGGTTTCGTGCGCGAGGGCAGGCTCTACCTGGAACGTGCGCTGCACGCCAATCCCGGCGTGAGCAAGGAGCGGTGCAAGGCGCTGTGGGTGCTGTCGTACGTGCGCAGCGCGCAGGGCGACAGCAGCGGAGCCCTGACCGCGGCCGAGCAGTGCAGCACCGAGGCGGTCAGGGTCGGCGACTCCAAGGCCGTCATCCTGGCCTCGAAGATGCAGGGCACGGCCGCCCTCCTCCAGGGCGACCTGCAGAAGGCCAGCGCGCTGCTGGGCGTGGCGATCGAGTTCAACACCGACAACAAGGAGCTGAACCCGGGCCTGCTGCCCGCGATCGTCGAGCTGGCCATCGTGCTGACCTCGCAGCAGGAGCTGATGGAGGCCGAGTCGCTGCTGACCGACTGCCTGCAGGTGTGCAGGGAGCGCGGTGAGCTGTGGGTCAGCTCGTACGCGGAGTGGGCGCTGTCGGTCGTCCGGCTGCACACCGAGCGGCCGTCGGTCGCCCTGGCGAACGTCCAGGAGAGCCTGCGGATCAAGCGCCACTTCCACGACACGCTGGGCACGCTGATCGCGCTGGAGACGACGGCCCGCGTCTACACCGCCACCGAGCAGGCCGAGGTGGCCACCCAGCTGCTCGGCGCCCTGCACCAGAACTGGAAGACCGCCGGGCTGCCGATGCTGGGGGCGCCCTGGCTGGCCATCGACCACGAGAAGTGCGTCAAGGAGTGCGAGCGGCTGCTGGGGACCGACCACTACAAGGAGCTCTTCGAGATCGGCGCGCGGCTCGACCTGGACGAGGCGTCCGCGCTCGCGCTGGGCGAGCTGGACGCCTCGTCGTGACAACAGGTCGCGTCGGGGAAAGGGCTGGGGACTCAGCCTGGGCGGGGTTCCCGCCGAGAACCGGGGACTCAGCCCCCCGGGGTGCTACGGGGGCTCGGTTCGGGTCAGGGCCTCAGGACGCCTGGGCCCACAGGGTGCCGGAGGGCCAGGCGTGCATGTAGCGCGCGCTGCCCAGCGAGTACTCGATGTGCCCGCGCACCCAGTGCTCCAGCCCCTGTACGTAGGCCTGTACGGCGGGCGAGCCCCAGGCGTCGACGGACGCGCGTAGCCGCACCATCTCGGCCACGGCCTGGTCGTGCATCATGGCGACCTCGTCGAGCGCCTCCTGCAGCGAGTAGCCGCGGTGGGTGACCAGGACGTTGACGAGGTTGTGCCGGGCCTTGTCGTGCTTGCGTTCCTTCGCGTAGGAGAAAAGGTCGTTGTCCCAGACGACCAGGTCGTTGGCGTGCTCGGAGAGCGCCCTGATCTCCGGGTGGTGCCACTCCTCGGGGGTGAGCCGCTTGCGGCCGGCGATGTCGATGAGGGCGTAGACGGGGTACATGGCGCCGGTGCGGCGGCGCATGAACACGTAGTCCTCGGGGGTGGGGACGACGTCGGACTCGCGGTTGGCCGCCTCCCAGACCTGGGCGAAGATGTACTCCTTGGTGGCCGTGGACCAGCGGTCGAGCTGGTCGCGCTCGGCGTGGGCCGCGATGCGGTCCTTGAGCTCCCGCAGTGACCTGGCGAAGACGTTGGTCACGGGCTGGTCGGTCTCGATGTCGTGCAGGACTCGGAACATCTCGGGGAGCGCGCGGGCGATGAGCGCGGTGTGCCTGCTGAGGTCCTCGGACTCGCAGAAGCCGTCGTCGAAGGCGAACAGCCAGATGCACCAGTCCATGAGGAGTTTGAGCATGTCGCGGTCGACGAGCGGGTACGCGCGGGCCGTGAGCCAGCCGAACCTGGCTCCCCGGTAGCGCTCCAGCATGTCGGCTTCGTTCAGCATGCCTGACTGCTTCAGCCAGACGAAGCTGTCTTCGCTGGCCTCTGCGACGTGCGGGTTCACCTCGTTGGCGAACGGGCACTGGAGCGGAGGGATGCGGACGGGTGTGGCGTGCGCAGAAGATGTTGCCATACTTGCATGGTCTCTGCGATCAACAAACGTGGCTATATAGCGCGATGACGGCTTTTCTTTACCCTTTGAACCTGCTACTGCCTGAACCGTTCCTCGACGCCGAACATGCGTGCCGTGTCCCGAGCTGACGGAACGCCACCGTCCGGATCGGCTCCGGCGTGGATCAACGCTCTGACCACGGCAGACTTCTTCTTGAACACGGCACCCGCCAGAGATGTCCGGTCACGGTCGTTCACCTAGGCCCGATCGGCGCCGAACCCGGCGAGCATCCGCACCGTCGCGGCATGATCGCGGTGAGCCACGAGCATCAGCAAAGTGTCACCTTTGCTGTTGGCGAGATTTGCCGGAACTCCGGCCTCCGCATGGGCGCGCGATGCCTCGGTGTCACCCGCTCCGGTCAGGTCGAAGATCGCGGCGGGGGACTCATCGGTCCCGGGAGCCCCGTCCACCGCGCTGATTCTCCCTCGATAGGGTGCCCTGCACGGAATCGTTGCGGCTCGTCGTAGGTTCTGAGAAGAGTACCTAGGGAAAGGCTGTCCAACCGTGTACGACCCGACGGACCTCTACAAGCTCGCAGACGACGCGCCCGAGCTCGTCGATCCGGTGCTTTTGTACCATTTCGATGGCTTTGTGGATGCGGGCGGCGCCGGGCGCCTGGCGCTCGGCCACCTGCTGGCGGAGCTTGAGCACCGGGTTGTGGCGACTTTTGACGTGGATCGCCTCCTCGACTACCGCTCACGACGGCCGATCATGACCTTCGACACGGACAAATGGGTCGAGTGCGAGAGCCCCGAGCTGGCGGTCTACGCCACCAAGGACGCCACGGGCACCCCGTTCCTCGTGATGAGCGGCCCCGAGCCGGACCGTGAGTGGGAGCTGTTCACCCGGGCGGTGGGCGTGCTCATCGACGAGCTCAAGGTGAGCAAGATGGTGACGCTCCACGGCATCCCCATGGCGGTCCCGCACACCCGGCCGCTCGGCATCACCATGCACGCCAGCCGCCCCGAGCTGATCAACGCGCAGACCAGCTCCTTCGGCCGCGTCCAGGTGCCGGGCAGCGTGGCGGCGCTGATCGAGTTCCGGCTCGGCGCCAAGGGCCACGACGCGCTCGGCTACGCGGTGCACGTGCCCCACTACCTGTCGCAGGCCGAGTACCCGCACGCCGCGGTCGCCGCGCTGGAGGCGGTCGCCCGGGGCACCGGCCTGCTGTTCCCGATGGACGCGCTGCGTGACGCGGCCCAGCGGACCACGACCGAGATCGAGGAGCAGATCCAGGCGTCGAGCGAGCTGTCCACCGCCATCAACGGCCTGGAGCAGCAGTACGACGCGTTCGCCGGCGGCTCGGAGCGGGAGAACCTGATCGCCGAGACCACCCCGATGCCCACCGGGGACGAACTGGCCGCCCAGTTCGAGCGCTTCCTGGCCGAGCACGACGACGAATAACCCCGATACGCTGGGCCGATGGACGAGATCAAGGTCGGCCTGGTCGGCTACGGCACGGCGGGCGCCTACTTCCACGCGCCCCTGATCGAGGCCACGCCGGGCCTGCGGCTCTCGGCCGTGGTCACCCGCGACCCCGGCCGGGCCGCCGAGGTCAGCGCCCGCTACGGCGCGGCGGCCGTGGCCGAGCCGGGCGAGCTGTGGGAGCGCTGCGACCTGGTGGTCATCGCCTCGCCGAACAAGACCCACGTCCCACTGGCCACCGAGGCGCTCACCCGGGGCAGGCCCGTCGTGATCGACAAGCCGATGGCGCCCACCGCCGGCGAGGCCCGCGCGCTCGTCCGCCTGGCCGCCGAGCGCGGCCTGATGCTGACCGTCTACCAGAACCGGCGCTGGGACGGCGACTTCCGCACCCTGACCCGGCTGGCCGGGGAGGGGCGGCTCGGCGACGTGCTGCGCCTGGAGTCCAGGTTCGAGCGGTGGCGCCCCGCGCCCAAGGGCGGCTGGCGCGAGTCGGGCGGCCCGGACGAGGTGGGCGGCCTGCTGTACGACCTGGGCAGCCACCTGGTCGACCAGGCGCTCCAGCTCCTGGGGCCGGTGCGCGAGGTGTACGCCGAGAGCGACGTCCGGCGCGAGGGGGTCAGCGCCGACGACGACACGTTCGTGGCGCTGTCCCACGCCGGTGGCGCCCGGTCGCACCTGTGGGCCGGCTCCATGGCCGCCCGGCTCGGGCCCCGGTTCCGGGTGCTGGGGTCGCGGGCGGCGTACGTGAAGTACGGGCTGGACGTGCAGGAGGAGCGGCTGCGCGCCAGCGCCTCACCCGCCGCGCCGGGGTTCGGCGAGGAGGACGAGGAGAGGTGGGGCACGCTGGGCACCGACGACGACCACGTCAAGGTCCCCACCGAGGCGGGGGCGTACCTCGGCTTCTACCGCGGCGTCGAGGCGTGCCTGCGCACGGGCGCGGCGCCGCCGGTGGACCCGGAGGGGGTGATCGCGGCGCTGGCCGTCATCGAGGCGGCCCGCCGGTCGGCGACCGAGCGCACGGTGGTCACCCTGCCCCTGGGCTCGTGACCGGCGCGCCGGCGCCGAGGTCTCCAGAAAGCTGAGGTCTCCGAAGGGGGAGGCGGCGCTCAGTCGCGCAGGCGGGCGCGCATGGCCTCCGTGTCGGCCGCCGTCCACCCGTGGGACTCCAGCCACGCCGCCGACCCGCCGAACCGCTCCTCCAGCACCTGGAAGAACTGCTCGATGTACCGCGGCCTGGGCATGTGGTCGTCCGCGGGCCGGGAGTCCAGGTCGTCCCGGTACGTGGCGCTGCCGCGCAGCCGCCGCAGCACGCCCTCCAGGCGTTCCCCGGTCGCCACGTAGTCGGCCACGACGGCCTCGCGGGTCACGCCCGCCAGCTCCAGCGCCAGCGCCGACAGCACGCCGGTGCGGTCCTTGCCGGCCGCGCAGTGGACCACGACCGCGCCGTCGTCCAGCGCCATCGTGCGCAGGGCCGCCACCACGGCGTCGGGCCTGTCGCGCAGGTAGCCGTAGTAGAAGCCGGTCACCCGCAGGTCCTCGTCGAGCTGACGCTCCTGCCAGGGCAGCACCCGCTCGGCGTCGATGGTGTCGGCCTCGACGTCGGTGTGCACGCCCCCCTCGGGGAACAACGTGAGGTGGTGGTGCGTCACCTCCGGCACCCGGGTCAGCGGGCCGGGCCCCTCCAGCGCCACCTCGGCGTTGGAGCGGAGGTCGACGACATGGCGCAGCTTGAGCTCCGTGACCAGCCGGGTGACGTCCCTGTCGGTGAGTCCTTGGAGATTGTCCGAACGGAAAATCCGGCCGTAACGGGTGACCCCGCCGTCCCTGGTGGGGAGTCCGCCCAGGTCACGCACGTTGACGGCGCCTTCAAGATCGATCCATCTCGTCATCGCGTTCATTGGTTAGAGCCTATATGTCTCCTCAAAGATGAGCGGATTCGAGGTTCATAACGCAGCATGAACGTATGGATCCACGCGCTCTGCCTCCGCGGCTGGTGATAGATCCATCGTTGCCTCCCGATGTGTCTGTCCAGCTGCGGTCCAGCCCGCACATCCTCCGCATGGCTCGCCGGGGCCAGCGGATGGACTCCTCCTACAACCCGACGCTGCTCTTCGTCCTGCCCGGCATCCTGCTCCTGGCCTTCATCCTGACCGGCACGACGGGCGTGATCGTGACCGCGTTCGGCATGGGCCTGATCGCGCTGCTGCGCTGGCTGGCCGTCGACGCGACGAACCGCGCGACGAAGCGGCGGCTGCAACTCGCCTACCAGTACGCGGCCCACTACGTGTTACCCGAGGACCTCGACTACCCCTGCCAGCGACTGCTGCGCCGCGCCCAGAGCGCCGTCGACGCGATCCTGGCCTCCCAGGTGAACAGGGCCGGGCTGATCGACACCATCGACAACCGGGTGACGCTGCCCGAAGAGGTGTGGCAGATCGCCCAGCGGCTGGCCAGGTTGTCGTCCATGCACGCCGAGCACGGCAGGCTCATCCCCCGCGATCTGCCGTCCGGCATGGAGGACGCGTTCAAGCCGTACACGACGGCCCTGGACGCGGCGTGGACGTCGCTGTCACGGCGGGTACGGCACCTGGAGCAGTACGCCAAGCAGGTGGTCAAGGCGGACAAGGTGTTCCACGCGCACAGGCGGCTGGAGGCCCTGGCCGCGCGTACGCCCGACTACCAGCAGCTGATCGCGGAGACCGTCCACGACGAGATGGCCCACACGCACATCAGGCAGCTGGCCGATCAGGCGGCGCACGTGCGCAAGCTGTTCGAGGAGAGCATCGCCGAGGCGAGACAGGCGGCCGGGGAGCTGCTGCGGATCCCGCTGCCGGATCACCACGAGATCCCGCTGCCGGACCCGCACGCGCTCCACAGGCCGCCGGAGCCTCCCGAGGCCCGCACGTCGCCGGACACTCGCCAGGTCCGGAGGGCGCCGGACGCCCCCGAGCCGCGCGGGCCGGTCGCGGACACCGACTCCACCGTCCCGATCAAGCGGCAGGACAGCGCCTCGGGGCCGCAGCCCGTCTAGGACCGCGCTCCCCTGAGGACGGCGCTCTCCGCCGCGGGCCACGCTTCCTCAGGGCTGCGCTCTCCTGAGGAGCTCCAGCGTGCGCCGCATGCCGGCCTCGTTGCCGAGACTGCGGTAAATGTCCCTGGCCTGCTCCAGCGGCTCCACCGCGGCCCGCGGCCCGCCGGAGTCGAGGTGCGCCTCGCCGAGGTAGCGCAGGCTGAGCGCCATCCACCACCGGTCGTCCAGCTCCTCGAACGCCTGTACGGCCCGGCGCATCTCCCCCTCGGACTCCTCCATCCGGCCCAGCCTGGCCAGCGACCGGCCGGCTGACAGCGCGCTGCGGGCCACGCCCCAGGAGTCGCCGAGCGCCACCAGGATCTCCTCGGCCCGCCGGACGAAGTCCAGCTCGCGCAGCCCGTTGGACGGGTCGCCGACCTCGCCCGCGGCCCGCAGGCAGCGTGCCTCCTCCCACAGCTCGCCCCGCTGCCGGAACATCTCGGCGGCGCGGTCGAGGCTGTAGCCCGCCTTGGTGAACCCTTCGAGGGCGGCCCGGTGGTCCCCTTCGCGGTGCCTGCCGCGCGCCTGGGCGGCCAGCACCTCCCCGTACGCGCGCAGCGTCTGCGCCTCGGAGTAGCGGTTGCCGTCGTTCTTGAACACCTCAAGGGCGTCCTCGAGCAGCTCCCTGGCCTCCTCGGGACGGCGTTCGGCCAGGCGCATCTCGGCGAGGTTGCGCTGGGTGCGGGCCATCCACCAGAAGTCCTCCTCGCCCTTGAACGCGGTGATCGCGCCGATCAGGTACTCCTGCGCCCGGTCGAGGTGGCCGTCGTTGAACAGGCCCATGCCGATCGTCCGCATGGCCCTGGCCGCCCACCAGGTCTCACCGAGGCCGGTGAAGATCTCCAGCGCCCGCTCGGCGCCGGCGCGGCCCTGCTCGTGCCCGCCGAGCCCGCCCTGCACGGCCGCGCGGTCGAGCAGCGCGATGCCCTGCGCGCGCCGGTCGCCGGTGCGCAGCGCCGCCTCGCAGCCCGCCTCGGCCACGACCTGCCAGTCGGCCCAGTACGCCCGCAGCGAATGGCACAGCGAGCAGAACGCCCTGGCCAGCCCCGAGGTCAGCTCCCACAGCTCCAGCTCCCTGGCCAGGCCGACCATGGCGATGAGGGAGAGCCGCTCGGCGTTCAGCCAGTCGCCCGCGTGCAGCTGGCCCTCGACGCTGGAGCGCCGCCCGCCGCGGCTCCAGTCCTGCGGCCAGCGGTCCTGCGCCGCCTCCTCGGCGCGGCGGCGGTAGCCGGACAGCACCCGTTCGATCGCCGCCCTGCGCCGGGCCTGGTCGTCCTCCTGGGCCAGCTCGGCGGCGAACAGCCGGACCAGGTCGTGCAGCCGGTAGCGCATCGCCCCGGTCGGGTCGACGCCCGAGCTCTCGGCGAGCTGCGCGTCGATCAGGGCTTCGAGCTGGTCGGCGCCGTCGAGGACGGAGATGTCCAGCAGCTCGCCGGCCACCCAGCCGGGCACGTCGGGCGAGGTGAGCCCGGACAGCAGGCGCAGCAGCCGGCGCTGCATGCCGGTGCAGTCGTCGTAGCTGAGCTGCACGGACGCCCGTACGCTCTTGTCCACCGTCGGCGCCAGCTCCAGCTGGTCGAGGCGGCGGCGCTCGTCGGTCAGCCGGTCGGCCATCTGCCGCAGCGTCCACTGCTCGCGGGTGGCCAGCCTGCCGCCGCAGATGCTGACGGCCAGCGGCAGGTAGTCGCAGATCGTGACGATCTCCTTGGCCGAGGCGAGGTCGTCCACCACCCGCGCGCCGCCCGCCAGCCTGGCCAGCAGCTCCACTCCGTGCGCCTCGCTGAACACGCCGAGCTGCGTGTCGTGGGTGCCGTTCAGGAACAGCGGCTGGCGCGAGGTCACCAGCACCGCGCAGCCGGACTCGGCCGGGATGAGCGGTTTGACCTGGTCGGCGCCGTGGGCGTTGTCCAGGCCGATGAGGATCTTGCGGCCCTTCGTCCAAGTCAGCCAGAGCTTGCGCAGCTCCTCCAGGCCGCCGGGATCGGTGGTCAGGCGGACGCCGAGCGCCCGCAGGAACCCGATCAGCGCCTCCTCCGGGCGTACCGGGGCGTCGACGCCGCCGCGCAGGTCGGCGTACAGGCGCCCGTCCGGGAACGCGCCGGAGATCTCCTGCCCGAACCTGGCCATGAGCGCCGACTTGCCGACGCCGCCCCTGCCGTACACGGAGATCACGATCGGCGGCGACAGGTCGCTCGGCCGGCGCCGCGCCCCCAGGACGCCGCGCAGCTCGGCGAGCGCCTCGACGCGGCCGGTGAAGTGCTCGGGCACGGGCGGCCACTGGTCGGGGGCGCGCGAGGACGGGTCGGCGGGCGTCTCCCGCTTGGGCCTGCCCTCGGTCGTGGCCCAGGTGGTCAGGCCGACGAGCAGCGCCGCCGCCACCGTCACGCCCACCTTGGCGACGGGCGGGATGTCCCAGTCGACGGACGCGGCCAGGATGCTGGCCGCCGCCGCGGCGACACCCGCCGCGAACGGCGCGGCCAGTGGCACCTTCCTGCGCCGCGGTTGCGGCTTCTCCGGCAGCTGGCCTGTCAACTAACACCCCCTCCGGGGTGGTT
>NZ_JAHKRL010000510.1 GCF_019396405.1 Nonomuraea rhizosphaerae | reverse complement strand
CCCCGAGGAGGCCGCCCGCCACTACGCCTCGCTGTACCGCGACGCGTACGTGGACGTCTGGCTGCTGTGCTGGCGGCCGGAGGACGACACGGGCTGGCACGACCACGACATCTCCTCCGGCGCGGTCCACGTGGTGCAGGGCGCGCTGCTGGAGTGCAACCCGCGCATCGGCGGCGAGCACCTGGAGACCGTGGTGTCGGAGGGGCAGTCGTTCTCGTTCGGGCCGGACCACATCCACCGCCTGAACGGCGCCCTGGACAACAGCGTCTCCATCCACGCCTACTCGCCGCCGCTGTGGCGCCTGGGCCAGTACTCGATCGACGACACCGGCGTGATGCGCCGCGTCTCGGTCAGCTACGCCGACGAGCTGCGTCCCATGGACGACGCCGTCCTGGAAAGCGCCGTCCTCGAGAACGCCGTCATCGACGACGCGGTCGTGGCCTGAGCACGCGGCAGCACCCCGCCGGCGTCTACGCCACGCTGGCGGGACGCCCGGCGAACCAGCCCGCCACGAGCTGCACCATCAGCACCCCGAGCGCCGCCAGCAGCGGCACCGTCCACCCGCCGGACACCTGCCTGAGCAGCCCGAACAGCACCGGCCCCAGCGCGGCCAGCGCGTACCCCGCAGACTGGGCGACCGACGACAGCGCGGTCACCGACGCGGGGTCGGGCGCGCGCAGCGCGATCAGCAGCAGCGCCAGCGCGAACGAGGCGCCCTGGCCGACGCCCAGCACCACCATCCACAGCCACGGCGTCCAGGGCGCGGCGACCGGGGCCAGCAGCATGCCCAGGTACCCGGCCACGGTCAGCAGCCCGGCCCCCATCACGTACGGCACCTGCGACGGCCGCCGCCCGGCCAGGACCGGGACGGCGAGGGTGGCGGCGACC
>NZ_JAHKRL010000509.1 GCF_019396405.1 Nonomuraea rhizosphaerae | reverse complement strand
GGCGGCATCAGCACGGCCACCAGGCCGCCCGGCTTGACGTGGGTGAGGCAGTGCTGCACCCACGCCAGCTCGGGCTCGCCGCGCGGCGGCAGGCCGTACTCCCAGCGCGGGTCGCCGGTCAGCTCCTCGTATCCCCAGGCGCGCTCGTTGAACGGGGGATCGCAGACGACCGCGTCGGCCTTCGTCTCGGGGAAGCCGTCATGGCGGATGGAGTCGCCCGGCACGACCTCCGCCTCGGCCCCGCGCAGCCGCAGGCGCGCGGCGGCGATGGCGGCGGAGGTCTCGCTGAGGTCCTGCCCCAGCACCTTCGTCACGCCGCCCAGCGGGAGCGTGGCCAGCAGCAGGGTGCCCACCCCGCAGGCGGGGTCGAGCAGCGCCCCGCCGTCCCTGTGGACGAGCCGCACCATCAGCTCGGCCACCTCGTCGCGGGTGACCGAGAGCTGCCGTGAGTGGGCCTCAAGATAGCGCTCACAAAGGAACTCGTACGCTGTGAGCGGGTCGTGCTGCCCGGCCAGCTCCGACACCAGCCCGGCAAGCTCGGGCTCCAGGTCGCTCCGGCCGGTGGACAGGAGCGTCCCCGCCTGGGCCACCAGCCGGCCCAGGCGCAAATCGCCCGCGGCCTTGAGGCGCTGCCACACCCGATCTCCCAGGGAGACCTGGTAGGACTTCCCGTAGCGCCGCAACCACGCCTCGACCTGGCGTAGCGAGAACAGAGGCTGGTTGGCGGTGCCGCCGGTGGGCAGAGGGAAGTCGTCGTGGCGGCGGCGCCAGTTGCTCACCGCGGCACGCCCGACACCGGCGAGCCGGGCGATGTCCCCGGCATTCACGGTCGGGTCGTGGGTCATGAAACCCACAGTAGTTCACAAGAGTCTTCCACGCATCTGCTTGTGAAGTCTTTCAACCAATGATTTACTGCTGGGTATGAAGCACAACATCCGCTATGCCGCCGGATCAGACGTGGGCCGCCGCAGGGAGCAGAACGAGGATTCCGGCTACGCCAGTGGCCGCTTGCTCGTGGTGGCCGACGGGATGGGCGGACACGCGGCCGGTGAGCTGGCGAGCTCGGCGGCCATCGCGGTCATGCGTGAGCTGGATGCGACGCTTCCCGAGTCGGGCTCGGATCTGGAGGCCTCCCTGGAGGGGGCCGTCCACGAGGCGGCCCGCAGGCTCGTCGAGCTGGCCGACATCGACCCCGCGCGCAGAGGGATGGGGACCACGGTGACCGCCATGCTCTGGGACGGCTACCGGTTCGCCCTTGCCCATCTCGGTGACTCCCGGGGATACCTGCTGCGCGACGGCGCGCTTTATCAGATGACCAAGGATCACACACTTGTGCAGTCGATGGTGGACGAAGGCCGGATAACAGAAGATCAAGCCGCCGTGCACCCGCGCCGGTCGATGGTGCTGCGCGTGCTGGGCAGCGAGGGCCGGGCGGAGCCCGACATGGCGCTGCGCGAGGCCGAGCCGGACGATCGTTATCTCCTCTGCTCCGACGGGCTGACCACGGTGCTCGGGCCCGAGGCCCTGCACGAGGTGCTGACCACGGTGGCAGACCCGGCGGCGGCGGTTCAGCGGCTGATCGACATGGCGAACGAGGGCGGCTCCCCGGACAACGTGACCGTGATCATCGCGGATGTGGTGACGCCGGGCGCCGGCGACACTCAGGTCTATCGGGTGGGGGCGGGCTCCTGACCTGGCCATATCGCAGAGAAGTCTAGTACGGAACCTCAGGAGTCTCACCAGTCACAGAACCGAAATTTCGCCTCATAAGGAGACACTTTCCGGTTGTTAGGCCCGAATCTGCGATGCCGCTATTACAGTCCACTGTGATTTGTCGGTTTTTCTGGGAGGAGTGGCCCTGGACCCGCTCGCGGAGACTCTGCTGAAAGAGGTTCGTGGCGAACTCGGCTATCGCGAGAAGGGTAGCCAGCTCACCAAATTCGGACAGTGGTACGCGGAACGCGTCAAGGACCCCCAGTACCGGGATGCGCCGTGGTGCGACATGTTCATCGCCTGGGCCGCCGACAAGGCCGGGATCGCGGAGTACGTCGGGCAGTTCGCCTGGACCCCCTCGCACGCGGCCTGGTTCATCAAGCAGGGCGCCTGGAGCCGGCAGCCCGAGCCCGGAGCCCTCGTCTTCTACGACTGGAAGGGCGGCAAGAGCTACAAGGGCATCGACCACGTCGGCATCGTCGAGTCGGTCCAGGGCAAGAAGATCCACACGATCGAGGCGAACGTCGACCGCGTCTGGCTCAAGCGCAAGACCCGCGACACGGACAAGGTCGTCGGGTACGGCCTGCCGCGCGTCGTGAAGGCCAAGGCCGACCTGAACGAGATCCGCGCCACCGAGCAGCCGCTCGCCCGCCAGCCCTTACCGGTGACGGAGCACTCGCCGATGGACGCGCTGGGCTCGCCGCTCGCGCTGCTCCTGGTGATGGTGCTGACCACCGTCGCGGTCTCCTTCCGGCTCGCCGGTCGTCGGCGTGGCACGCATCGCCGCTTCGCCTTGCCGTTCACCCTGCCGTGGAGCGCGCCGGACAAGGACGCCGCCACCGAGAAGCGGCCGACCGCTCGCAAGCCTGCCCAGACCAAGGCCTCCACCAGCGCGAAGTCCGCCAGGACCGCCGCGACGGCGAAGGCCCCCGCCAGGACCGCCGCCAAGCCGCCCGCCAGGACGACGGCCGCGGCCAAGACGGCCGCCGCGAAGACGGCCGCCGCCGCCAAGGCGAAGGCGGCCGCGAAGGCCAAGGCGAAGGCCGCCGCCCGCGCGAAGGAGACACGCAGCTCCAGCCGGATGGACGCGCCCCTGGAGCCGATGCACGTCGGCGCCCCGCCCGCGCTGACCGGAGCCCGCGTCCGCGAACCCGCTCAGAGCGGCACCCGTCTCCGTGAACCGGCCGCGAACGGCACCCGCGTCCGCGAACCCGCTCAGAGCGGTGTCCGCTTCCACGAGCCGCCTCAACCCGGTGCCCGTCTCCCCGAGCCCGCTCAGGTCGGCGCAGGCGCCTCCGAACCCGCTCATCACCCAACCAACCGCCGCAGACCGTACGAGCCGTCCTGACCCTTACCGCCCGCCCGAGCGGGGCCGATGGACGGCTCGCGCCCAGGGCGGCGGTGCGGTCCGGTGGGCGGTTCGGGCCCAGGCCGGCTACAGCGGGTCGTTCAGGTCGATGACCACCTTGACGTCGTCCTCGCGCGGCTCGAACGCGTCGAACGCCCGCTCCAACGGCACCCGCCGGGTGATCAGCCGCTCCAGCCACCCCCGGTCCGCCCGCGCCAGGGCGGCCGCCGCGTCGCGGTAGTGCGGCAGGCTGGAGTTCACCGAGCCGAAGACGACGGTGTTGGTCAGCACCAGCGAGCGGTTGACCAGCCCCATGTCGGCCGGGATCGTGATCCCCTCCGCGGACACCCCGGCCAGGCAGACGATCCCGGCGGCGGCCGTGCGGGTCATCGCCTCCAGGACGAGCCGTACCGCCCCGGTGGCCTCGATGATGACGTCCGGCCGCAGGTCCCCGACGGCCTCCAGCGTCGAGCCGCTGTGGTAGGTGCCGCCGAGGCCGGACACCAGCGCGGGCTTGACCCCGTCCGGCGCCCGGTCGAGCACGTGCACGTCGAGCCCGCGCTGCCGCCCGAGCAGGGCGGCCAGCAGCCCGATCGGCCCGGCGCCGGTGACCAGCACCGTGCGCGGCTCCGACCAGGCGCGGGCGCCGACACGCTCGATCTGCTGCCAGGCCTTGGCGACGATGGAGGTGGGTTCGAGCAGCATGCCGACCGTCGCCAGGCGGGCGTCCAGCGGCACCGCGTACGCGGCCTCGATGGTCCACAGCTCGCTGCCGAACCCGTCGAGCGCCTTGATGCCCCGTTCGGTGTAGAGCCCGTTGCGGCACATGTCGGACTCGCCCCGGGCGCAGGCGGGGCACGGCACCGGGTCCGGCCGGCGCACCACGCCGACGATGAGGTCACCGGGGGAGAAGCCGCAGCCGGGCGGCGTTTCGAGCACCCGGCCGAGCGACTCGTGCCCGAGGACGAGCCGCCGCTCCGACGGCCAGCCGAGGTCGGCCGCGGTCAGCTCCCGGTCGGTTCCGCAGACGCCCAGCGCCAGTCCCTGGACCAGTAGTTCGTCCGGTTTCGGGGAGGGGTCGGGAAACTCTTCCACCGCAAGGGACCCGCGATGTCCCGGACGCCACGTCAGTGCTCGCATGCCGGAATTTCTACCCGCCGCAAAACCTTGGGATTTAGTAGGACGTCCTAGTATCTTCAGTGAGCGAGGCCCCTCACAAAGGAGTGATCAGGCGTGCACGTACCGGTGAACCCCGTGCGTTTCGTGACCGCCGCCGCGTTGTTCGACGGACACGACGCGGCGATCAACATCATGCGACGCATCCTCCAGACGCAGGGGGCCGAGGTCATCCATCTCGGGCACAACCGGTCTGTCGACGAGATCGTCACCGCCGCCGTCCAGGAGGACGTCCAGGGCGTGGCCATCAGCTCCTACCAGGGCGGTCACGTGGAGTTCTTCACCTACCTGGTGGACCTGCTGCGCGAGCGCGGCGCCGGGCACATCAAGGTGTACGGCGGAGGCGGCGGCGTCATCGTCCAGGACGAGATCGACCTGCTCCACTCGCGCGGCGTCAGCCGCATCTTCTCGCCGGAGGACGGCCAGCGCTACGGCCTGCCCGGCATGATCAACAAGCTGATCGAGGAGTGCGACGTCCAGTTCGACGACCCGCCCTCGGTCGAGGCCGTCGGCTCGGGCGACCAGGCCGCCCTGGCCAGGGCGATCACGCTGATCGAGTCGGGGCGGGCGCCGGAGGGGCTGATGGACGGGCTGCGCGCCGCCGGCCGGACCGCGCCGGTGCTCGGCATCACCGGTACGGGCGGCTCCGGCAAGTCCTCGCTCACCGACGAGCTGGTCCGCCGCCTGCGCGTGGACAACGACGACAAGCTGCGCATCGCCCTGATCGCGATCGACCCGACGCGCAGGCGCGGCGGCGGCGCGCTGCTCGGCGACCGCATCCGCATGAACAGCCTGGGCCCGCAGACCTACTTCCGCTCCCTGGCCACCAGGGGCGCCGCCAACGAGGTCCCCGCCTGCCTCGACGACGTGATCACCGCCTGCCGGGCCGCCGGCTACGACCTGGTCATCGTGGAGACGCCCGGCATCGGGCAGGGCGACGCCGGGATCGTGCCGCACGTGGACGTGCCGATCTACGTCATGACCCCGGAGTTCGGCGCGGCGTCCCAGCTGGAGAAGATCGACATGCTCGACTTCGCCGAGGCCGTCGTGATCAACAAGTACGAGCGGCGCGGCGCGGAGGACGCCCTGCGCGACGTGCGCCGCCAGCTCGTCCGCAACCGCGCGGCCTTCGGGGCGGCGCCCGACGACATGCCGGTGTTCGGCACCATCGCGGCCCGCTACAACGACGCCGGGGTCACCGCGCTCTACCACCACCTGAAGGGCCTGCTGGTGGACAAGGGCCTGCGCGGCGGCCCGGGGCTGCTGGCCCCGGTGCGCGGGCGTACGTCCGAGGCCGCCGCCGCGATCGTCCCCCCGGCCCGCGTCCGCTACCTGGCCGAGATCGCCGAGACGGTGCGCGGCTACCACGCCGAGACGCTCGCCCAGGCGGAGGTGGCCCGCCGCCGCCAGCAGCTCACCGCCGTCCAGGCGCTCCTGGAGGACGACCGGCTGGCCGGCCTCACCTCGAAGGCCGAGGCCGAGCTGACCGACGAGACCCGCGCCCTGCTCGGCGGCTGGGCGGCGACCAAGGAGCAGTACACGGCGGACGAACTGGTCGTGAAGGTGCGCGACCGCGAGATCCACACGCCCCTGTGGCGCGAGACCCTCTCGGGCAACCGCATCCCCCGCGTGGCCCTGCCCCGCTACAGCGACGACGGCGACCTGCTCAGGTTCCTGCGGAGTGAGAACCTGCCCGGCAGGTTCCCCTTCACCGCGGGCGTGTTCGCGTTCAAGCGGGACGACGAGGACCCGACCAGGATGTTCGCCGGCGAGGGCGACCCGTTCCGCACGAACAGGCGCTTCAAGCTGCTGTCGGAGGGCCAGCCGGCGACCCGGCTGTCCACCGCGTTCGACTCGGTGACGCTCTACGGCAACGACCCCGACCTACGTCCCGATATTTACGGAAAAGTCGGGACCTCGGGGGTGTCCATCGCGACGCTCGACGACATGAAGGTGCTCTACGACGGCTTCGACCTGGCGGCGCCCAGCACGTCCGTGTCGATGACGATCAACGGCCCCGCCCCGACGATCCTCGCGTTCTTCCTCAACTCCGCCATCGACCAGGCCGTCGAGCGCTTCGCGGCCGAGAACGGCCGGGCGCCCGGCGAGCAGGAGGAGCGGGAGCTGCGCGCGCGGACCCTCGCCACCGTCAGGGGCACGGTCCAGGCCGACATCCTCAAGGAGGACCAGGGCCAGAACACCTGCATCTTCTCCACCGAGTTCTCGCTGCGGATGATGGCCGACATCCAGGAGTGGTTCATCCGCAACAGCGTGCGCAACTTCTACTCGGTGTCGATCTCCGGCTACCACATCGCCGAGGCCGGGGCGAACCCGATCAGCCAGCTCGCGTTCACGCTGGCCAACGGCTTCACGTACGTGGAGGCGTACCTCGCCCGCGGCATGAAGGTCGACGACTTCGCGCCGAACCTGTCGTTCTTCTTCTCCAACGGCATGGACCCCGAGTACAGCGTGCTCGGCCGGGTGGCCCGCCGCGTCTGGGCGGTCGCGATGCGGGAGAGGTACGGCGCGGGGGAGCGCTCGCAGAAGCTGAAGTACCACATCCAGACCTCGGGACGCTCGCTGCACGCCCAGGAGATGGACTTCAACGACATCCGCACCACCCTGCAAGCCCTGATCGCCATCTACGACAACTGCAACAGCCTGCACACCAACGCCTTCGACGAGGCCGTGACCACCCCGTCGGCCGACTCGGTGCGCAGGGCGATGGCGATCCAGCTCATCATCAACCGCGAGTGGGGCCTGGCCCGCAACGAGAACCCGCTGCAGGGCTCGTTCATCATCGACGAGCTCACCGACCTGGTGGAGGAGGCGGTGCTGCGCGAGTTCGAGCGGCTCTCCGACCGCGGCGGCGTCCTGGGCGCGATGGAGACCGGCTACCAGCGCGGCAGGATCCAGGACGAGTCCATGCTGTACGAGTCGCGCAAGCACGACGGCTCGCTGCCGATCGTCGGCGTCAACACCTTCCGCAACCCGCGCCAGGACGAGCCCCAGCACAAGAAGCTGGAGCTCGCCCGGGGCACGGAGGAGGAGAAGCGTTCCCAGCTCGACCGCCTGCGCGCCTTCCACGAGCGCAACCGGGCCGAGGCCCCCGCGGCGCTGGCCCGGTTGCGCGAGGTCGCCATGTCCGACGGCAACGCGTTCGAGGTGCTGATGGAGGCGGCCCGCGTCTGCTCGCTCGGTCAGATCACGGACGCCCTGTTCGAGGCCGGAGGACAATACCGGCGCAACGTCTGACCTCAGCAGTACTTGGCGCCGTCGAACGTGCGCGGGCCCCTGCTGACCGTGCTGGAGATGGTCTCCCTCGGTGCCACGGACCAGCACCGGCCGTCGCTGCCGTGCGCCCAGACGATCTTCATGTTCATCCGGACGCCGCAGCCGTTGTAGGCGTAACCGGTCTTGGTGATCTTGCCTGACTTCTGCCAGAGGCTGACGCACGACGGGACGTTGCCCAGTGCGCTGGCCTGGGCGGGGGCGGCGGCCACGAGGCCGAGAGACGCGGCGCCGAGGATGGTCAGAGCGGCGAGCGACTTGCGGATGGTGATGGTCATTGTCGTGTTCCTCCCTGTTCGGGTGCTGTCCGATGGAAGGAAGGTAGGCCGGGGTGTGTTGAGGATCCGTTGAGGTTGCGTCGATATGATTTCCCTCATGTCAGATGTGAAATTGAGGGGCAACCCGATCACCGTCGGCGGAACGTTCCCCGGGCCCGGTGACAAGGCCCCGGCGTTCCAGCTGGTGGCCGGCGACCTGAGCGACACCACCCTGGCCGGGTTCGGCGACGCGACCAAGGTTCTCAACATCTTCCCCAGCGTGGACACCGGCACCTGCGCCGCCTCGGTGCGCCGCTTCAACGAGGTGGCCGCTGAGCACCCCGGCGTCGCGGTGCTGTGCGTCTCGGCCGACCTGCCGTTCGCGCAGAAGCGGTTCTGCGGCGCGGAGGGCATCGAGAACGTGACGATGCTCTCGCTCATGCGCGGGCGCGAGTTCCTGCGCGACTACGGCGTGGCGCAGGAGAGCGGGCCGCTGGCCGGGCTGGCCGCGCGCGCGGTGATCGTGCTCGACGGCGACAACACCGTGGTCTACTCCGAGCTGGTGCCCGAGATCAGCCAGGAGCCCGACTACGAGGGCGCGCTGAACGCCCTCAAGTGATCAGTTCTTCCTGCCGACCCCGCCCAGGATGAGCGACGTCTCGGGGCCGTTGGCGAAGTCGATCGTGTCGGCCTGATCGGGACGCCACTCCGGCAGCCAGGTCAGGCCCGGCTCGACCAGCTCGAACCCCTCGAACAGCTCCTCGATCTCCTCCCGGCCGCGCAGCGTGAGCGGGGAGTTGGCGGTGCGGTAGACCTCCACGCCCCTGCGCACGGCGGCGGCGCGGGCGTCGCTGGTGCCGTGCGACAGGACGAGGTGGCTGCCGGCGGGCAGGTGCTCGCGGATGGCGGCCAGGATGCGCGCCGGGTCCTCGGCGTCGCTGACGTAGTGCATGATCGCCACCAGCAGGACGGCGACCGGCCGGGTGAGGTCGAGCGTCGCCATCACGACGGGGTCCTTCAGGATGTCGTGGGGCTGGCGCAGGTCGCCCTCCACGACGGCGACGCCGGTGCCCGCGAGCAGGGCTCGGGCGTGGACCAGCACGACCGGGTCGTGGTCGACGTAGACCACCCGCGAGTCGGGCGCGACCGACCTGGCCACTTCGTGCACGTTGTTCCGGGTGGGTAAGCCCGTGCCGATGTCGAGGAACTGGATGATGCCCTCACCGGCGAGGAAGCGTACGGCGCGACCGAGGAAGGCCCTGTTGGCGCGGGCGGCGAGGCGCACTTCGGGAGCCACGCGCAGGATGCGCTCAGCGGCCGCCCGATCGGCGGGGAAGTGGTCCTTCCCGCCGAGGTAGTAGTCGTACAGCCGGGCCACGTTGGGCGTGTTGGGGTCGAAGCCCAGCGATTCGCGCTCCAACCAGTGATCCCCCGATCAATAGTTAAAGATCTTTACTTTGGATTCTACGGATATCCGACCTCGCTTGGGGAGATGTTCCCCCAGAGTGGGCGTTACTTGGTGTTTATTCCCTTCGCCGAGGTGTACCGATCCAAGAGGTGAAGATGAGTTTTGATGACACGGCTGCCCCGACGCGGGGGGCGGAAAACGTCCGGCGGGTCGTCTCGCTGGTCCCGTCGCTGACCGAGTCGGTCGCGGCGACCGTTCCCGAGCTGCTGGTCGGGGCGACGGACTGGTGCTCGCACCCGGCCGATCTCGACGTGACCCGGGTGCGCGGCACCAAGAACCCCGACCTGGACGCCATCCGGCGGCTGCGGCCCGACCTCGTGCTCGCCAACGCCGAGGAGAACCGCGCGCCGGACATCGAGGCGCTGCGCCAGGACGGGATCCCGGTCTGGGTCACCCGGATCGAGACGGTCGACGAGGCGTTCGGCTCGCTGGAGCGGATGTTCCGCGAGGCCCTGCGCGTGGAGCCGCCGCGATGGCTGGAGCAGGCGCGGCAGGTGTGGGCCGAGCCGGCGGAGGTCAGCCGCAGCGCGATCATCCCCATCTGGCGGCGGCCGTGGATGGTGGTCGGCCGCGACACCTTCACCGGCGACGTGCTCAGGCGCCTCGGGGTGGCCAACCTGTACGCCGGCCACGCCGAGCGCTACCCCCGCGTCCCCCTGGACGAGCTGGTGCGCAGTGCCCCCGACCTCGTTGTCCTGCCCGACGAGCCGTACGCGTTCGCGCCCGGCGACGGCCCCGAGTCCTTCCCCGGGCTGCGCTGCGCGCTGGTCAGCGGCCGCGACCTGACCTGGTACGGCCCGTCGCTCGTGGCCGCCCGCGAGCGCCTCCTCACCGCCCTGAGCCGGTCCTGACGCCCGCCTTCGGACGGCGGCCGAGCGCGGCGGGACGGCGGCTGAGCGCCGCGTCCACCTCCGCCGGCGACAGGAAGTGCTCCATGACCAGCACCGCCGTCCCCACGATGCCCGCGCGGTCGCCCAGCGAGCTGGTCACGATCTCCAGGTTGCGGGTCGTGTACGGCAGGCTGCGCCGGTAGACGCTCTCCCTGATGCCCGTCAGGTAGTGCTCCCTGGTCTCGGCCATGTCCCCGGCCAGCACCAGGACGGCCGGGTTGAGCAGGCTGACCGCGGTGGCCAGCAGGATGCCGACCGTGCGGCCGGCCTCCTGGGTGACGGCGATGGCCGCCGGGTCGCCCGCCTGCACCAGGCGTACGACCTCCCTGCTGCTCTGCCGGCCCAGGCCGGTGGCCAGGGCGTGGCCGCTGGCCAGCGAGGCGACGCAGCCGCGCGAGCCGCACGTGCAGACCCGGTCGTCGCTCTCGCGCAGCCGCACGTGGCCGATGTTCCCGGCGGCCTCCTCGACGCCGCGGTAGATCCGGCCGTCGAGCACGATGCCGGTGCCGATGCCGGTGGACACCTTGATCAGGATCAGTGAGCGGCTCTCCCGCCAGGACGACCACCACTCGCCCAGCGCCATGGCGTTGGCGTCGTTCTCCACCAGGACCGGCACGTCGAACGTCCCCCGCAGCGCCTCCCCGATCGGGTGCTCGTCCCAGCCGGGCATCAGGAACGAGCGCAGCAGCCGGCCCGAGGTGTGCTCGACCGAGCCCGGCAGGTCCACGCCGATGCCGCACACCTGCCCGGCCGGCCGTCCCGTCCGTTCCAGCAGGCGCTGGAACGCCTCCCGCACCCACGACAGGACGGCGTCCGGGCCGCGGTCGATGCGCATCTCCGCGTGCTCCTCGGCCAGCGGCCGGGCCGCCAGGTCGGTCAGCGCCACCCGGGCGTGCCCGGCGCCCAGGTCGGCCACCAGCACCAGGTGGCCGGCGGCGTCCACGTCGAGCACCGAGGGCGGCCGGCCGCCCCCGGAGACGCCGGCGCCGGGCTCGCGGGC
>NZ_JAHKRL010000508.1 GCF_019396405.1 Nonomuraea rhizosphaerae | reverse complement strand
GGCCGTCGGCGCCGAGGTCTACCGCGAGACCGGCTCGGCGCCGGAGGCCACCGGGCTGCGGGCGTTCGTGTTCTTCCCGCTGCGCGACGACCAGCGCCAGCTCGACACGCTGCGCAGCACGCTCGCGCAGGGCGGCGCGGCCATCGTGCTGGTCGCCCTGGTGGTGGCGCTGCTGTCGGCCCGGCAGGTGCTGCTGCCCGTCAGGCGGCTCAGCGCCGCCGCGCAGGCGCTCGGGCAGGGCAGGCTCGACACGCGGCTGCCCGTGCACGGGCACGACGAGCTGGCCGAGCTGACCTCCAGGTTCAACGACGCCGCCGCCGCGCTGGAGCTGAGCGTGTCGGAGCTGCGCGCGCTGGAGGCGCTGTCACGGCGGTTCGTCGCCGACGTCTCGCACGAGCTGCGCACGCCGCTCACCGCCATGACGGCCGTGGCCGACATGCTCTCGGAGGAGGCCGAGCGGCTGCCCCCGGAGCCCGCCGAGGCCGTACGGCTGGTGCTGCGCGAGATCGAGCGGCTGCGCGGCCTGGTCGAGCACCTCATCGAGATCAGCCGCTTCGACGCCGGCACGGCCACGCTCAACCTGGAGCCGGTCAACGTCGCCGACGCCGTCCTCGACTGCCTGGAGGTGCGCGGCTGGAGCGAGCAGGTGGAGGTGCACGCCGCGCAGAGCCTGACCGTCAACCTCGACCCGAGGAGGTTCGACGTCATCGTGGCCAACCTCGTCGGCAACGCGCTCAAGCACGGCCTGCCGCCCGTCGTGGTCACCGCCAGGGGCACCCAGAACGGCCTGGAGATCAAGGTGCGCGACCACGGCAAGGGCATCCCGGGCGAGGCCATCGCCCACGTCTTCGACCGGTTCTTCAAGGCCGGGGCGGGGCGGGCGCGCAGCCAGGGCAGCGGCCTGGGCCTGTCGATCGCGCGGGCGAACGTCCACCTGCACGGCGGCACGATCTCCGTACGGCAGCAGAAGCCGGGCACGCTCTTCACCGTCTGGCTGCCCCATGGGTAGGCGCCTCGCCCTGGCGCTGCTGGCCGCCACCCTGGCAGGGGCGACGGGCTGCGGGATCACGCCCACGGACGTCGAGGAGAAGGCCCCGGCGCCGGTCATCGAGGTGCCGCCGCCGTCGAAGACGTACTTCCTGCTGCGGAACGGCGAGCTGACGCTGGAGCCCGCCGACGTGGACTCCGACACGGTCAGCAGCCTGCTCACGGCGCTGTTCGACGCCTCCGACGAGCCGCTCGGCGACCTGGACACCGCGCTGCGCGGCTTCACGTTCGAGGGCATCGAGGACTCGCTCAACCCGATCCAGCGCGACGAGGTCCAGCTCCCGCGCACCTCGACGCTGACCGTCTTCGTCAAGGGAGAG
The DNA here is from genome assembly GCF_019396405.1 of Nonomuraea rhizosphaerae. Classification (GTDB taxonomy): domain Bacteria; phylum Actinomycetota; class Actinomycetes; order Streptosporangiales; family Streptosporangiaceae; genus Nonomuraea; species Nonomuraea rhizosphaerae. The sequence continues at coordinate 5,261 of NZ_JAHKRL010000508.1, read as the reverse complement.
GGCACGCTGAGCAAGCCGGCCAAGGCCCAGATCGTCTGCACGGCGCAGCAGGACGCGGCGTTCGAGCAGGTCAAGATCGTTCACGAGTACCCGGGGAACCGCCCCTCCAAGACGGAGGGACGGTTCATCTGCGGGGACCTGAAGTGAGCCGGCCTAGAGGTTGATGTCCTCCAGCATCTCGGTCACCAGCGCGGCGATCGGCGAGCGCTCCGACCTGGTCAGCGTGACGTGCGCGAAGAGGGGATGCCCCTTCAGCTTCTCCACCACCGCCACGACGCCGTCGTGCCTGCCGACCCGCAGGTTGTCGCGCTGGGCGACGTCGTGCGTGAGCACCACCCGCGAGTTGGCGCCGATCCTGCTCAGGACGGTCAGCAGCACGCCGCGCTCCAGCGACTGCGCCTCGTCCACGATCACGAACGCGTCGTGCAGCGAACGGCCGCGGATGTGGGTGAGCGGCAGGACCTCCAGCATGCCGCGGTCGAGCACCTCCTCGATCACCTCGGGCGAGCTGATCGCGCCGAGGGTGTCGAAGACCGCCTGGGCCCACGGGCCCATCTTCTCGCCCTCGGTGCCCGGCAGGTAGCCGAGCTCCTGGCCGCCGACGGCGTACAGGGGGCGGAAGACGACCACCTTGCGGTGCTGGCGGCGCTCCAGGACGGCCTCCAGGCCCGCGCAGAGCGCCAGGGCCGACTTGCCGGTGCCCGCGCGCCCGCCCAGCGAGACGATGCCGATCTCCGGGTCCATCAGCAGGTCGAGCGCGATGCGCTGCTCGGCGGAGCGGCCGTGCAGGCCGAACACCTCGCGGTCGCCGCGCACCAGCCGCACCGACTTGTCCGGCAGGACGCGGCCCAGCGCGGAGCCCTTGTTCGACAGCAGCCGCAGGCCGGTGTGCGTCGGCAGGTCCCTGGCCTCCTCCAGGTCCGCCGTGCCCTTCTCGAAGAGCGTCTCGACGCCCTCCGTGGTCACCTGGACCTCGGCCATCCCGGTCCAGCCCGACTCCACCACCAGCTCGGCGCGGTACTCCTCGGCCGCCAGGCCGATCGAGGCGGCCTTGACCCGCATGGGCAGGTCCTTGGAGACGAGCACGACGTCGCACCCCTCGGCGGCGAGCGAGCGCGCCACGGTCAGGATGCGGGTGTCGTTGTCGCCCAGGCGGAACCCGACGGGCAGGATGGACGGATCGCTGTGGTTGAGCTCAACCCTGATCGTGCCGTCCCCCGTCGGCATCGGCTCGTCCAGGCGGCCGTACTGAACCCGCAGGTCGTCGAGGTAGCGCAGAGCTTTCCTCGCGAAGTAGCCGAGCTCTGGATGGTGCCGCTTGCCCTCCAGCTCAGTGATCACCACTATCGGGAGGACCACGTCGTGCTCGGCGAACCTGGTCATTGCCGCCGGGTCGGCTAGCAGGACCGAGGTGTCCAGCACGTACGTGCGCTTGGCCGGGTTGGACGAAGGGTTGCTCGAGGACACTGCCACACGTTCTCCCCCGGGCGCCCGTGCGGACGGGCACCCTGCAGACGAGGTGGGAACCGGACCGGACCCGCGTCCCCGGCCACGACGTGCCGGCGGTGCCGGGATCCGGCCCCCCTCAGCAGGTCAAGGCGCAAAGGCGGGCCCTCTCCGGAGTGTTCGGTCTGTGACCGGACACTTATCACGTTACGTCCTGGATACCCAGATGTCCCGTCAGGAACCGTAACGGCGATGTCTCGCGGCGTAGTCGCGCAGCGCCCGCAGGAAGTCCACCCTGCGGAAGTCGGGCCAGTAGGCCTCGTGGAAGTAGAACTCGGAATGAGCGCTCTGCCACAACATGAAGCCCGACAGGCGCTGCTCGCCCGAGGTCCGGATGAGTAGGTCCGGGTCGGGTTGGCCGCGAGTGTAGAGATGCTCCGCGATGTGCTCGACATCGAGTACCTCGACGAGGTCCTCGATGCTCGCCCCCTTGCTGGCGTGCTCCTGGAGGAGTGAGCGCACCGCATCGGCAATCTCACGCCTTCCTCCATACCCAACTGCAACGTTCACAATCAGCCCGGGACGGTGCGATGTCACTTCTTTCGCGTTTTTCAGGACATTCGCCGTCCTGTCGGGCAGCAGATCAAGCGCGCCGACCGGGCTGATCCGCCAGCCCGCCTCCACCAGCTCCTGCGTCACGTCCTCGATGATGCGCAGCAGGGGCTCCAGCTCCTCCCTCGGCCGGTTGAGGTTGTCGTTGGACAGCATCCACACCGTGACCAGCTCCACGCCGGTCTCACGGCACCAGGTGAGCAGTTCGGAGATCTTGTCGGCGCCCTTGCGATGACCTCGCGCGACGTCCTGGATGCCCATGGCCCGGGCCCAGCGCCGGTTGCCGTCGATGATCACCCCGACGTGCCGGGGGACGCTGTCCTTGGACAGCTTGGCCTCCAGCCGGCGCTCGTACAGCCGGTAGACCAGATCGCGCAGGCCCACGGAGTCCTCCCAGCGGTGCTGTGCCTATGGGCGAATGACCCAACAGGCAATTATCACCGCGTTTCGCCCGTGCCCGCCCCCTCAACCGGGTTCAAGACAGGATTCCGCCTCGCCGACCAAGGTCTCCACGAACGTGGCCAGCTCGGACGACGTCAACACCGCCCGCATGCCCACCCCGCTGGAGCCCCAGGCTTCCACGTACGCCCGGCGGGTCACCCGCCACCGGCCCTGGTCGGAGAGCCAGATCGGGATGGTCCTGAGCTGGCAGCGTAGCTCCCCGCCACCCGTCGCGCCGGACCTTGTGCGATGTCGGAACGAGAACAGCTCCCCGCCGCGGTCGCCGGAGTCGTCGTGGAGGTCGTCGGGGAAGCGGTCGTCCGGGTCCGGCCAGTCGCCCTGGCCCGCCCGCGCCCGGCTCACGCCGTGCGCCAGCCGCTCCAGCAGCCAGCCGCACCGCTCACCCACGATCCCGTACGGCCTGCCGTCGCGGCGCAGCTCAAGCATGACCTCGTACGGAATGCCGACGCTGTCGGTGCACGCCACAGGCGTGACGGTCAGATAGGAGCCGTCGACGCAGCGTAGTCCACCCACCCGGTGGAAGGTATCCCCGTCAAACGTCGCTAAACCCGTAGAAACGTTGCGCGGTTCCGCCGAACACCTGGTCCCGGTCCGTCCCGGCGAGCAGGGCCCCGGACACCTCGAAGACCGTCCGGTAGTCGGCGGCGAGGAGCAGGACGGGCCAGTCGCTGCCGTACATGAGACGCTCCGGGCCGAACGTCTCGACCGCGTACTCCACGTACGGCCTGAGGTCCTCGACGGTCCACTCCTGGTGGTCGGCCTCGGTCACCAGGCCGGAGACCTTGGCGTACACGTTGGGGAAGGCGGCGGCCCGGGCGAACTGGGTCGCCCAGGGCTCCCACTCGTGGTCCTTGACGCGCGGCTTGGACAGGTGGTCGACGACGATCTTCAGGGTGGGATGACGCTCGGCGAGCGTGACCACGTGGTCGAGGTGGCGCGGCAGCAGGGACGGCACGTCGAGCGTCAGGCCCTTGCCGGCCAGCAGGCCGAGGGACTCCAGGACGGTGTCCCGGACGATCCAGTCGGGGTCCGGGTCGTCGTGGATGAGGTGGCGCACCCCGGCGAACTTCGGATGCGCGGCAAGGCGTTCGAGGGCCTCGGCGGCCTCGCGCGGCCGGTCGAGCGGGACCCAGCCGACGACCGCGGCGACGAAGTCGTGCGCCTCGGCCTGGGCCAGCATGGCGTCGGTGTCCTCGGCGGAGTCGGCCGCCTGGACCAGGACCGTGGCGTCCACGCCGGCCTCGGCCAGCGCGGGCCGGAGGTCGTCGGGGGTGTAGGTCCGGTACAGCGGGCCCAGGTCGGGGGTCAGCCAGGTGTACCAGCCGGTCTTGACGTCCCAGAAGTGCTGGTGCGCGTCTACGATCACCCGACAGAACCTAAGATGCCCTGATATTTCATATCAAGGGGTGCCAGCCGTGGGAGCGCCAGCCGGCCGGCTGGTGCCACTCCGTCCAGCCGTACCCGGACCGTCCGTCCTCCGTCTCGTACGCGCACATCGCCCTGGGGAACTCGGCCCTCTCCCCCTCGGGGGACGTCAGCGTCACCGGCGCGAAGGCGATCGGCGTCACCCGCGTCTCCAGGCCGGGGAAGGCCAGGGTGGCGCCCGCCGGGGTGTCCCCGTCGAAACTGGCGCTGGCCGAGAAGCCCTCGACGTGCTCGATCTTCTCGCCCGGCCGCACCTGGAAGGCGGGCCAGGGCAGGGCCATGCCGATGTTGGCCTGCATGCCGTGCAGATGGGTGCCGTCGTCGAGGCGGCAGCTGCTCCACAGCCAGGACAGCGACCACCAGTCGCGTACTCCCCAGCTGTGGTCGCGCTCGCCGTATCCCTCGAACCTGCTGCCGTTGACGGTGCCGGAGACGCGGCACGGGACCTCGTAGCGGGGGACCAGCGAGTAGCCGTACACGCCGCCCTCGGTGTGCCATTCGAGGTCCAGGTCGAGGTCCTGGGCCGTCAGGGTGACGCGGGTGGTCTCCATGGGGGTGGTCGTGCGCAGCGCGCCCCGGTAGCCGTCGCCGGTGACCTCCAGGCCGCCCTGGTGGGCGTCGTGGTGGGCGTCGTGGTGGGCGTCGTGGTGGGCGTCGTGGTCGGCCAGCATGGTCAGGCCGCCGTCACGGGTCACCAGGCAGGCCCAGTACCAGGCCCGCTTCCAGTTCGGGTACAGGCCCAGGCGCACGTAGCCGCCCAGGTCGCCGTCCGGTGAGGTGAAGTCGAGGTAGTACGACTCGTTCCACAGCAGGTCACCGGCCGGTTCGTGGGGGTCCTCGTCGGCCGTGCCGAGGGGCCCGACACCCATGTTGACGATCCGCATTCCGCCTCCCGTCCAAGCGCTTGCTACACGCTAGCGCCGGCCGAGCCGGGACCACCAGCCGCGCCGGGGCTTCCCGGCGCTTTCCGGCTCGGGCACGCGGCTGGGGTCGGGCACGTGGGTGGGGTCGGGCATGCGGCCTCGGTCGCGCAGCCAGGCGGCGAAGTCGTCGGCGTCGGCGTGGTAGCCCGGGGGCGGCGACGTACGAGCCCTGGCGTAGGCGGCGAACTCCTTCGCCAGGTCGCCGCCCACGGCCATGGCGGCGTCCGGCCGCATCCGGGCCACGATGGCGCGGCGCTTGGCGACCAGGCTGCGCGCCTGCACGCCGAGGCGTTCGCGGTCGAAGCCCTCGGGCGCGTCCGCCCCGGCCACCAGCGCCGCGACCACGTCCGCCTGCGCGGCGGCCAGCCGCCGCCGCGCCTCCTCCGCGCTCAC
>NZ_JAHKRL010000007.1 GCF_019396405.1 Nonomuraea rhizosphaerae | reverse complement strand
CAGCAACGAGCCCACCGTCACCACCACCTCACCGTCTGCACTCACAGTAGAAGGCGGTTCTCGGACTAAACAGTCACGACCACAAAAGCCCAGCTCAGACACTCACTGAGGAAGAGCTACACCCAAAGTCATCTGGGGGAGGCGCGTCGCGTCGCCGAGGATCTGCCGCGAGACGGCAACGTCTTCCAGACGCAATTCAACCGGGTGAACACGACGATCCATGCCGTCGAGGTCAGCATGGAGCTGGGCCGGCCACGCGATGTCATCACTCGCGCCGAACATGTCGAGATCGCCCAGATCGGTTCGTCGGAGCGGCAGGCGCACTACTGGACCTGCACCGCCGCGGGCTATCACATGAACAGGAAGGACAACGAAGCGGCGGATGCTCTGCTGCGTGCTGACCGGATCGCTCCTCAGCATGTCCGAAATCGGCCGCTGGTGCGCAACATCGTGCGTGACCTGCGAGGCAGTTCGCGGTTGCATCGCCAGCGCGAGATCCTCAACCTTGCCCAGGTCATGCGGCTGCTCTGATCACAGAAACGGTGGGCCTATTCGCGCATTGGCTCCCCACCCGTCAGGTAACCCGGGGCGTTTCGGCGTCCTGCCTACACGAATGGGGCAGTACTCGTGGGTCTCAGTGAGATCGAACGACAGGTCTTGCTACGCGAACTGGCGGAGATCACGGCCGACCTGGCCGAACTCCAACGGCGCGCGATCAGGATCACTTCTCAGCTTGATCAGGACGCGTCCGATCGTCGAGCTCGTCCAGCCTGATCGTCAGCTTCTGCATGTGCTGGCGTATCTCGCGTAGTTGCTCGGAGATGATGCGGAATTCTTCGCTGTGCTCGCCTGGGGCGGGGCCGGCGGTCTCGTCGTCGGGTGCCCGGCTGACGAAGCTGCCCGCCCCCTGGCGGGTCTCGATGAGGCCCTCGTCGCGCAGGACGGCTAGGGCGTTGCCGATGGTCATCATGGCAACGCCATACTGTTCCGCTAGTTCGCGGGCTACGGGGAGGCGCTCGCCGACCGCGTACCGGCCCGATGCGATGTCGCGCCGGATGTCCTCGGCGATCCTCAGGTACGGCCGGCGCCGGTCAGTGGATGCCATAGCTCCACAGTAGCGGTTCTAGATGCCTAGGTCTCTGGGCAACTTGTAAGGAATCTCGATCCAACTTCACTGTTCTGGGTTTACAGAGCTAGATATCTAGGTATCTTTATAGCTAGGACAACACTTCAAGGGAGACCAGCCCCATGCGCACCGTTCCTATCCCTGTCGACACCAGCAAGCTCATCGTCACCTGCGTGAAGGCGCCCAAGCCGCGCCTGCTCAACAAGGACACCGGCGAGATCAAGACCGACAAGAACGGCAACACGGTCTTCGAGGTGACCGTGTCGGTGGAGGACGAGTTCGGCCGGATCGAGCTCGTCAAGATCGGTATCACCGGTGAGCCGCCCATCAAGGCCGGCGACTCCGTCAACGTGGTCGGGCTGCTCGGCTACGTCTGGGAGATCTCCGGCCGGTGGGGGATCGCCTACCGGGCCACCGCCCTGCTGCCGCTGCAGGAGGCCGCCGGTGTATGACCAGTTCTCCACGATGCTCGCAGTCCTGGCCGCCCTCGTGGCCGGGCTGTGGGCCTGGCGCCGCTGGCACTATCCATCGTTCTGGCTCCTCGTCGGCTTCCCGCTGACCGCGATCAGTGTCCGCGCCACCTGGCGCAAGGTCGCGCTCGGCTGCAACCTGACCAAGAAGCGGCAGCGCTTCTGGTTCACCACCGTCCCCGGAATGATCGCCTCGACCGGCGTCGTCCGCGTCAAGCGCAAGTTCCAGCGCATCGCCGTGGACACCAAGCCGTTCATGTGGCTGCCGCTGCCGACCCGCTACGGCTGGCGCGTCACCCTGCACACGCTGGAAGGACAGATCCCGGCCGACTACGCCGACGTCGCCGAACGCCTCGCTCACTCCTGGGGCGTGCACGCCGTACGCGTCTCCTCCGACAAGCCCGGCCGGATCCGGCTCGCGGTCACCATCCGCGACCCACTGGTCAAGGTCGATGACCTGCCACCCTCCACCGAACTGCTCAAGGTCACCGTGGGACGGCTGGAGACCGGCAAGCCGTGGGTCGTCGACTTCCGCACCGTGCCGCACTGGCTGAACGCCGGAGCCACCCAATCAGGCAAGTCCAATCTCGCCAACGCGCTCATCGTCGGCCTGGCCCCGCAACCGGTCGCCCTGGTCGGCTTCGACCTCAAGGGTGGAGTCGAGTTCACCCCGTACAGCCCACGGTTGTCCGCGTTGGCCACCAGTCGCGCCGAATGCGGCGGGCTGCTGGATGACCTGGTGGCGCTCATGACGGATCGGATGGGCGTGTGCCGGATGGCCTCGGCCCGCAACATCTGGCAGCTCCCGCCCACCATGCGGCCCGTCCCGGTCGTGGTGCTGGTGGACGAGTTGGCCGAGCTGTACCTGATGGCCGACAAGAGCGAGAAGGACGAGATCGCCAAGACCTCCACCGCACTGCTCAGGGTCGCACAGCTCGGCCGGGCGTTCGGCATCTATCTGTTCTGCTGCGGTCAGCGCATCGGCTCTGACCTCGGTCCCGGAGTCACCGCCCTGCGCGCCCAATGCTCGGGACGGATCTGCCACCGCGTCAACGACCCCGAAACCGCCACCATGACCCTCGGCGACCTCGACCCCGCCGCCCTCGACTCCGCCCGCACCATCGCCGCCGAAACACCCGGCGTCGCCATCGTCGCCAGCCAAGACGGCCAGTGGTACCGCGCCCGCTCCTTCTACGTCAGCGAACAAGCCGCTGAACACGCCGCCCACATCTACGCCGACCGCGCCCCCGCCTGGGCCGAGGTCATGACCGCACAACCTCATGAGACGCCCGACTCCCAGACCGCCTGACCCGAACCGAGAGGAGGAACGAGATGCGCCGCTTCGCCGCCTGGCTGCTCGACACCGGCCCCGTCCTGGTCCTGGCGCTCATCGCGGGCGCGGGCTCGTTCACCCACATCCGCGACACCGCCACCGAGAACGGCCAGCACGGCTGGATGGCCTGGGCCATCGCGGTCTGCATCGACCTGACCTGCGTCATGGCCGCCCGTGAACGCCAACGCGACAAGAAGACCGGCAAAGCTCGGCGCGGCCCGATCTCCTGGCCTGTCCTCGTCCTGACCGGCGGCATCGTCCTGTCCCTGGCCGCGAACCTGCAACAAGCCGCCCCGACCATGTGGGGCTGGATCACCGCCGCCACCCCGGCCGGCGCCTTCCTCGTAGCGGTCTCCATGCTCGAACGCCGCGCCACCGCCACCCGTACCGAACCGTCCCCGGACGTCCTCCAGTCGTCCCCGTCCTGGACTGCGGCGTCCCCGTCCGTCCCCGAAGGTCCCCAAGCCGTCCCCTATGAGGACCGTCCTGCCCTCGTCCCCGCCGATGAGGACAAGAGCGAGGACGACCAGGACGCCGGACCCGCACCTGACCCGGCACTCATCGACTACGCCCAGCGCGTCGCCGCCGAACACCAGACCAAGCACGGCAAGCCCATCACTCGCGACCTGCTGCGCGCCCGCCTGGGCGTGTCCAACCAACTCGCCTCCGACCTGCTCCGCACCCTGCGAACCACACCAGAACCCTCATGAGGAGCGCCATGAGCGACCACCGCAGAGCACTCATCAACGGCCTGCTCCACCTGGCCGTCTTCCTGGAAACCCACCCCAACGTGCCGGCCTCGTCCAGGGTCGTACTCCATCACTTCCCGAAGCCCGCGAGCGACGAGGACCTGCGCGCCGAGATCGACGAGATCGCCGCTCAGATCGGTTCGGGGATCGAATTCGCGGACTCGCCGTACGGCCACTACACGACCTCCGTCCACTTCGGCCCCGTCGAATACCGGGCCGTGGCCATCCTCGCCGCCGCCCGCGCCCGCCATGACGCCGAGAGCAGCTACCACGGCTGCATCGAGCCTGACGCCACTTAGGAGCCCATCAAATGCGCATCCGCCTCGAAGGCAATCGTGCGGAGATCACGCTCGGCCTGATCCACCTGCGCGAGGTTTTCACCGTCACCGCGGTGTCGAGAGCGTTTCCCGACCGCGCTCACCCGCGTCGGTACCGCGTCTACGTCCGCATCGACCCGCGCGACAACCGGTGATCACCATGAGCGTCCCGATCGCGCACTACTGCTGCTGCACCTGCAACGCCACCGGAGTCGACCAAGACGGCAACACCTGCCGCGACTGTCACGGCAGCGGCATCGACAACCACGGCGCATAGCCGAGATCCCCTCACCTGGCCACACAACCGCCAAGTTCCGCGCCAGGTGAGGGGCCATCCCACTCCAGATCACATCCGGACAGGACGGATCCATCTTGCCCCACCCTGCTCACAGCCATGCCGTAGCCGGGATGATCTCCCGACTGAACGACCCGAACTATGACCGCTGGGCCAGCCAGATCAAGCGCACCGGCGGCTGCCGTCAGCCCATCCACCTGCGTGGCAAGGTCGAACACTATGACCAGGCCAACGGCCAATTGCTCCACCGCTACAGCACCAACCACGAGCCCGACGGCATCCTGCGCGTTCCCTGCAAGACCCGCCGCGCCTCCCGCTGCCCCGCCTGCGCCGAGATCTACCGCGCCGACACCTACCAACTCGTCCGCGCCGGCCTCGTCGGCGGCAAGGGCGTACCCGAGACCGTCAGCAGCCACCCGTGCCTGTTCGTCACCCTTACCGCACCGTCCTTCGGGGCCGTGCACGTACGGCGAGAGAAGAACGGCAAGGTCCTGCCCTGCCATGCCCGCCGCGACGCTGAGACCTGCCCGCACGGACAGGTCATGTCCTGCGCCAACCGGCACAGCGCCGACGATCCCCGGCTCGGCGAACCGTTGTGCCCCGACTGCTACGACTACGACGGTTCAGTTCTGTTCAACGCCCTCAGCCCTGAGCTGTGGCGCCGCTTCACCCTGGCCCTTCGCCGACGCTTCGCCAAGCTCTCCGGCCTGACGCTCAAGGCGCTTCGTGAGCAAGCCAGCATCGGCTTCGCCAAGGTGGCCGAGTATCAGCGGCGCGGCGTCGTCCACTTCCACGCAGTCATCCGCCTCGACGGACCTGATGGACCCAACTCACCACCACCCGCCTGGGCCACCGCCGACGCCCTGGAACAAGCCGTCCGACATGCGGCCGCAGCTGTGACGGCGGAGGTAAAGCCCCTCGGCCGTACCTTCTGGTGGGGCACACAGCTCGACGTCCGCCGCATCGCCATGGACGGCGAACTCACCGAACAAGCCGTCGCCGCCTACATCTCCAAGTACGCCACCAAAGCCGCCGAATGCACCGGCACCCTCGACCGGCGTATTCAGCCTCTCGACAACCTCGACGCCCTACCGGTGCGCGATCACGCTCGGAGACTTATCGCCGCCTGCATGCGCCTCGGTCGCCATCCCGACCTTGCCAATCTCCGGCTGACTCACTGGGCTCACATGCTCGGCTTCCGTGGCCACTTCTCCACCAAGAGTCGCCGCTACTCCACCACCCTCGGCGCCCTGCGCGCCGCCCGCGAGGAACACATTCGCGCCGAAGCGATCACCACCGGCCGACTGCCGCTCTTCGAGGAGGACACGGTCCTCGTCATCGCCCACTGGCAGTACGCCGGACAGGGCCTCTCCGCGGGTGAACAACTCCTCGCGGCAGCGCTCACCGGCGTCCGCCTCCCAAGCCCTGGCGGTGATCCTCGATGAGCAGCAGAAGCGACGAGTTGCTGACTGTTCCGCAGGTCCTCGCCGAACTGGGCGGGGTCTCCCGCCGCACCTTCTACCGCTGGCGCGAACTCGGCCGCGCGCCGGTTTGCATCCAACTACCCAACCTCGAACTCCGCGTCTGGCGAAGCGACCTCATGACCTGGCTCAACACACGACGGGAGGCGAAGTGAAGACCACTTACGACGTGAGGTTCAGCCAGATCCAGCAGCGCACCAACTGCGGCACCTCCTCCTACGTCGCTCGATGGAGGGTCGCTGGCAAGGAGCGCTCGAAAAGTTTCCGTACCAAGGGACTGGCCAACGCCTTCATGTCCGACCTGAGGCAGGCAGCCAAGGCAGGGGAGGAGTTCGACGTTGCCACCGGCCTTCCGGTGTCAATGCTTGCCCCCGAATCCTGTGGGCCTTCATTCCTGCAATTCGCCCAGGCATACGTACTCGGACGCTGGAACACCTCGGCTGCCCGGACCCGTGAGACCGACGCGTACGCGCTCCTGACGCTGGTCCCCGTCCTGGTGGCCGACGCGCCTCGCCGTCCCGCCATGGAAGAACTGCGCGAGGTCCTCAAGATTCACGTCCTTCTCCCTGAAGGGAGGCGCGCTGACCTTACCTCGTCCCAAGCTGCGGCTTTGAGCTGGTTGGAGAGGGCGTCACTCCCGCTGTCGGAACTGGGAGAGGCGTACGTACTTCGCAGGGCCCTCGACGCTGTCTCGGCCACCTTCGCCGGTACTCCGGCAGGAGCGAACACGGTACGGCGTAAGCGCGCCGTCCTACATCACCTCCTGGAACACGCGGTGGAGCAAAAGGTGTTCAGCAGCAACCCACTGGACGGGATCAAGTGGACGGTACCCAGAGCCGTGACCGCTGTTGATCCTCGTACGGTGGTCAACCCGGCCCAAGCGAGGCAGCTCCTCGACGCCGTGCCCCAGGTGGGGCGCAAGCGAGGCGCACGGCTTCAAGCACTGTTCGCGTGCATGTACTACGCCGCGCTCAGGCCGGAGGAAGCGGCTGACCTACGCCTGAGGAACTGCACCTTGCCGGCGTCAGGCTGGGGCCTGATCGTTCTGGAGAAGGCTCGCCCCCAAGGAACGAAGCGCTGGACCAACTCCGGTGAGACCCACGAGTCGCGCAGCCTGAAGCACCGCGCGGACAAGGAGACACGAGAGATCCCCATCCCACCCGTCCTGGTCGCTATGCTCCGCGAGCACATCACCACTTATGGGACCGCCAAGGACGGCAGAATCTTCAGCACGGGCACCGGCGGCACCTACTCCAGCTCAGCGCACTCCTACGTCTGGCAGGAAACCCGCAAGCTCGCCCTCAGCCCGGCACAGATCGCGTCGTCGCTGGCCGCTCGACCGTACGACCTGCGCCATGCGGCAGTCTCGCTCTGGCTGAACGCGGGCGTCCCGGCTGTCGAAGTCGCGAAGCGCGCCGGCCACAGCGTGGACGTCCTGCTGCGGGTGTACGCCAAGTGCATGGACGGCCAGCAGGAACAGATCAACGGCAAGATCAACGACGCCTTGAGCGAATAACTCCCGTTCACCCAACTACGGCCCCGGCATGACCGGGGCCGTAGTCACTTCGTGCTGCTCAGTATGCCCGTCGTTCCCGCCAAGCGCTGTCACACTGCGTCACTCTGGGATGACCGGGCGATGAGAGGAGGGCCTATGCAGAACGATCAGAACCGCTCCGCACCTTCTTCCGGCGAATGGCGTCCGCTGAGGCGCCCACCTTACAGACTGCCCCTCCGAGACCAGTCGCGGTTCCCCAGCACATCTGACGCCCTCGGTTAGCGAAGGTACGCAACTCCAGTCCCCCCGCAGCAGTCCCCTCTTCGAGGCTGGGATCGCCTAATACTCCAGTGACACTTCGCGATCTTGAGAGGTCGGTGTCACATGGCCACGGCCACCGCGTGATCACGCCGTGCTCGTGCTGACCCGGCACCGCTCCGTCACGGACGTCCTGCGCTGGTCGTACTGGCGCCGACGCCACCAGGCCACAGCCCGGCACTGCCACTACCAGCACAGATCCGACCCATGATCGCGATGTGTCACTGGAGTACTAGAAGACCAGGTCAGACCCCCTGCATCAGTTCTGGCACCGGACAACCCGTGGTCAGCAGGAGCACCCGTCATGTCACAGCAGTGGATCAATCAGCGTGTTCGAATCGACCACGGCTGCCTCACGTATCTCCTGCTCAGTCTTGCCAAGAACAGCCCGCAGGTCAGCGCCACGTGGGTCCGCGCTGCCCAGGGCCGCACCGCTCAGATTCGCACCACGAAGGTTCGCGCCACGCAGGTCCGCGCCACCCAGGTCTGCGTCCCTCAGGTAGGCGGCGCGCAGATCCGTGCCACGCAGGTCCGCGCTGGCCAGGCCTGCGCTACGCAGGTTCGCTCCACGCAGGTTTACGCCGCGTAGGTCTGCGTCGACCAGGTCCGCGCCCCGTAGGTCCGCACTGACCAGGTACGCATGGGGCATGCGTGTGGATCTTAGGATTGTGGTGGGGAATCGCACCCTGGAGAGATCAGCGGCAGCCGTGCGAGAGCCCAAATCTGAGGCGATGGAGAGCGCTGCAATGACGTCCGCTCCCGGCGTGATACTCGCTTCAGGTATGCGCAGTTCCTTAGCCTCTGAAGCGCACACGCGGGGAGGCTTCTTCTGCTCAGGTCGCACGGTGCAGGAATCATGGCTGCGGACGTACGCGGACAGCACGTTGCGGATGGTGTCTTTGTCACGGGGAGAGTCGTCGGCCAGACGCTGGAGCGCGTAAATGCCACCCAAGCGCACGTCCTGTCGGGCGTGGCCGAGTTGTTCCACCGCTTTGGTGTAGCGGTCGGTGATCTGGCCTTCCTGAGCGGTCTCGACCGTACGGGCGGTATACCACAGACCGAGGGCGGTGAAGGCGACACCGCCGATGACGACGAGACCGGTGGCCGCCTGAATCAGGGTATGGCGGGCGGCGTTGAGTGCTTCGATACGCTCGGTGGCAGTCATCTGCCGACGCTCAGTGTCAGTGATCGGGGTGCGTTCGCCGGACAGGTAGCGGGCGGCGGGGCCGATCAGTAGCCCGATCACAAGACAAGTCGTGGCGGCCATGGCCAGGCCGCCGGCCGTCCAGCGCCCCCAGGCCGGGAGAAGGGGGTTGAGAGCGCTCTGGGTTGCCGCGGCGATGATGACCAGGAACAGGATTAGGCCGAGCGAGCGGAGTAATCGACGCGTGCGCCGTGGCGGCGCTAAAGAAGTTGGCTGGTGATTCGGTGGCGGGTCGTGCGCGGACCCCGGCGGTGAACCTGCTGGCGCGGCAAGTGGTGAGGTGCGGGCGCATGCCAGGGCCGCAACGGCGGCGCAGGCTATGAGCACAGCCGCACGTAGAACCCTGGAGATTGTGGCCGTCATATCATTATTGGAGCGTGCGGCCGTGGGTGTTGAGACGAGAATCTGTCATCGCATGATGACCCGACCATCGCCATGTGACGCCAACCTCTCAAGATCGCGAAGTGTCGCTGGAGTACTAACCCGGCCAACGCTCATCGTCAGCTTCGCTGTCTGCGTTGGCTTGGGCGTCTGGTCGAGTGCATGGAACGCTGGCAGCGATTCGGCGCCGACGAGGGCACCCTCGACGCCGATGTCTCTCCCCAGCGTTGCAGAACGCCCGGTGGCGCAGATTTCGCCGCTGGCATCCACACTCCCGCTCCAGGCGATGCCCTCCGCGGCGCCCAGTTCAGAGCTCCAGGCACCGAAGAACAAAGCGGTGCGGCGAGAGAAGCATCGCCAGCCGAATGTGTTAAATCTTCCGCATCAGACTCATCGGAACGTTGCGACGGTACCGCGTAGGAAAACAGCTATCCCAGTGGCGCGTCCAAGAAAGACCTGAAGCAATCGTGCAGAGCACATCGCTTCGTCATTGGTGGCCGCGAAATGTGACGAGCTATTCCCGCCCTCTCGTCCTCAATTCCAGATGCGTAACTATGCTTGCCGAAAGATGTTGGAGTGATCAATCGAATCCGGCGATCCACTCCTCGATATACTTCGCGTTTTCTTCGGCGAGGACAACGGATTCTCTCGGAGCTGGGGCGAGGCAATTAACGATCTGGTCGGGGGATACGGGCCTATGTGCGGTTACCAGATAACATCCCAGGCCATCACTCATCTGGCGTGACATCGAGGAGACGAAAGCATTGCGGCGGAATCTGTTACACAACAGGAGAAATCCTTGTTGCTCCAGCGTTGCTCGCAGTTCGCGCAGCGTGTCTTCGAAATCAACTGACGACCGCAGGATGATGGGCGACACGCCCGTCCAATCAAGCCGTAGCTCGCACACCTCACCCAAAATCTGCGTTGTGACGCGACACGGCAAACGGCTTTCGTCGGCAAGGCTGACCAGTTCGAGCCCATGCGTTATCACTTCGGTTTGAAGTTGGGATTGGGAATCCATATATCTGGCTTTCCGAGTTTTCCGGGCTTCCAGGCGCCTCGGACCTGTGATGGCTCGATCCTCGTGAACACGAACTCTCTCTCGCCCGCGAGGTGTCCGTAGCCGGGCGGGTACTTCACGCGTATGCTATTACCTCGGTCCTCGATCTCATAAATATATCCCCTGTGTTGAATGGCGAATCCCCTCGCCACATCCTTGATCTTTGATGCACCGATAAGGCCATTCCCTCCACCGAGATGCTCTTCGAGGCTCATGTCGGGACTGCGAGCCGTCATCCCATCCTGGAAGATCTCATCTGTTGGCCGCCCGTCTCCACGGAACAGCGGAGGGATTTCCTTCTCCTTGCGGCCGAAGTGCTTGCCCAAGGTCAACGGTGACGGCTTGGCCGGCGGCTTGGCCTTCACAGCCTCGGCGGCCTTCCGCAGGGCCCCGGCAACCTTTGACCCGCCTGACGCCACGCTGCTGGAACCGGCCGACGTGACAGCCGCCATGATGTCGGGGATCAGTCGGCCGAAGGCTCGGTCAGGGTTGGAGGTCCAGGTATCCCAGTCCAGCACCGACTTGGCGAACTCGCCCGGATTCTTGGCTCCGGCTACCAACGCTCGGCTGAGGTCGCTCAAGCTGCGCTGCCACCCCATGTGGTCGATGATCATACGGTTGGGGGAGACGTCGACCACTAGCTTCCCGAGTCCGGCGACGCCTTCCACTGCACCCTTGACCTGTTCCGTCAGCGGATCCCCGGAGTTCAGACTAGGGTCAAGGGTGGCCTGGATCTGCTGACCGATGCGATCCCAGACATTGCCCGCCAAAGGCAGTACCGCCCCAGGAACGAACAACGAGTCGTCCACAGAGATCGGCGGCTTCCCCGCACCGAACAGCTCCGGTTTGGCCAACTCCATTCGCTCCAGGAGCAACAGCCGCTTGTTGATCTCAGGGCCCTGGTCGCCAGCCCACGCCGCCACCTGGCGAATTATGTCGGCCGAGGAGGGCAGTAACCAGGCCCTCGACAGCAGTGCCCATAACTCTTCGCCTATGGAGTCCAGCGAGGTTTCGGCTTGGCGCAACGTGTCGTTAAGGCTTCGGACTCCATCGGGGACCATGCCCTCCAACTGGGCCATGGCCCTAGCGAGTACTGTCTGCGGGCGTACGGGCTAACAAAGCCCGCAGTTCGTCTACAGCTCCCGTGCATGCTCTGAGCAGCAATTGGCGCTGAGCCACCAGTTCCTCTGCGAAGCGCTGAGCGGCCGGTCCAGTCCAGACGTTCTGCGCCATCAGCGTCACCGCGCGATCGAGGCTGGGCCTGGCTTGATCGGTCAGCTCCTCGGCTCGGCGTAAGGCCTGTTCCACTTGCTCCCGGGTCATCCATGACTCCTTGAGGTGTGGCGATCAAGCTAGTGACCAAGATGCCAGTCCATTGGACTTCGTTCCGCAAAGCACGGCAACCGAATCGTCGGGATTGGTCCGAAGTGTCTGATGGTGCGATGGGTCCCGCTCCAGGGGCGCCCTGCGTGGGTAGCAGTGTTCCAGGTACGACTCGCTATGGGCTCCCTAAGGTCGCGCGGGCCGTTTCAATGAAGATTTGCAGCTGGTCACGGTATGTCTGGCGGGCTGCGTCGAAGCGCGAACGTCCTTCAGGGGTGCCTTGCGCGATACCCCGCAGGGCCGAGTTCGCATTCGAGGCCGCTTGCACGACGGCTTCCGCTCCTGCGGCGACGGCTTCTGGTGCTTCGAGGACAACTACTCTGGCGCATCGAGCCAGAGGGTCATAGGCGTCCCGAAGGGCGGTGCGTAAGTCTTCAAGCTTCTCCAACTGCTCGTCCGGCCGCGTTAACTGCATGTAGATGTCATCTAGCCTGAAGTAGTGCTCGCCTGTGATATGGGCCTGCTCCAAGAACTCGAGGTAGGCCGTTCGACGTGCCTCACGGATCTGAGCATGATGCTGAGCCTTCGCGGAGGCCTGGGCCTGGATCCGTGCTGTGCGAGCGTTCCCCAGGCTGGTCACCCATCCTGTTAGAACTGCAGTCCCACCCGTCAAGATCGCGACCCACACTGTGCTGTCCACACGACCTCCTGGTCAAGGTCCGCGCGTTCGCTCCGGAGACTGCTACACCGAGCGCAAGAACATGTCGAAGTGTCTTGCTTCCGGCTTCGTAGCCCGGCGTATCTAACATCGCCGTTCTATGGCGTCCGCGCCAGGCCGATTCGCAGTGACCGTCCTGTTGGGTCGTGGAGAGCCTGTACAGGCCACTCGGCGGGGACGTCTGTCAGCGTCGGTCTGGTTCACAGGTCTGCCAGTGACCTGGGGAAATGCTAACAAGATCATCCCGTGCATATCCCGTGATCATGGTCCTACGGCTGCATAGGGGTGCCCTCGGCGACCCATCCAGGGGACTGGAAAGCAAAAGACCTGCGGCAGGAAACCGCAGGTCGGAGGCTGAAATGCCTGGTGGAGATGCGTGCCCCCGGCAGGATTCGAACCTGCGGCACCCGCTTTAGGAGTCCGATGGGCTGCAAGGTCTAGTCATGCTGTCTACCTGCAGCGATGCAATAGATGCTGTGCTATGTGACCGATGCTGGGAAGGGATTGGGAACGATCAAGGCATCTGCTGGAGGTCGATTCGGGCGATGGAAGATCGTCCGTGAGTCCAACGGATGATTGCGCGTGTTCGGGCTACTCCGGTGCAAGGTCCTGCCGAGTCCCAAGCTTGAGTTTGATCACATGGTCGTCGGCCAGCTCGAAGACGGCTTCAGGGTTCTCTCCGTTACCGCCGAGCCTCGCGATGGCAAGCAGTTGCCTTCTGTTTCCGAGCTCTACGTGAGGGCAGACATAGTAGCCCGGACCGAGATTGAACTCTTGGTCCGCCAAGAGGAATCTGATATTTTCAGATTCCACATATAGCATGCCACCCTTGTTGATCATGCTAAGGAAGTTTTGTAGCCGGTGACGATGTATATGGGCCCGAATCGGCCCGCGGCCCATGCTAACGCCTTCTCCAGAAAGAAGCTTGCGGGTGTTTCTTATGGCGTGGAAATCGCCACTTTCCAACGGCTCAGGCATCGGAAAGTAGAGCCCGAGCTTATTTTGGATATATGCAAGATCCTCTACCACGGCGACCCGTGGCCGGAGAGCCTGAAACATGGGACTTCTGATAACAGTTTCTGAAACCATGCCCGCAATTTTCATGCGCAAGACGCGGCCTTCGAGAAGTTCGCCGATAAACTGCAGTACGGGTAGCAGTACTGCTGGAGCTGCCTGAAATGCTTCTTGAGATATCTCGATATCCAATTTTCCTTTCCGCTCATGGATATCGAGCCGAGTTTGGACGCGTAGTAGGTTTCCCGTGATCTGCCCGTGCAGTGTCAAGCCACGCTGGCCGGCCTGCCGGCGATCGAAGTTGACGTGAACAATTCGCCGTGTATTTCCGGAGGCATCTATAACTGCCAGTGTGCCGCGTAGCGGCAGGCCTGTCGTGTCCTCCAGGGATTTGAATGATATGGAGTCCACCTGAAAGGTTCCACTGATACCCAGTTCTTGTGGTGCCGTGATGGTTATATCGGCAAGCTGAGGTGCGGCTAGAGTCACTTCGCCGCCGTAGTCAATGACTTGTTGGAACTCCTGCATTGCAGAGGTGACTCGCTCTGGGTCTCCTTTTATGTTGAACCGGGGAATAAATTCGATGTTATTTGCGCCCCCCGCCTTAGGGGACACAGTTATGCTGATGCCGTCCTGTCCGCTGGAGAAGCCCAGATAGTGGCTGGCAGACGAATCGTATGCTCGAGATGCCAGGATGCCTACTCTTTTGACGAGGTCTGGTATCCCTTCCTCCAATACGCCGCGCTCGGCATTCATCTCCCGCAGGATGTCGAGCACTTCTGCGTTCTGATCTTTTAGAAAATATCGCTGAAGATCGGGATGATTTGCGATCTGAGTGTTGAGCCAACCTTTACCGTACCAGCGTTTTACGAATGGGAATTTCTCTTGGAGGCCATCAAACCACTTGATTTCTGACGGAGTGAGATCCGTCGGCACCACCAGATACCATTCGTCTGGTTTCGCCTTCGCCACTGCGCGTAGCGATCTCATTACCTGATTGCGTCGGCCACTACGAGAGTCGACCCTGCTGGGAAAGTACTTGAGTTGGTAGACGACGAGGCGGGAGCCGCTACGGCGTTGTACATCGCGACCGCCGTCCCCTCCCGCACCATCGATAATTTCCGCCTCTGGGTACATCCGTTGCAGCAATGCGGATACTAGTGGTGTGTATCGGTTCTCTCCGAGTTCGCTCCAAGGCACCTGCACTGTGTACCTCCCATCGCGACTTACGCTATCGCATGTCACTGACAACCTAGAAGGATTGTTGGATGCTGCGACAACTCGGACGCGACCGCGACCGCCTCTGGTCAGTCTTCGTCCGTACTCGTGAGGTCTGTTGGTCGCGGCAGGGAACGCGAGGGTCTCCTCGCCACTATCCGTCTGCTTGAGCTAGCGCAATGATCATCCGTTCAAGACTCCAGTTCGGGTCGAGAAGTGGAGGGGTCCGCTCAAAGGCTGATCGTTGGGCACTTAGGTCGCGAACGAAGGAAACATGATCAGTTTCGGGAGCAAGGATAGTCACAACGTCATCGACTGTGAAATTCAGATCGCCCTGATGGCGCCATTCTCGCTCCCATGAAAAGTCCTTGCGATAGCTTGCTCCGTCGGTCGATCGAGTTCCGGTGCCCATCTGCTCCATGAAAGGGGTGAGCTTAAGGATGTCTGGCACATCGCTAGTTGGATGGATAGGCGATAGGGCGAGCTGCGCTATGGCTTCCTTAATAAGACGATCGAGTGGATTGGTCAGCCAGTCGTGCCCGGGAGTGATGTCGATGTACCAGATCGGGTTCACTCCGCGGCGGCGTGCCCAGTCCTTAGCAAAGGCGACTCCGTAGCTGGAGAGACGAACGCTTCTAGCTGCAATCGGTTGGCACATCATCCACGTGTGCTCCAGTGGGGTTTCCGTAAAGCAGACAGCTCTTTGGCTGGCTTCGTATGGTGTGCTTCTGGTAATTGCTGCGGCTGGGCCGAATGAGGTCACGGCGCGCATCTGTTGGCCACTCAAAATGGCAAGGAGAGCCTCGCGGGCGCTCACTCCCTGTGTCGAGTCTCGTGTGAGGTGGACGAGGAAGGTGGAGAGATCACTTCGTCGGTGCAGCAAGCTCTCAACTTCGACTGGCTGGTGGGCGGGGGTATTTGACATGACGCTCCCGGATTTATGGTGGGTCATCACTGTAGGATTGCCGGCCGGAGGTAACGAGGTGCCACATAGAGTAATGGCGCCAATGTGCGACACCAGGAGGGATACCAGTCCATCCCTGAACCACTGTTGGACGTTCTACTCTGGCAATCCTTCGGTATCACTAAGGGTAGGGGCGCCGGAATCCCAAGTGAGGATTGTCCGGTCGGCGGACAGAATCCGGTCACGTGTACGCGGCGTCTTGATGACAAACACCGGAATGCCTTCAGGGATGTCAAGGTGTCTTCGCTCGTCAGGCGAAGGCATGCGGGCGGTGACCTCTGCTTTGGGTTGCATCGCAACCCGCTCAACGGGCACCTGCGGTCGAACGTAGGAGCCTTCACGCTTCACGGTGACGACCAGTCCCTCGCTGCGCAGCACTCCGAGTGCTTGCCGTACGGCGACGCGGCCGAGCTCGTACTGCTGCATGAGCCGAGTCTCTGAGGGGAGTGCCTGGCCAGGCTCCAGCCGGCCCGCTGCGATGTCCGCGCGGATGATGTCGGCGAGCTGCCGGTGCACCGGTCGATCGGAACCGAAGTCGATCACAACAGATCATCATTACAACCTCACTTCCTCACGTGAGCTAGTAGGCATATGCTCATAAGCGTTTACGTGCAGGAACGTTGCCACATCGCTAGGCGGGAGGTCAGGCCAATGGCCCAACCGACAGAGCCGGGAACAGAGGAGTGGCCCTGTCCGGGATTCGCTGTCCATCCCTCCCTCCCGGCGGGCCTCCTGGAAGTCTCTCTCGACTGGTGCGAAGAGGGCCGCTACACCCACCACTGCCCGAACCGACAGCGAGTCATCGACTACACCTGCGCCTGCTCCGAGACGTCGTATGAGCTTCTGGGAGTCGGCGGCAGGTACCAGTTCCGACGCATACGCCGGAGCAACCTCAAGGTCGTCGCCTACGCCGGTCCCTGGCAACGGGTCAGAGCCGTTGAGCTATGGCGCCTGCTGCTGAAGGGCGAGGCTCGATGATGCCGCTGTCTCGCGGGCAAGCTACGCGGTTCCGAAGATGGCAAGAGCGGTGGTCTCACGCCCGCCAAGTTCGAGCCAGCAGTCGATCGAACACCAGAGATAGCCGTCCACCGAAGCGGCCTGCATTACCGGCCATGAGCGCTCGTCTTAGCCTTGAGTCCGTTGTTGCTCGGCAAGGGAGCCTCATGACTCACGGCAAAGCTCAGCCCGCCTACGCCACGTTGGCCGATGACCTCCGTCAGCGGATCGCCGCCGGCGAGTATCCACCAGGCGGGATGATCCCGTCCGAGACGGCGCTCATGCAGACGTACAGCGTCGCTCGCGGCACCGTACGACAGGCGCTCGCGGAGTTGGAACGCGAGGGCCTGGTCGTCAGCCAGATGGGCCGTGGTCGCAGAGTGCAGGGGCAGGCCGCAGAGGACGCGAAGCCGGCCACCCGCTATGAGGACGTGGCCAACCAGCTCCGCGCCGCCGTCATGGCCGGAGAGTTTCCACCCGACGCGCGTTTGCCTGGTGAACCTGTCCTCGCCGAGAGGTTCGGTACGGCGCGCATCACGGTACGCAAGGCCCTGGAGGTGCTTCAGCAGGAGGGCCTGATCGTCGTCATCCCCAGCAAGGGCCGTTTCGTGGCCACCGGTTCGCCACCGAGCAACACGAGCAGAGAGGGCTGATCCATGACCGAGACCCCCACCGCGCAGGGCTTCTGCCAGCAGGACGCGCACAGAGCGCTTGTCGCGGCCTGCGAGCAGGCGGGGTTGGACAGCCGCGCGGCGGTGCCGATACGGATCGGGGAGAACGCGCTGTACCGGCTCGTGTCGGCTCCGGTGGTGGTCCGGATCGCGCGGAGCGCAGATCGCCTGTCCGATGTCCAGAAGGAGGTGGGGGTTGCTAGGTGGCTGGAGGAAGCCGACTTTCCCGGCGTGCGTCTGTTCCCGGACTGTCCTCAAGCGATCGTCCACGATGGACGGGTGGTGACGTTCTGGCTGTACGCGGACAACAGCGGGCCGGCCCCCGGCTTCGCTGATCTGGCGGTCATGTTCAGACGGTTGCACGACGTTCCGAAGCCGATGGATCTGTTGCTACCGCTGTTCGACCCGCTGGCCCGCGTGGAGAATCGCCTGGACAGCGCCTCCACCGTCGCGGACAAGGACATCGAGTTCCTGCGCGAGCGGGTCAAGGACCTCTATGCCGAGTACAGCGCCCTCGACTTCGCCCTGCCCGCCGGCCACATCCACGGCGACGGCCACAAGAGTAACCTCCTGCGTCGCACGAACGGTCAGGTGATTCTGCTCGACTACGAGGCGTTCGCCTGGGGGCCGCGTGAGTGGGATCTCTGCACGGGCGTCGGCATCCCGTTCAGAGGGTTCCGGTGGGTAGCGCCGGACGAGTATGCACAGGCTGTGGACGCGTACGGCTTCGACATCACCGAGTGGCCCGGCTTCCACACCCTGCGCCGCATCCGTGAGACCACGATGACCACGTGGCTCATGCAGAACGTTGACCTCAACCCGGAGACCCGCGCGGAGTTCGATCGGCGTGTGGCGTCGCTGCGACACGACGTGCTTCCGCGTGTCTGGAGGCCATTCTGAGCGGCTACGACTACCGCGCGACGCTCGCCTCTGAGCGGGCTCGGGCGAGCCGTGATTCCGTGAATGTTTGGAACTCGCGCACTCTTGGATCGTTCCCGAAGCGCGCGAGTTGTTTGACGAAGTCCTGTACGTAGCGCCGCGTCCTGGTCGACCGTAGGTCGGCCACCGTGGTTACCACCTCGCGCGCCACGGCGAGCCCATGCTCCAGCTCGCCGCCGGCCACGTGGCTCGCGGCGAGAATGGTCCGCACGAAGGACAGGCTGCGCACGTACAGGCTCTCGGAGAGCTCTACGCTCTCCAGCACCCTGTTGGCGGCCCGATGGTAGTGGCCGAGGTCGCGGAAGCAGTGGGCGAACTCAGCGGCCATCTCGGCTTCGTCGAAGTACCGCAGCCACGCCGGATCGTCCTCCGGTGTGCGCCGCTCGAACCAGCGCTCGGCCTCTCCGAGCGCCCGGCTACACGCGGCCTCGTCACCCTGGGAGGCCAAGGCTCGCGCCTCCATGGCGCTGAACAGCGCCATGGCCGTGGGCGTGGCAGCGCCCACGGCGCCCATCTGGGCGGCTCGCGCGAGGTTGACCGCCATGCCGTAGTGGCCGAGGTAGTTGGCCTGGTGGCTCATGCCGGCCAGGATGCGGCCGCCGAGCATCCGATTGTCAGCCTCGCGCGCCAGGTGAAGAGCCTTGGTCATGTAGCGCTGGGCGAGACCGTGCCGTCCCGTGTCGTACGCCATCCAGGCCGCCAGTCGCAGCATGGCCGCCGTCTCGGAGAGGAACTGCTTGCCAAGCGCGGTGTCCGGCCTGACGTGTTTGAGGAGCGGCTCCACCTCCATGGCGATGTACTGGACCACGGTGGATCGGGCGTGGCCGCCGCCGAACCGGTAGTCCAGCTTCGCGAACATCGCCGTCGTCTCGCGTACGGCCTCGACGCTGGAGGCAGTGACCAGGCGTCCCTCCGTCAACAGCTTCGGGATCGGTGCAGGGTTCACCAGCCACGTGACCATGGAGTCGTTCCACGAGTCCGCCGAGACGTCGCTCTCGACCACCTGAGGGTTGGCCGAGAGGTCACCCGACACGAGGGCCGTCACGCCGCCGGCCAGGCAGTCGGCCTGTTGCTGCTTGCGCGAGCTGGGTGCGAACGGCGTCGTCTCGGCGTACATCATGCCGATGTCGCGGACGCTCACCCGCTCACCCAGCTTGCGGCTGAGGGCTTCGGCGATGAAGTGCGGCGTCAATCCTCGGGGGTGCATTCCGTCGAGCCAGCGTTTCACCGACACGTGATCGCAGCGGAGATCCGCTCCGTGGCTCGTGGCCACGTCCTGCACCCGGCGCGCGAGCGCCTTGTTGGAGCACGTGGCCCTCATCATGACCGCTGCGAGCTGGTGATTCGACTCTCGGAGCTTCACGGCACTCCCAGCACGCAACGGGTCAACGACCCTGAGTGATCACGATGTCGCCGTCAGTTTGCACCCCCTCCAGGCCGTCGTGCACCCCCAATCGCTCAATTGCACCGCCATTTGAACGCTGCCACACCCCCTGACCTGCGCGGTTTTCTAGAGCCACGAACACGGCGGGCCCCGAAAGAGGCTTGACGGACCCGCCACGCCTGTTCTATACCTGTACAGGACAGGTTCTCGCGAGAGGGCCGGTCCACCAGGAGACGGGCTCTATGACGACCGGAAGGGATCACCGCCCCATGCCTGTTCTCCGACCCCGACGCTTCCTGCCCACGGTGCTGATGATCCTCGCGGCCTTCTTTGTCATCACTCAGCCGCACAAGGCCGCGGTCGCCGTCAACGTCGCCGTGAACGCCGTGCAGACGATCGCCCAAGCCCTGACCACCTTCAGCAACGGTCTCGGCTGATCCACCAACCAGAACAAGCCGGGGCGCGGCCCAAAGTCGCCAAACCTGATCCGCGCCCCGGCACCCCTTAGAAGAGGTGTCCTCATCATGACCCACGGGTCCAGCAACACCCCGCCCACCTACGACCTCGACCTGCCCATGCGCCGGGTGACCTGGGCATCCGTCCATTGGATCTGCCTCGTCTGCGGTGGGGCCGAGGAGATCGCCCCGGAGGAGGAGGCTCCCACCCCGCCGATCTGCCCGATCTGTCATCAGCTCGCCGTCGCCGAGGCCGTCGCCACCCTGTGGGCGGTGCGCCGATGAACGAACTGGCTGCCGTCGTCCTGGGCGACGAGAAACTGTCCGATCTCCGCGACGACGTCATCAACGCCGATCCGGCCTGTGAGAGCGGCGACGCCGAACTCTTCACCGGTCCTGACCTGTTCGAGCCCGAGTCGGACGACGAGAGGAATGCTCGCGAGGCGAAGGCCAAGGGGGTGTGCGGGGGATGCCCGGCCCGCGCCGCGTGCCTGATCTACGCCTTGGCCGCGCTTCCCGAGGTCGGCGTCTGGGCGGGTCTGACCGCCAACGAGCTTCGCGGCCTGCGGGAGGTGGCCGCCTGATGGCCTGCTTCCAGTGCGCCGACTGCGGCAAGCGCTCGCGTAGCGCGTACCGGTGCCGTGGCTGTGGCGTCCGTCGCCAGGTCGAGGTCTGCAGGGCTCATGGCACGCGCTGCCTGCCCGGCTGCCGTATGTGCCGCATCCTTACCCGCTCCCAGTCCGGCCTCTGAGAGGAGGTCCCCATGCACAGCATCCACCTGTCGCCCTGGCCGGCCGTGTGCTGCCCACGCTGCAAGACCCGGCTCGACGGCGGTCCCGTCCAGTTCTACTGCGCACAGTGCCGCCGCACCGTGTTCGCCGCCGACCTCGACCACGAGACCCCAATCCCGCTCAGGAGAACCCCATGATCACTGTCTTGCTCTACCTGGTGGTGTTCGCCGCCGGATTCCTCGCCTGCGACCTGGTACGCATCGCTCAGGAGCGGTACCGCATCCGTCAAGCCGCACGCTACGCCGTCGTTGCTGCCGGATCGCCGGACAAGGTGCTCCGCATCTGGTCCAGCCACCGCGCCAACTGGTGCGACCGGCCCGGCTGCCCGCGCTGCTGGGGACGGTGGGGCCGATGATCGCCGCCATCTACGGACCCCGCCCGCTCAGCGAGGGCGAACAGACCGCCATCTCGGTCACTGCCGCTGCGGTGGCGAGCCTCGGCCTGCTCGGCTTCGTCATCAGCTTCGCCACGGTGGCCAAGGCCGCTGAACCGTCTTTCGGCTGGTTTTCTTGGATCGTTCCATTGGGCATCGATCTCGGCATAGCCGTCTTCTCGGCACTCGACGTCGTCCTGTCCCGGCTCGGCATGCGCCTTCGCCTGCTCCGAGTCGTGCCCTGGTCGCTGACGGCCGCCACGGTCTACCTGAACGTGGCTGGCGAAGACACCTTGTTCGCGATCATCGCCCACGCCATGCTTCCCGGCCTATGGGTGGTGGCCGTAGAGGTCGGCGCGTACGCCATCCGCAAGCGCGCTGATCTGGCCAAGCCCGACCACATGGAGTCCATCCGGCTCTCCCGGTGGCTGCTCGCCTTCCCGTCCACCTTCGCTCTCTGGCGCCGGATGGTGCTGTGGGAGATCCGCTCCTACCCGAACGCCCTCGGCCGCGAACGCGACCGTATCCTCGCCCGCACCGACCTACAGGACCAGTACGGCTGGCTGTGGCGCTTCAGGGCCACGCGCCGCGAACGAGCGCTCTACCGGCTCGGCGAGCTGGCCCCCGAAAGCGTTCAGCTCGCACCGGTGCCCGAGCGTCCGGCCCTGCCACCGTCGCCGGTACGGAAGCCCACCGTGCGGACTCGGCGAAAGAGCCCACGAAGTCGACGTGCCAACGTGGACGAGTTGATGCCGCTCGGCTGGCGGATCGTCGCCGACCACGAGATTCAAGGCGAACAGCTCACCCGAGACCGGCTCCGCGACGCCATCCGCCAGACCGGTCGGTCGATCTCCACCGACCGCGCCGGAACGCTGCTCGCCCGCCTGCGGTCCGAGGCACCGCCCGACCGGTCCGCGACCGCCACGCCGACCGCCACCACTGACGCGGACGGACCGCACGGTCCGACCGCCGAGCCAGAAGCGGACGAGACGCGGTCCGACCGCACATCGTCCACGACGCAGGGCGCGGCCCCCACTCCGCCAAGAACAGTGGCCGCGCCCCACCACCCCGCTACCGCCAAGGCACACGAGGTGCACACATCATGACCCAGAACCCGCACGAGTCCGACAACCGTCCAACACCAGGGCGCGAACTGGACGGCTTCGAGTGGTCGGAAGGCGAGGCCGAGGTCGTCCCGCTCGACTCCCGCCGCCGCGCCCGCCAGACCGACGAGACCGCGCCTGAAGAGGAGGACGAGTTCTTCGACCGCGAGACCATCGCCGTTGCCGACCGCGTCACCGGTCCGCCGGTCGATCAACCGGACGAGGACGCCGTACCGCCTGTGTCCCAACCTGCTCAGCGACGGGCACCCATCGTCCCGGCGTGGCTACGCACCTGGCAGTCCGTCCGGGCGATGATCGCCTGGCAGACGTGTGACGCGGCATACGTCGTCGCGTACCACTCCGCACGTTCACCCAAGTACCTCGTCAAAACGCTCTGGTACGCGGTCCCCGGCGTCTTCGCCGGGATCGGCCGGCTGCTGTACTGGGCAACGGCCGAAGAGGGGAACTGGGCTCTTCGCCAGTACGCCGCCGACCGCAACGACGCCGAGACATGGCTGAAGCTGGACAAGCAGCGTCAGCGCCAATCCCGGTGGCGCTGGTCGGTCCTGATAGCCCTCGGCGTGGTGGGCCTGGCTGGTCTCCCGGCCTTCCTGGTGGCGGACCTGCCGAGCTGGCTACGTCTCGCCGTCGTGGCCGGGGTCGTGCCGGTGCTGGCACGCATTGGACGACCGACCGACAGGCCCATCACGGACCGGGTGAGCGAGGCACCGAGGTACCGGAAGCTCACCGCGGAGCTGGTACGTCGCGCGCTGCTGGCCTGCGGCATCTCCGGCATCACCCAGGCCGTCAGCAAGGACCCGAACGCCATCAGCTTCCCTCAGGAGATCCACCGCGACGGCCCTGGCCACCTCGCGATCGTGGATCTGCCGTACGGCGTGGAGGCCGTCGAGGTGGTGGCCCGCCGTGGCCGCTTGGCCTCGGCGATGCGGCTCCCGATGGATCAGGTCTGGCCCGAGCCGGGCACCGGCCACCCGGGACGGCTCGCTCTGTGGGTCGGTTACCAGCCCGCGTCCGAGATGAAGCAACCGGCCTGGCCGCTGCTGCGGGACGGGAAGGTGGACGTGTTCAAGGCGTTCCCGTTCGCGACCACGCCGCGCATGGAGACGGTCAACGCCTCGCTGATGTTCCGTAACTGGCTGGTGGGCGGACAGCCCGGCTCCGGCAAGACGTTCTCGCTGCGCCTGGCCGTACTGGCAGCCGCCCTCGACCCGCGCGCCGAACTACGCATCTACGAACTGAAGGGAGTTGGTGACTTCAAGGTCTTGGAATCGGTCTGCACTGAGTACGGCAACGGCTTCGACGACGAGACCAAGGCCAGGTGCGCGGCGATGTTCGCCTGGCTGTACAAGGAGTGCGAGCGCCGCTCCAAGCGCATCGCCCACTATGCCGCCCTGGGCAAGGCCCCGGAGAACAAGGTCACGCCCGAGCTGGCCAGCCTCAAGGGCTCCGGCCTGCACCCGCTGATCGTCGCCGTGGACGAGATCCAGGAACTGTTCCTGGACGCCAAGCACGGCAAGGAAGCCGGGGAAATTCTGGAGAAGGTCATCAAGCTGGGCCGCGCCCTGGGCGTGATCCTGCTGATCGGCACCCAGATCCCGGACAAGGACAGTCTGCCGACCGGGATCACCCGCAACGTCAACACCCGCTACTGCATGAGCGTCGCCGACCAGGTGGCCAACGACATGATCCTCGGCACCTCGATGTACAAGAACGGCTACCGCGCCACCATCTTCCGGCCGGTCGATGAGGCGGGCTGGGGCATCCTGGCTGGCCTGGGCCTTCCAGCGGCGCGGCGCTCGTACGAGGTGAACTCCGACCAAGCCAAGTCCGTAGTCGACCGCGCCATGCAGCTCCGGGGACTGGCGGGCACACTGCCCGAGCCAGGCACGCAGGAGCGTGAGAACACCGTCATCTTCGATGTCCTGGCGGACCTGGCCGAGGTCTGGCCCGCTGGCGAGAACGCGACGTGGAACGAAGCGCTGTGCACCCGGCTGACCGAACTCCGGCCGGACGCCTACACCGGCTGGAAGTCCGAACAGCTCACCAGCGCCCTCAAGCCGCACGGCTTGAAGGTGGGTGACATCGGCCGCCGCATCGACGGCAAGCCCGTCACCCGACGCGGCATCCGCCTCGACGATCTCACCGAGACCATCGCCGACCGTAACCGCCGACAGCGCTCCGGCTGACCCCGCGCCGGGCTGCTAGCGATAGCGGCTGACCCTGCTATCGCTAGCAGCCCCGCTAGCACCCGAAAACAAGCCCTGGCCAGGCCGTTAGCACGCTAGCGGCCTTCCCCTCCCACGCCCTGAAACCGGCCCTGGAGGCTGTTGTGCACCCTGCCCTGCTCGCCGCTATCGCAATGATCGCCAGCACCCTGTGTTACGCCTCGGCCTGCTATGTGAGCCCGTTCGGCCGCTGCCGTAAGTGCAAGGGCAAGAGCCGCACCCGGCACGGCCGTGGGGTTCGCTACTGCCGCCGCTGCGACTCCACCGGCCTGCGCCTACGCCTGGGCCGCCACCTGTGGAACTACGCCCGGAGCCTGCACCACGACGGCCGCTGAACATGAACGGCCCCGGCGCACAGCCACCAAGCACGACGCCGGGGCCCTTGCCCCAACCGATCACCGGCCCCGCAGGGCCGACTCAAGGAGCACCCACCAGCATGACATCCGATCCATCCCGCCACACCCTGCCCTACGCCCTGGCCGCCGCAGCCCGAGGCTGGCACGTCTTCCCGCTCACCCCGGGCGACAAAACACCGCTTCGCGGCTGGAAGTGGACGCAGCACCACACCACCGACCCCGAGGTGATCCGCTGCTTCTGGAGCCGCACCCCGTTCAACATCGGCATCGCCACCGGCCCGTCCAACCTGGTGGTCATCGACCTGGACACCCCGAAGGACGGGGAGCAGTCGCCGTACGACCAGCCTGGCGTCAACGACGGGGCCGACGCCCTGGCCCTGCTGTGTGAGCAGGCAGGACAGCCGCTGCCGCTGGAGACCTTCCAGGTCCGCACCCGGCGCGGCGGGACCCACCTGTACTTCACCGCCCCCGAAGGGCTGCGGCTCGGCAACACCTCCGGCCCCAAGGGACAAGGGCTGGGCTGGCTGATCGACACCCGCGCCTGCGGCGGGTACGTCGTCGGCCCCGGCAGCCACGTGGACCTCCCGGACGGGGCTGGAGCGTACGAGGTGATCCACGACGCCGAGCCCGCACCCTTGCCTAAATGGTTGGCCGCACGCCTCACACGACCGGAACAGGACAAGCCCGAAGCCAACGTCTCGGTGCATGACGTGTTGGCCGTGCTCGGTGAGCAGTCCACCGGTTACGCGCTGGCCGGGTTGCGCAACGAGGTACAGCGCGTACTCGACGCCGCGCCCGGCTCCCGCAACCACACCCTGAACGCCGCCGCCTTCGCTCTCGGCCAGCTCGTCGCCTCGGGCCTGCTCCCGCCACGGCTGACCGAGGACGCCCTGCACACCGCCGCCCAGGCGATCGGCCTATCCCCCCGAGAAGCCGCCGCCACCATCCGCTCCGGCCTGACCTGCGGAGCGCGCTACCCACGCCGGGGGATCGCATGACCAACTCAATGGACGCCAACGCCATCCTGGAGAACCTTGCCGCCGATGCCACCATTGCCCGCCTACACCGCGACCTGTCCGGCGATCTGAGCATCGGCCTGCCGGTGGCGCCGCCGGCCGCTGATGCGTTCATGTTCTACGGCCTGCCCGGCGACCTGGTGCACGCCGCCGACCCCTCCACCGAGGCCGACCCCGTAGGCGTCCTGGTCTCCGCGCTGTCCGCCTGCGGCGCGGTCATCGGGCCGGGGCCGTTCGTCCAGATCGGCAACACCCGCCACCCGCTGCTGATCTGGCCGCTGCTGTTCGGCCGCACCGGCTCGGGCCGCAAAGGCCAGGCCACCGACACGGCCGAGATCTTCCTGCACGCGGCTGGCATGGGTTACGGGGACCTGTGCGTGACCGGCCTGTCCTCCGGCGAAGGGCTGATCGAGCGCATCCGCGACCCCGACAGCCCAGAGGACACGGGCGGGACGATGGACAAGCGGCTGTCGGTCACCGAGCCGGAGTTCTCCACCGTCATGGCCCGCGCCAAGCGTGAGGGCTCCACGCTCGGCACGATGCTGCGTCAGGCGTGGGATGGCCGCACCTTGGCGGTGCTGACCCGCAACGCCTACCGGGCCTCCAACCCGCACATCGCGATCATCGGCCACATCACGCCGAAGGAGTTCCGGCTGCGGGTGGCCGAGGCCGATATGGCGGGCGGCTCCTACAACCGCTTCCTGCCCGTCTATGTCGAGCGCTCCAAGCGGTTGCCCATCCCGGAAGGCGTCGCCCCCGACCTGCTGGCGACGCTCAGCGGCAAGCTGCACGACGCGGTCAGGGCCGCCCGCCAGATCAAGCGCATCAGCCTCGACGCCGATGCCCGCGCCTTGTGGTCGACCGAGCTGTATGAGGAGTTCACCGCCGCCGACGACGAAGACCACGCCTGGACCGAGTTCACCCGCCGCTCAGCCCCGTACTGCCTGCGCATCGCCGCCCTGTACGCCGCCCTCGACATCCGCGACCACATCACTGCCGCCGACCTTCAGGCCGCTGCCGCGCTGGTCCGCTACTCCATCGCCACGGCCATGTTCGTCCTGGACAAGCAGATGCGCGACCCGAAGATCGACCGCATTCGCCGCGCCCTGAACCAGGCCGCCGACACTGGGCTGACCCGCTCGGAGATCTCCGGCCTGTTTTCCCGCAACGTGCCCAAGCAGGCCCTTGACGAGCTGCTGACCAGCCTGACCGCCACCGGCCAGTACGAGACCTTCACCACGCCCACCGGCGGCCGCCCCTCGGTCCGCTATCGCCGTACCAGCCAGCACGAAGAAAGAAGAAACAAGCCCTCATGACCCCCACGACATGCATGCCACCAGCGCCAACACCACCAAGACAGCGGAGAGGTTCCTTCGTAGGCAACGAAAGAACTCCGGCGCATCGCACGGCACCGGACCTATGGAGCCGAGCACCGCCACAACGCTCCGAGCCGCCGCAACGACAGCCGCCCCCCGCCCGGCTGACCTTCTTTCTTCTTTCTTCGTCCCAGCAATTCCCGGCCCACAGCCACCAAGCACGAGGCCGGACCACCCAACCGCCTGCATCACAAGGAGCCGCACTTGGCCACCGGCCTCACCCAACGAGGGATGCTCACCCTCGCCGACCTCTGCACCGAACTCCAGATCTCCCGCTCCACCTTCTACGACTGGCGCGCCAAGGGCCGCGCCCCGCGCTGCCTCAAGCTGCCCAACGGCGATCTCCGCATCCGCCGTGCCGACCTCGACCGCTGGCTGAGCACGATGGAGGAGGCCGCCTGATGAAGGACATCACCTACAGCGTGCGCGTCTACGCGATCGAAGCGCGCAGGAACAAGGACGGCAAGGTCACCTCTTACCGGGTGGCCTGGCAGATCGTCCGCAAGTCGTGGAAGCGCTCGTTCAAGAACATCGCTCAGGCCGACACCTTCCGCGGTTCCCTGCTCACCGCAGCCCGCAGTGGCGAGGCGTTCAGCATGCTTACCGGCGAGCCGGTCTCCTGGGCGCGGGCCGAGCTGTTGCAGATGAGCTGGTACGACTTCGCCTGCAAGTTCGTGGACATGAAATGGAAGCCGGCGGCGGCGAAGTACCGCCAGGACATCGCCCGCGCTCTGACCGCCGCCACGCCCGCCATGTACACGGGTAGGCGCGGTAAGCCCGACGATCTCGCTCTCCGCTCGGCGATGCATGGCTGGGGCTTCAACACCAAACAACGTCAGGACGCGCCCGACAAAATCGCGGCGGCGTTGAGCTGGCTGTCCGATAACACCAAGCCTGTCTCCGCTCTGATCGACGACGCCGGGCTCGTCCGCGACCTGTTGGAGGCGATCACTTCACGACTGGACGGTAAGCGGGCCGCTCCCAGCACGGTCCGCAAGCACCGCATGCTGCTGTCCAACGCCCTCGACTACGCCGTGGAACTCAAGCTGCTGCCCGCCAACCCGCTCAAGACGCTGAAGTGGAAGGTCCCCGTGACCTCGTACGAGGTGGACCGGCACAGCGTCGTCAACCATGGTCACGCCAAGGGACTACTTGCCGCCGTCGAGGCGCAGAAGCCCAGCGGCGAGCGGCTAAAGGCATTTTTCGCCCTCATGTACTACGCCGCCCTACGTCCTGAGGAGGCCATCAACCTGCGCCGGGACAACATCGCCCTTCCGCCTCTGATCAAGAACCCTGGCACCGGAGAAATGGAAGAACCAGACAACGCCTGGGGCGAACTCCATCTCCTCAAGGCAGCGCCCTACGCTGGACGTGCCTGGACCGACGACGGCGCGGCACGTGAAGAACGCGCGCTCAAGCACCGCGCGGAAGGCCACACTCGGACAGTTCCCATCCCGCCGCCTCTGGTCCGCATCCTGCGCGCCCATCTCAAAGCATTCGACCAGGGATCGCACGGCCGCCTCTTCTATGGGGTCAAGGCCGGAGACCTGCCGTTCATCACCTACCGGCGCGCATGGAAGGCGGCCCGCAAGACGGCTCTGTCCGACAAGGAGTTCGCCTCACCGCTGGCCGCCCGGCCGTACGACCTGCGCCACGCGTGCGTGTCCATGTGGCTCAACGCCGGGGTCCCCGCCCCGCAGGTCGCCGAATGGGCGGGACATAGCGTGGATGTGCTCCTGCGCATCTACGCCAAGTGCATCGTCGGCCAGGACGAGGCCGCCAAGCGCCGAATCTCCGACGCCCTCAACGAATAGGACCGGCTGTGCGGGAGTACCGGTTGACGCCTCAGGCTCCCGCACAGCACCCCGTGAACCAATTACCCTTCGTGGTCGTCTATCAACTATTGGTTCATGATCTCAGGAGTGAAGTTGAGCAGCCTTCCACCGTCCGCATTCATCCGTCGAGTACCGACCGCACCCCGGCGGCGGCGCTGGCGAAGGGTGTGCATGACGTTCGCCCTCGTTGGAACGCTGGGGTTCGGCTGCGGCCTGGGATTCTCAGTCGGGCGGGCTGTTCAGGGGATCGAACAGTCCGCCCGCCCCCCGGTCGCTGCTATGTCAGCCACAACAAAGCGGAATGTGCTGGGCAGTCCCGTCCCTGCGGCAACGAGCCCTTCGCGTGTTGTTCCGCGAGCTGACGCCGTGTCGAAGATGGCTCCTCGGTCCGTGTCCAGGCCGAAGATCAATCCGAAACGCGGCAAGGGGAGGGAGGGGCACAGGCATTCACTCAAGCGTCCCCAACACCGGGTTCGGGCTCGGCATGGCGACATTCGTCACAGGGCCTGCGCGCGCTTTGAGGGCTTCAAAGCGCAAGTGTGCAGAAACCTCTTCCGTGGGCGCTGATGATAAGGCGCCCTCCCTGTGTGCCAAGAATTAGGCGGCACGCGGCGGATCTGGCTACGACTGGCCGAGTTCCGCGCGTACGGCGGGGTGTCCTCGATGATGCGCCACCCCAGATGGAGCGGCCGGACGCGTCGGCGACCCAGAGACCAGGAGCTTGCGCGCCTCCTCGTCGGAAAGCTGAAAGTGGGATCCGATGGAGTGGCCGGAGACAACACCTGGTCGCCAATTTCGGCGATGCGATGAGGGAGATGACGTGCTGGGGAAAGACTCCACGTATCCGTGCCAGGCCGAGATATTAGCCTCTCTACCGGTCAGGGGCTCGTCCAGGACGCATAACTCGTGGTCGCCTGTCATCAGGCGGTCCAAGCCGGGCACGTCGCCACGATTGATGCAGTCGATGAAGCCGATCACGAGGGCGGCGGGCGGCAGGTAGCGGCGGGTTATAGCTGCAGTCTACGCCTCGGAGACAAGGCCAGCACCGAGAGAAATTGCCCCCCTCGGGCCGCTCGACCTGACCGTCATCCTCCCACGTGACAACGCATAGTGACCACATAGACGTGCCATCGAGTACGTTGAGCAGGCTATCAAGGGGAATGGCCGCAGAGACCTGGATGATTTGGGCGGCGCTGATGAGATCGAGGTGTGCAGAGATGTCGTTGACTATGGCTACCCGCAGTCTGGTCGTCTTTGCCGCAATGGCGCCGTAAGGATTGTCCTCGCTTGCCATCGCGAAGCTAGCTTCCAGGATGAGGCGGTGGAGAGCGGCCATGGTAAGGCACGAACCGCTTGATGTCCTACCTTGCCTTAACATATCTTAAGCTTTGCAGGAGGTTCTCCATGTGCCGTTTTCCTTGCTCTGTTTCAATATAGTAGAGACAGTCTTGGCCTTGAATGGCTACAAAAGCTACATAAGAGGTTGCGTCTGGGCCTGAGGCATATTTCGCTCCTGCGCCGTTAACTCCGTAACCTGCGATACTGCCGTCGTCCCATTTAATGTGATACGGCCACCGATCGTTTCGATTAGGATCGACACCACTGCTTGCGGGCAAATCCTGTCCTGCAATAGTGATATCTCCATCAGGAGCTTCATAAATGACACCCCAGCCGCCGTCAATATGTGTGGCTCTTGCAGTAGCTTTCGATCCACCGCCTAGAGTGCTTGGAGCGATCGGCGCGCAGTACTCGTGATTTCTCGACTTCGCCCACTGGGCAACGGTAATTGGGGCGTCCTTTGCTGGGATCTGTTTGTTGTCCCAAGGTGCCCTACCTGCAGGCGTCGGTTGGGGGGACTGCTGAGGCGATGCCGCTTGTCCCTTGGGGCAATTAAGTACGACGTTTCCGCCAGCGATTATACTACTGCCGGATACATTGCATTCTCCTGATGGGGGAGTCTGGATAGCCGGACGAGAAGGCTTGGGTTCGTCCTTCCACCACGGTAGTGCTATTATCGCTACTAATAGGGCTAATATTCCCACTATGGCGGCAATGCCCTGCCATCCAAGCCATTCCAGGAAGGCTTTTGCTTTGCTTTGAGATTCTGCATTTTCACTCTTCTTGCGACTCTTAGCCAAGGTATCCTACCAACGGGATTGAGGCGGAAGTAGTGACAGCGCTGTATGGTGGCGATTCCTGCGTGAACGTCACCCACAAATACGCTGCACTGCAGCCAACTAAGAGCGGTGCTTAATGGTTATATAGAAGCCTCCCGAGAATCGGCCCCAACTGCAGGGAAGCTCGGCGCGTTACCACATCCATACCATAAGTGCGGTCATGCGGGGCGCTGACCAGCAAACGAACCGGCATGAGATCGATATCATGCTTAACCTTGAGCGATACGGCTCAGGGTGTTAGGCGGCGCCGGTCGCGACCGGCAGAGAGCTTGACCAGGGCCAATCAATGACGCGGATAGGGCGTGCAGTTCCTGAGCCAGCGGTCGACGGTCTTCGGGGCGACGGTGGTGAGGCGCGACTGATCGTGCGGGTCGGCACATGGAGGAGAGGCGGAACGAGACGCTGATCATCCGAAGACGGTTCCCTGGACGAGGGCATCACCAGTGAACCGCCCCCGGTAGGCAGCGCAGATCCGTTAGAACGAGGTGGGGCAGCATTGGGAAACCATTGGGAAATGGTGACCGCAAACGATCGCTCACAGCCGCACACCACCGGACACACGAAATAGCCCTCAACTGACGTTTCCGCTGGTCGAGGGCGCTTCGCTGCTGGTCGAACCTGGTGCCCCCGGCAGGATTCGAACCTGCGGCACCCGCTTTAGGAGAGCGGTGCTCTATCCCCTGAGCTACGGAGGCGGACCCAATAAGCCTAGCGAAAGTATGGCACTGCGTGGGACGTGGAGCGTGGGTGGGATTGAGGTGGGTGGGTCATCAGTGCTGTGAGCTGCAGTAAAGGGATGGCAAGCGGTCAGATTGTTGCATGGCTGGCGTCGGTAGCGTCGGGGCTGTGACGAGAAGGCGACGTGGTGGGGCGCGTAGGCGGCCGGTGGTGTTGGTTGCGGCGGTGTTGGCGCCGGGGATTCTGGCTGGCGGAATGCTGGTGGGGGAGTTGACCGGGTATGAGAGTGCGGTGGCTCAGCCGGTGGCGAAGGGGGAGTCCTTCAGGCGGGTGGTGTTTGAGCCGGTTTTGGTGCAGGCGCCGGCTCGGGGTGGGCGGCGGTATGAGGGGGCTGTGCCTGCGGTTGTGCGGGTGCGGGTTGAGTCTCGGGTGCGGGAGGTGGAGCGGGGTGTGAAGGATGTGGTGCCGCCTGCGCCTCGGCCCAAGGAGCGGCGTCCTGCTGAGCCTGTGGAGAAGGCGGAGCGGGAGTGTGCGGGGGAGTGGGTGAATACGTGGCTTTGGGAGATGTGTCGGGAGCATGCGCGGTGGCCTGAGGCCGAAGTGAGCGAGGGGCGGGGTGGCGAGGGGCGAAGTGAGGATGTGGAGGGTGAGGGGTGGGGGTGGTGGCCCACTTGAGGGGGCTACTTGAGGGGGTGGAGGCTTGCTTGATTGGTGATGGTGTGGATGGTTCTTTGTTGCGGATGAGCGTGGGGATCGACGGGGTTATTTGGGGTGGTATGGGGGCGTCGGGCTGGGGTGATGGGGGGTCTGGGCGTCGGAGGGGCGGGGAGTTGGGTGGGTAAAAGGGTGTTTTGGGCTCATAACAGCTCTCCGGAGTTCGGTCCGGGCACAAGGGGGGCTGTAGTAACGTGCGTGCCGGACCCCGGTAACAGAGTTGCAAACGGAGGAGTCGACAGTGCCATCCCCTCGGTCGGCGGGTCTGATCGTGGCTGTTATGGCTGTGACCTCCTTGTTTGTGGTGCCGACGGCCGCTCCGGCGCAGGCTGAGCGGGTTGAGCAGGTTGATCGGAAGGATCCGGCGGACCTTACCGCGCTGCGCAAGGAGGCCGAGAAGTCGGCCAAGGAGCTTGAGGACGCCACCAAGGCGCTGGAGAAGCGGCGGGCTGACATCGCGGCGGCGGAGAAGCAGCTGACCGGGAAGCTGAAGGCGTTGCAGGACGCTGAGGCGAAGTTGGCGGTGATTCGGCAGCCGGTGTCGCAGATGGCGGAGTTGCTGTACGAGCAGCCCGTGGGGGCTGACGGGGTCACGTCGTTCCTGTCGGGAGATGCCTCTGCGGACACATTGCGGGCGATGGCCAATACCTCTCACATCGTGGCGAATCGGCAGCTTGTGGTGGAGCGGACCAGCACGCTGTACAAAGAGACCGAGCGGCTGGCGGCGGAGGCGCAGGAGCTTCGGGCGTCGAACATGCTGGCCGAGGCGCAGATGGCGGCGGAGATCGACACGCTGCGGCAGCGGTCGGACAAGATCGTCAAGTCGTTGACGGCGGCGCTGGTGAAGATGGGGATCAAGGTCGACAAGGTCGGGCG
Organism: Nonomuraea rhizosphaerae; assembly: GCF_019396405.1. Lineage (GTDB taxonomy): Bacteria > Actinomycetota > Actinomycetes > Streptosporangiales > Streptosporangiaceae > Nonomuraea > Nonomuraea rhizosphaerae. Next base: position 21,436 of record NZ_JAHKRL010000007.1, on the reverse strand, counting down.
GGCGGCGCTGGGATGCAATCCGTTGCGGGCCGCCACTGCCAACGGGTATCCGAACGGGTTGATCCCGAAGGCCATGCTGTGTCCGTTGCAGCAGAAGGGGCACAGCCTGAGGGCTGATGCGACGATCGCGTTCGTGAGCTTGAACGAGGCGTACAGGCGGCGGTTCGGGAAGCAGATATGCGTGACGGACGCGTACCGCAACTTGGCTGAGCAGCAGTCGATCTACTATCGGCGGCCGGGGTTCGCGGCGGTGCCGGGGCGGAGCAACCACGGGCTCGGGCTTGCTGTGGACCTGTGTGGCGGGGTGGAGCGGTTCCGGTCGGTGGAGTTCGTGTGGATGGAGAAGAACTCCAAGAAGTACGGGTGGTTCCATCCGTCCTGGGCCTACAGCAGCCCGTTCGAGCCGTGGCACTGGGAGTACGACCCGAAGATCGACTCCGTTCTCTAGCCCCTTCTATGCGCGGGCGATTTCGGCGCAGCAGTGGGCGCAGCGGGTGGCTGCGATGGGAATCTCGGACAGGCACTCCGGGCAGTCGCGGTGGGTGATCTCTTCTCGGGTGGCGGCGCGGTCCTTGTAATGGGTGTACGGCTTGACGATCAAGAAGTAGAGGACTGCCGCGATCAGCAGGAACGAGATCACGGCGTTGAGGAACTTGCCGTACATGAAGTTGGACTCGCCGACGGTGAACTTCAGCGACGAGAAGTCGGGCAGGCCACCGAAGGCTGAGATCAGCGGGGTGAGCAGGTCGGCTACGAACGAGCTGACGATGGAGTTGAAGGCCACGCCGATGACTACCGCCACGGCCAGGTCGATGACGTTCCCCTGCATGAGGAACTTCTTGAATCCACTCATGAGATCAGAGCGTAGTTGAACTGCTACTGATTGTTATTGCTGATGGTGAGGGAGAGGCGGCCGCCTGCTTGGGCGGCGGCCAGTTGGGCTGCTTGGGGTGGGGTGGTGGCCACGACGAGGAGGGCGCCGTGGTCGGTGTCGGCCTTGGGGATGGTGATGACTGTGACGTTGTCGGCCACCAGCTGGGCCTGCTGGCCCTCCCAGGCGGCCAGGAGGCTGATTGTTGATCCCGGGCTGATCAGGTGCGCCGTGTCGGGGTCGGCTATGCGTACGGGGGTGGCGACGGTGCCGGGTGGCAGGGGATAGGTGTGGAGAAGGCGTACGTCGGTCAGGGGCTCGCCCTTGCGCATAGGGGTCGTGAGAACGCGGCCGGTGGCGCCTGTGCGGATGGCGCCGGCGGGGACAGGGGTTACGGCGGCTGGGCGTAGGTCTCCTGGCTTGAGTACGCCGGGGGAGAGGTCGTGGGTCGCTATCAGGGCTGAGGACGTCGGGGTGGTGGGGCGTAGGGCGACATATGCGGATAGGACGCCGGTGCCTGCGAGGAGGGCGGCGAGGGCACGTCGGCGTCGGCCGCTACTTCTGCCCCTACTTCTGCCTCTTCCTCCTCCGCCGCCGAGTAGTTGACGGCGGCGGCCGAGGAGGGGGTGTTTGGTGGGTGGATCGCCGGTTGGTGCCGCATTGCGATCAGGGGGTGTGTGGGGGTGGGGGGATGGTGTGCTGCGGTTGGCCCATCGGGTGAGGGTGGGATGGGCGGTGGAGGTGGAGGCGGCTTGCCTCACGTAGTCGGGTAGGCGGGGGGCGAGATGGCGGGGGAGCCTCTGTACGGTGCTCATCGTCACGGCAGGTCGAACGGGAGCTTGATTCCGTCCAGGGCTGAGCCGCAGGCGCATGATCGTTCGCGGGGCAGGGCCTGTACGGCGTCGGACACGAGGGTGCGCATGCGGGTGACGTTCTGGGCGAAGAACTTGAGCACCTCGTCATGGGTCACGCCCTCGCCCGCCTCGACGCCCGCGTCGTGGTCGGTCACCAGGGAGAGGGACGTGTAGCAGAGTGCCAGCTCGCGGGCGAGGATGGACTCGGGGAAGCCGGTCATGCCGACGATCGTCCAGCCGTTGCTCGCGAACCAGCGGGACTCGGCGCGGGTGGAGAATCTAGGGCCCTCGATGACTACGAGGGTGCCGCCGTCGACCGTCTCCCAGTCGCCGGCGCGGGCGGCCGCCACGGCCACGGAACGGCCTGTCGGGCAGTAGGGGTCGGAGAACGACACGTGCACTGCGCCGTCGATGTCGTAGTAAGTCTGAACTCGGCCTGACGTGCGGTCGACAAGTTGATCGGGAATGACGAGCGCACCTGGGCCGTGCTCGGCGCGGAGGGAGCCGACGGCGCTGGGGGCGAGCACCTGGCGTACGCCGATCGAGCGGAGCGCCCAGAGGTTGGCGCGATATGGGATGCGGTGCGGCGGGAAGCGGTGGTCCCGGCCGTGTCGGGGGATGAACGCCACGGTGCGCGAGCCGATGCGCCCGACCGTGACGACGTCGCTGGGCGGGCCGTAGGGCGTGGCGACGTCTATCTCTTCCGCGTCGTCGATAAGGGAGTAAAACCCCGAACCGCCAATGACGCCGATATCTGCACGAGTGACCATGGCGCCGAGAGTAGCGGCATCGGATGGGCGGGTCGGCAGCCGAACGGGGTTCTGTGGATAAGTGGCGGCGTAGCGTTAGCACTCATGTGCGAAGAGTAGTATCGCTGCATGCGGCAGAAGGGCCTCGGCCTCATCATCATCGCGCTCATGCTCGGCATGCTGCTCGCGGCGCTCGACCAGACGATCGTCTCGACGGCTCTGCCGACGATCGTGAGCGACCTCGGCGGGCTGGAGCAGCTGTCGTGGGTGGTGACCGGCTACATGCTGGCCTCGACGGTGTCAACGCCGCTCTGGGGCAAGCTGGGGGATCAGTTCGGGCGTAAGCGGCTGTTCGTCGCCGCGATCGTGATCTTCTTGATCGGCTCTGCGCTCTGCGGGCTCAGCCGGAACATGGGTGAGCTTATTCTGTTCCGCTCGATCCAGGGGCTCGGTGGCGGCGGGCTCATGGTACTGGCTCAGGCCATCGTGGGCGACGTCGTGTCGGCGCGTGACAGGGGGAAGTACCAGGGGTTCTTCGGCGGGGTGTTCGCGGTGTCCAGCATCGTCGGGCCGCTGCTCGGCGGGGTGTTCGTCGATCATCTCGGCTGGCACTGGGTGTTCTACGTCAACCTGCCGGTCGGGGCGGTCGCGCTGTTCGTGATCATCGCGGTGCTGCCGGGGGACGACACACGCACCAAGCACAGGATCGACTACGCGGGTGTCGTGCTGCTGGGCGGCGCCACGTCGTGCCTGGTGCTGATCACCACCTGGGGCGGCACCACTTATCCGTGGGGCGATCCGGTGATCGTCGGGCTCGGGGTGGCGGCCGTGGCTATGGTGGCGGGGTGGGTGTTCGTGGAGCGGCGGGCGGCTGAGCCGGTGCTGCCGCTCGGGTTGTTCAGGTTGCGGGCGTTCTCGATGTCGTCTGTTGTCGGGTTCGTGGTGGGGTTCGGGATGTTCGGGGCGCTCACGTACCTTCCGCTGTACTTGCAGGTGGTTCATGGGGTGAGTGCCACGCTGTCCGGGGTTTATCTGCTGCCGATGATGGCGGGGATGCTGACGATGTCGATCGTGAGCGGGCAGATCATCACTCGGACGGGCAAGTACCGGTTCTTGCCGATCGCGGGGACGGCTGTGGCGACGGTCGGGATGTTCCTGCTGTCGATGCTCGACGAGCGCAGCAGTCTGTTGACGCTGGGGGTCTTTCTGCTGGTCCTGGGGGTGGGGCTGGGGATGACCATGCAGGTGCTGGTGATCGTCGTGCAGAACGCGGTGGACTTCCGGGATCTTGGCGTGGCCACGTCGGGGGCCACCTTCTTCCGGTCCATCGGCGGGTCGTTCGGGGTGGCCACGCTCGGGTCGGTGTTCACGGCGCGGCTGAACTCCGACCTGGGGGACGTGCTGGCGTCGGTCAGGTTGCCGGCGGGGTTCGAGCCTGGGCGGATCCAGGAGGATCCGACGGTGATCCAGCGGTTGCCGCGTGGGTTGGCGGCCGAGTTCCTGCACGTGTACGCGGATGCGATCGCGACTGTTTTCCGGGTGGCCACGCCGATCGTGTTCGTTGCGTTTCTGCTGAGCTGGCTGATTCCGCAGCAGCGGCTCCGGGAGACGACCAAGGCGACTGATCTGGGTGAGGGGCTGGGGGCCACGTCGGCTGAGCGGTCGTCGCTGGCCGAGGTGGAGAGAGGGCTGGTACGGCTGGCCGACGCGGATCTGCGTAAGGGGTATTACGACAGGCTTGGCCAGTTGGCTGGGATGGGCGATATTTCGCCGCAAGGGGTGTGGATCGTGGCTCGCTTGGGTGGTGAGGGGTGGGTCAGGGCGGCCGACTTGGCGCAGCGGGCGGACGTCAGCCGGGAGGAGGGGCGGCCCTATGCCGACCAGTTGGTTGAACGAGGGCTGGTGGAGCGGTCGGCGGATGGGGAGATGCTGCGGCTCACGGGGGAGGGGCAGCAGGTGGCGTTGCGGTTGCTGCGGTGCTCTTGTGAGGGGCTGAGCCGGTTGGTGGCGGATTGGGGGCCGAGTTCGGAGTTGGAGCGGTTGGTGGAGCGGGTTGGTCCTGCGTTGCTGGGGGCGAACGCGGACCGGCCGAGGTAGGAGATGGCCCGTTGGTGGGGAGGCGGGTTCCGGGAAAGCGCCTCGGCAGCAAGCGGGCCTTCCGGTGGGCAGCTGGGGTGTGGGAGGAGGTGAAAGGCCTGGTTGTGTGACGGGGAGAAGTGGTTGTGTGACGGGGAGAAGAAGGCGAGAGCTCGGTAGCGCGATGGGCGGAGGCGAGCAGGGGTGCGGTAGCGCGATGCACCTGGGGCGAGTGGAGAGGCTGCGAGGGGGTCGCCGGGCTGGGAGAAGGCTGGGATGCTGCGGGCGCCGGTTGTCGGCGTGCCTGCTGGTCAGCAGTTGCACGCGCAAGTGGACGCCAGTTACACGCGCATCAAAACACCAGTTACGCGCGCATCATGTGATCACCGGTTCCACGCGTAGGTGGTCAGCGGTTACGAACGTAAGCCCCTGTCCGCGGTTCGTAACGGCGGACAGCCAGGTGCGGGTTCAGAGGCCGTATCCCTGGAGGTCCTCAGCCATGTGCGGCGTTTGGGGCCGGCCCATGCTTGCCGTACAAGAAAAAAGGCTTGTAAGGCGCGGCGGGACTCTGACGCGGAGGGGAGCTACGGCCGAAGAAGAGCCTCTACGAGGCGGCTGCCGCGGGCGCGGGGGAGGAAGACGACGAAGACGAGGACGACGACGGCTTCGACTCAGACGGCTTGGAGTCGGAAGACTTGCTGTCAGAGGACTTGCTGTCGGACGACGTCTTGATGTCGCTGGACGACTTGCCGTTCGACGAGGAGCGGTTGTCCGTGCGGTAGAAGCCGGAGCCCTTGAACACGATGCCCACCGCCGAGAACACCTTCCGCAGGTTGCCCTGGCAGTTGGGGCACACGGTCAGCGCATCGTCGGTGAACTTCTGAACGACCTCAAGCTGCTCACCACAGTCGTTGCAGGCGTACTGGTAGGTCGGCACGCGTCCTCCTTGGAACTTCTGGCACTCGAACGATGCGACTGCTAATGCTAACCGATGCGTCAATACGACTTATTCCAAACCCCGTTCCCCGTACCAGCCGGCCAGCTTGCCGCGGCGGCTGACGGCGCGCAGGCGGCGTTCGACCTGGTCGCGGACGGCGGCGGTGGCGACGACGAGGAGTTGGTCGTCGGCGCGCAGGCGGGTGCTGCCCGCTGGGACGAAGGATTTGCCGTCGCGGACGACGAGGGTGATCTGGGCCTGGCTGGGCAGGCGGAGCTCGAAGATCTCCACGCCGTGCAGTTGGGAGCCCGAGGGGATCTTGACCTGGAGGAGGTCGGCTTTCAGCTCCTCCAGCGGCGCGGATTCGACGGAGAGGTCGTGCGCCTCGCCGGGGGCGGCCACGCCGAGGAGGCGGGCGACGAACGGCAGCGTCGGGCCCTGGACCAGCGTGAACACCATCACGATCACGAAGACCTCGTTGAAGATGTCCTTCGAGCCCTCAACGCCGGCCGCCCAGGGAATGGTCGCCAGGACAATGGGGACCGCTCCCCGCAATCCGGCCCAGGAGAGGAAGGCTTGTTCGCGCCAGTTCGTACGGTCGAAGCGCAGCAACCGGGTCACGCCCGCGCTGATCACCACGGACAGCGGCCTGGCCAGGAGCACCAGGACCGTCCCCGCGATGAGGCCGGGCACGATCGCCGACGGCATCTCGCGCGGGCTGGCCAGCAGGCCGAGCATCACGAACAGGCCGATCTGCGCGAGCCAGGCGGCGCCCTCCGCGAAACCCCTGGTCGCGGCCCGGTGGGGGAGCCGTGAGTTGCCCAGGATGAGTGCCGTCAGGTACACGGCCAGGAAGCCCGAGCCGTGCAGCAGCACCGCGCCGCCGTAGGAGACGAAGGTGAGGGAGAGCACCGCGATCGGGTAGAGGCCGGAGGCCGGCAGCGCGACCCGGCGCAGCGCGTACGCGCCCGCGGGGCCGACGGCGAGGCCGACCGCGCCGCCGATGAGCAGCTCGATGCCCGTTTGGAGGAGGAACGAGCCGACTGTCGGTTGCGGGGCCGTCATGGAGCCGCTGAGCAGCATGACCGCGATGACCGTGGGTGCGTCGTTGAAGCCTGATTCGGCTTCCAGCGCGCCGGCCAGACGTGAGGGCAGCGGCAGCCGTCGCAGGACCGAGAACACGGCGGCGGCGTCGGTCGAGGCCAGCACCGCGCCGAGGATCAACGCGGCATTCTGCTCGAACCCCAGCAACCCCTGCACGGCCAGCGCGACGACCACGATGCTCACCGCCACGCCCACCGTGGCCAGAACCAGGGCCAACGGCACGGAGCGGCGTACATGGCTCCAGTTCGTCGTTAAACCGCCCTCGGCCAGGATGACCGCGAGGGCGGTGAGGCCGATCTGCTGGGCGACCTCCGGGTTGTCGAACGGGATTCCGAACCCCGACTCGCCCAGAATCAGGCCCAGCCCGAGGAACAGCAACAAGCTGGGCAAACCGCTGCGATGCGCGATCCGTACGGAGCCGATGGCCGCGATGACGATCACGGCGCCGATAAGGAGCCAGACATCCAGCGTCATCTGGCCCCCTCTCATGTGATTAGTTCACATAAGCCTAGTGAGTCCCTGGGGGCTGATCGTCCAGCGCACCCGCTGGTCATGTGGTTCGGTGGGCACATCCTCGATCAGTTCGCCGTCGTGGAGAAGGGCGACCGTCGGCACATTCGGCCCGACCCTGGACAGAGCGCGGTCGTACGAGCCGCCGCCGCGGCCCAGTCGTACACCCGAGCGCTTGTCCACGGCGAGCGCCGGGACGATGACCAGGGCGGCCGTGCGGATCGCGTCGACGCCGCGCCGCGTGTCCACCGGCTCCATGAGCCCGAGGCGGCCGGGCGCGAGCGTGTCGGGACCGTCATAAACCGCCCAGTCCAGGTCGTTGTCCTCCTGGAGAACGGGCAGGATCACGGTCGCGCCGTGTTTCCACAGAGCGAACACCAGGCCGTGCGTCTCCGGCTCCGCCCCGATCGACCAGTAACACGCCACCAGCCCGGCCATCTGCACCCACGGCTCGTCGAGCAGAGTTTCTCGGACTTTGGCGGCGTTTATCCGCAACTCTTCAGGGGAGAGGAGGCCACGCGCCAAAAGCAGTTCACGGCGCAGATTCATCTTGTCCACAGATACCTCCACTAGGGTCTACTCATGGCTGACTTCGACCCTGTGACGAAAGCCGTCGTGCCCGCCGCAGGTCTGGGCACCCGATTCCTTCCGGCGACCAAGGCGACACCCAAGGAGATGTTGCCCATCGTCGACAAACCCGCGATCCAGTATGTCGTTGAGGAGGCGGCCTCCGCCGGGCTCCTTGATCTCCTCATGGTCACGGGCAAGAACAAACGGTCGATCGAGGATCATTTCGACCGGGCATTCGAGCTGGAGGAGGTGCTCGAGGCCAAGGGCGACGAGCACCGGCTGTCCCAGGTCCGCGAGCCGGCCTCGCTGGCGACCCTGCACTACGTGCGGCAGGGCGAGCCCAAGGGGCTCGGGCACGCGGTGCTCTGCGCCAAGCAGCACGTCGGCGACCATCCCTTCGCCTGCCTGCTCGGCGACGACCTCATCGACTACCGCGACAAGCTGCTGGAACGCATGATCGAGGTGCGCGGCACCTACGGCGGCAGCGTGATCGCGCTGATGGAGGTGCCCAAGGAGCAGGTTTCGCTGTACGGCGTGGCCACGATCGAGGACACCGCCGAGGACGACGTCGTCCGCGTGACCGACCTGGTGGAGAAGCCGCCGGTGGACGAGGCGCCGTCCAACTGGGCGATCATCGGCCGCTACGTCATCGACCCGGCCGTGTTCGAGGTCCTGGAGAACACCCCGCCCGGCCGCGGCAACGAGATCCAGCTCACCGACGCGCTGCGCACGCTCGCCGGGCGCGGCACCGACGAGGGCGGGCCGGTGCACGGTGTGCTGTTCCGGGGACGCCGCTATGACACAGGGGACAAGCTCGACTATTTGCGTACGGTGGTGAAGTTCGCCGCTGACCGGCCAGACCTGGCGCCCGATTTTGTGCCATGGCTGCGGGAGTTCCTCGATGAAATCGGTTGAGGCGCATCTGGCGGAGATTCTGGCCACGGTACGTCCGCTCGCGCCGCTCGAACTGGAGCTGGAACGGGCACTCGGCACGACGCTGGCCGAGGACGTCTCCTCGCCGGTGCCGTTGCCGCCGTTCGACAACTCCGCCATGGATGGATATGCGGTACGGGCGCGGGATGTCGCGGATGTACCGGTCACGCTGCCGGTGATCGACGACGTGGCCGCCGGTTCCGGCGAGCTGCGGGCGGTCGGTCCCGGACATGCCGTACGAATCATGACCGGAGCGCCTCTGCCCGGCGGCGCCGACACGGTGATCCCGGTGGAGTGGACGGACGGCGGGACGGTGACGGTCACGATCTCCCGCACCGCCGACGCGGGAAACGCCGTCCGGCGGGCGGGCGAGGACGTCCAAACCGGGGAAGTCGTCCTCAAGGCGGGCACGTTGATCAGGCCCGCGCAGCTCGGCATCATCGCCGGGGTGGGACGCCGGCGGGTTCTGGTACGGCCGCAGCCGCGGGTCGTGGTGTTGTCCACAGGGGCTGAACTGGTGGAACCTGGGATGCCGCTGGGGCATGGGCAGATCTGGGACTCCAACAGTTTCACCCTGACCGCCTCCGTGCGTGAGGCCGGGGCCGAGGGGTTCCGGGCCACCACCGTCGGCGACGATCCCACCGCCTTCCTCGAACAGCTCGACGCCCAGCTCGTACGCGCCGACGCGGTCGTGACCAGCGGCGGCGTGTCGATGGGGGCGTACGAGCCGGTCAAGGAAGCGCTCTCGCCGCTCGGCACGGTGAACTTCGAGAAGGTCGCGATGCAGCCCGGGATGCCGCAGGGGTTCGGCGTCGTGGGCGAGGACCAGGTGCCGATCTTCGCGCTGCCGGGGAATCCGGTGTCGTCGTTCGTGTCGTTCATGCTGTTCGTACGGCCTGCGGTGATGAAGATGCGCGGGCTGCCGGCGGGGTTCCCGGAGACCTCGTCGGCCATCGTCACCGGGGCGTTGCGGTCGCCTTCGGGGCGGCGGTCGTACTTGCGGGGGGTTCTGGCCGAGGATGGGACGGTTTCGCCTGTGCGGGGGCAGGGGTCACATCAGCTGGCCGCGCTGGCGTCGGCGAACGCGCTGATCGTGGTGGCGGAGTCCGTCACCGAGGTGGCCGCCGGGTCGGAGGTGGAGGTGATCCGGCTGTGAGCGGGTCGGACGGGCAGGGGCTGGCTGTGGGCGGATCGGGGCTGCCAGGTGGAGATGGTCCGGCTGTGAGTGAGTTCACGCATCTGGACGAGACGGGCGCGGCACGGATGGTCGACGTGTCCGCCAAGGACGTCAGCGCGCGTACGGCCACGGCCACCGGGCGGGTGATGCTGTCGGCCGAGGCGGTGCGGCTGCTGCGGTCGGGCGAGGTGCCCAAGGGCGACGCGCTGGGTGTCGCGCGGATCGCGGGGATCATGGGGGCGAAACGGACGCCGGACCTGATCCCGCTGTGTCATCCGATCGCGTTGCACGGGGTGAAGGTGTCGCTCGACGTCGAGGACTGGGGAGTGGCGATCACCTGCCGGGTGAAGACCGCCGACCGTACCGGGGTCGAGATGGAGGCGTTGACGGCGGTGTCGGTGGCCGCGCTGGCGTTGATCGACATGGTGAAGGCGGTGGATCCCGCCGCGGTGATCACCGATGTGAGGGTGGAGGAGAAGGTGGGCGGTAAGACCGGGTTGTGGACGCGGTGACGTCTTCTGGTGCGGTGATCCGGGCGCTGGTGGTCACGGTGTCGAACCGGGCCTCCGCCGGGGTTTATGCCGATAAATCGGGACCGCTCCTGGTTGAGCTGCTGGGCGAGGCCGGGTGTGAGGTCGAGGGGCCGGTTGTGGTGCCCGACGGGGAGGCGGTCGAGGAGGCACTCCGGGAAGGGGTGTCGTCCGGATATCAGGTGATAGTGACCACCGGAGGGACCGGGCTGACGCCGATGGATCTGACGCCGGAGATGACCCGGCGGGTCATTTCTCGGGAAATTCCCGGGATAGCGGAGGCTGTCCGGCAAGCGAACCGCGACAAAGTCCCCACCTCGATTCTGTCCCGTGGTCTCGCGGGCCAAGCCGACCAGACGTTGATCGTTAATCTGCCCGGATCGTCCGGCGGCGTACGGGATGGCATGGCCGTACTGGCCCCTGTACTCCAGCATGCCGTCGACCAGATTCGCGGCGGCGATCACCCGCGCTGAGTCTTCGCCGCGTCCCCACCGAGCCCTCGTCGGCGGCCGCGATATGGAACGTGATTCGGTGTGCGGAGAGTCACCGCTGCTGATCCGTGGCGACATCGTGCCCGATAGGGGGATGATGAGAGGTGTGGATCGACTTCGTGGCTGGCCGGCGGTGCTCAACGAAGGCCCGGTAGGCCTGCGGCCCCTGCGGCTGGCCGACGTACGCGTGTGGCGCGACACGCGACTGCGCAACGCCGACTGGCTGCGGCCGTGGGAGCCGAGCAATCCGGAGACGCCGCTGTTCAGGACCGGTCTGGGCCCGTACATCTCCATGGTCGGCACCCTGCGCCGCGAAGCAAGGCAGGGGCTCGCGTTGCCGTGGGTCGTCACGTACGGTGGCCGGTTCGCGGGGCAGCTGACCGTCGGCGCGATCGTGTGGGGCTCGGCCCGCTCGGCCCAGGTGGGATACTGGGTGGACGGCTCGCTCGCCGGGCGGGGCATCACCCCGACCGCGCTCGCGATGGCTGTCGACCACTGCTTCTTCACCACGGGCCTGCATCGGCTCGAAGCGAACATCCGCCCCGAAAATCAGGCCAGCCGCCGAGTGGTTGAGAAACTGGGATTCAGGGAAGAAGGCATTCGGCGTCGCCAACTTCACATCGATGGAGCCTGGCGCGACCATATCTGCTATGCGCTGACTGTCGAGGACGTACCCGGCGGATTGCTCGTACAGTGGCGTCGCGCCCGTGAGTCAGCCGCTCACGGCGGGTCTCCGGTAGAAGAGGTTTGACGATCTCGCGACACACCGCACCGAATGCTCGTCAATCAGTGACACGCGGTCTTACGGTGCGTGACGTGAGCACATCATGGGCGCCGGAAAGACGCAGGCGTTCTTGTTGTGCCCGGAGGTGGCTGTGAGCATCCTCCTCTACCTGGCGATCGTCGTCATGTGGCTGTGTGTGCTCGTTCCGATGTGGTTGAGGCGAGATAAGACGAATCTCGCGGAATTGGCGGAGCTTGAGGAGTACTACACAGGCGAACACCAACTGCCGGACCTGTCGGCCACCGCGGCCGAAGCGGTGGATGACCCGGAATCGCCGCCCGTGGAAGTGGAACGGGTGGATCCACGGCAGTTCCGGCTCCGGCGGCGGGCGATCATCGTGGCCCGGCGCAGACGGCTGCTGTTCTTCACCGCCCTGCTCGTGATCGCCTCCGTGGTCACTGCCGGCGTCAAGGTCATCCCCTGGTGGGGCATCGCGCCCGCCGGGGTCATCATGCTGGGATACATGCTGTTCCTGCGGATCGCCGTACAGGTGGACCGCGAACGTCGCGACCGCGCCGCCCTGGCGCGCGCCGAACGGACGCGGCGCGCACGCGAACAGCGGCGGGCGGCGCAGCTGGCGGCCGAGCGGGAGCAGGCGGAGATCATCGATCTGGCGGCTCGGCAGGAGGACGTCCTGTTCGACCAGTACGCGGAACCGCCGCGTCGCGCGGTGGGGGACTGACCTGCTCTTTCGGGGGCGGAGAGATGCGTGGCGCGAGGACTGCTGGAAGTTTGCTAATCTGGTCGAGTCCTTGGGGATGTAGCGCAGTCCGGTAGCGCACTTCGTTCGCATCGAAGGGGTCAGGGGTTCGAATCCCCTCATCTCCACAGGTCAAAGGCCGCTTCCAGAGTGTTGGAAGCGGCCTTTTGCGTTGCTGGGTGACTAACTGAGTGACTATGTGTCCCTGAAGATCTGGTCCATGGCTTCTGCGCCGTCGAGGATGACGGGGCGGAGCTGCTTGCGGTAGACGGTCTCAGTGACGGTGGTGTTGCGGGGGCCGACCAGGCTCGCGGTAGACGGTTTCGGTGACGGTGGTGGACGGGGGCGAACTCGGGGTAATTGATCGGCTGCGCGCTCGCCGTCGATCTCCTCCGGTCAGGAGCGCGGGCGTTCGTCCACGACCTGCAAGACCTTCCCTGTACGGGGGTGCAGTACCAGGTCCGAGGGCCGTACCCATTCGATCGTCAGTGGGTGGACGCCGCCTTCCTCCACAGTCTGGGGATACAGGGGCCTGGCCGCGTACACGGCGTCGATGAGGCGCTGCGTCAGCTCCGGCGGTGGCTCCTCGGTGCAGGCCAGTCGCAGCGTCAGCCCGTCCTTGCCGTTCCAGCGGCGCTGCACCATCTGCATGCCCGACATGGCCCGGTCCGGGTCCGCCGCGATGAGGACCGCGCGGATGGCCTCCGTGGACATCGACACCGTCTCCACCCTGGCGCCCTCGGTCGACCGTCCGAGCAGGCGGAACGCGCGGCAGCTCGGGTCGGTCCACTCCGCCATGTCGCCGGCCGGGTAGCGGATGATCGGCATCAGCGTCCTGAACAGGTTGGTGACGATCACGCGGCCGGGGACTCCGGGGACGGTGATCGGCTCGCCGGTCGAGTCGTCGACCAGCTCCACCAGGGTGCGGTTGGCGAAGGCCTCGTGCACGCGCACGTCGTCGCCCGGCACCGGGCCGCCGACCAGCCCGGCGTCCACCGAGGCGTATCCGAGCGAGGCGATCGCCGCCCCGGGGAACGCCTTGGCCAGCTGGGGGCGCAGGTCGTCGAAGAGGAAGTCGCCGGCGAACAGCAGCAGCTCCACCGTGTCGGCCGCCTGCCCGCGGGCGTTCACCGCGTCGGCCACGGTCGCGAGCTTCATCGGCGGGCCCGCCAGCACGTCGATGCCGAAGTACGCGATCAGGTCGGCGACGAAGTCGTCGGGGGCGTGGCCGGCGATGGGCAGCCGGACGTTCTCCACGGGGGCGTTGTGCAGCGCGTGCTCGATGTAGAGGAAGCCCCCGTACATCTCGCCGGCCGAGAACAGGTTCGCCACCCGGTGTCCCGGTTTCAGCCCCGCCCGGACCATGCCCGCGCCGAAGGCGGTCACCGAGTCGGCGTGCTCCGTCCGGGTCCAGGGGGAGAACTTCGGGGCGCCGGTGGTGCCGCCGGAGGTGTACACGCCGGCGTCGGTCAGCGGTCCGGTCAGCAGCCGGTTGTCCGGGTAGACGTTCGCGGCCCAGAAGGCGGTCTGGTCGATGATCGGCAGTTGGGTGAGGTCGTCGGCGCCGTCGGGCACGTCGCGGTACGTCTCCGCGTAGAAGGGGGAGTGGCGGCGGGCGAAATCGACCAGGTCGCGCAGGGATTTGGCGGGCATGTGTGTCTCCTAGGTCCTTGTCCGGTCGTCACTCGGTGGCCTGCCGGAAGCCGTCAGGTCGCCTGGTGGTCTGCCGGAGACGGTCACGCTCTGGCCGCGGAACTCCGCGATGATCTCGCCGGTCGGCCGCCGTACCGTCACGTCGTAGACGCCGTTCCTGCCGTACCTGACGCGTTCCGTGGCCTCGGCCACCAGCTCGTCGCCGGCCGCGGCCGGGCGCAGGAACGTCACCTGCGCGCTGTGCGCCAGCGTGACGCGGCCATGGCTGTTGCAGGCGTACGCGAACGCGGCGTCGGCGAGCAGGAACAGGTAGCCGCCGTGGGCGACGCCGTGAAGGTTCACCATCTCGTCGGTGATCCGCATCCGCAGCCGCGCCCGGCCGGCGGCCACCTCCTCCAGCGCGATGCCGAGCGAACGGCAGGCAGGATCCTCGACATCCACGCCGACACTAGTGCCAGTGCCAGTGCTCATACGGGGGCTCCGATCCAGGTCCTGGCCAGGCCCTGCACGGCCGATCCGTCAGGGTCGGCGAGCTTGCCCGCCAGGTACGCCGACACCCACGCACTGGTGGGGATCCGGAACGGCGGCTCGTCCTCGTTCAGCGCGCGCACCACCACCTCGGCCACCTCCCACTTGGACTGGCCGGCCGCCTCCCAGCCCGCGCCGCGCACCCAGTCGAGGTAGCCGTCGAACGTCGGCGCGTACGGCCCCGAGGCCGCCCGGATGGTCCCCCGGTTGATGTCAGGAAAAATCCCGAACTCGGTGTCTGGGACGAAGCCGGGCACGACCACGCTGACCCGCACCCCGTGCGCCGCCGCGACCGGAGCCAGACTCTCCATGAACCCTTCGACGGCGAACTTCGCCGCCGCGTACGCCTCGTTGAACGGCTGCCCGACGACCCCGTGCACGCTGCCGATGGTCAGCAGGCGGCCACGCGCGGCGCGCAGCAGCGGCATCGCGACCCGGCTCACGGCGACGACGCCGAAGAAGTTGACCTCCAGGTTGGCCCGCAGGGCCTCCATGGTGGACATCTCCATCGTCGGGTCGAAGTTGGAGACCCCGGCGTTGTTGACCACCGCGTCCAGCCGCCCGTGCTCCTCGCGCACGCCCTGGAGGCACGAGGAGATGGACGCGGCGTCGGTGACGTCGAGGCGGCGGACGTCCAGCGTGACCCCGGCCTGGCCGGCCGCCTCGCGCAGCGCGCCGTCCTTGCCCGGGTCGCGCATCGTCGCCACCACGGCGAACCCGGCCCTGGCCGCGGTGACCGCGGTCGCCAGGCCGATGCCGGACGACGTCCCGGTGATCAGCACGGTCGGCACGGTCCGCGAGGAGCGCGCGGTCGGCGCGGTCGGGGCGGTCATGCCGGGCTCTCCGAAAGGTTCTTCGCGCGGTCCAGCAGCGGCTGGATCCCCACCGCCGGCAGGAACGAGAACGCGGCCAGCAGCGTGCCGCCGACCATGACCACCTTGGCCGCGTCGAGCACACCCAGGCTGCCGGTCAGCAGGGTGACCGCCGAGCCTCCGACGAGCGCGGCCAGCGGGATCACTCCCCAGGTCACACTGCGGAACGCGGCGTGCATCACCCCCTGGTTCTCGGCCGTCATCCGCGACTGGCGAATGGGGGCGCTGCAGACGTTGATGCACGACATGAAGAAGCCGTAGCAGCCGAACGTCACGCCGATGACGGGCGCGGCGGGCAGCGCGGGCGCGGCGAGGATGCCCAGGCCGACCAGGCAGTGCAGCAGCAGCCCCCAGGCCATGGTCCGGCCCAGGCCCAGCCGGTCGCTGATCCTGGGCGCGACGAGCGCGCCGATCACCGCGCCGCCCGCCCCGGCCGACATCGCCGCCCCGAACACGCCGACCGAGATGTCCAGGCCCTGGTAGGCCAGCACCGGCAGGACCGTGACGAAGATCGGGCCGCCCGAGTTCAGGGTCACGGCCGCGATGACCACCCGGCGCAGCACCGGGTCGGCCCAGTTCAGCCGGAACCCCAGCAGCAGCCGCGACCACACGGACCCCTGCTGGACGGTCTTGACCCCCCAGGGCCGCATGAAGCGGAAGCACGCCGCCGAGACCAGGTAGCTGGCCGCGTCGACGAGCAGCGCGGCCACCCCGAGCGCGTGGTACAGGCCCGCGGCGATCGACGGCCCGGCCACCTCGGACACCGTGCTGCTGCCCTCAAGGCGCGAGTACGCCCGCACCAGCTTGTCCTCCGGCACCGTGGTGGGCACGGCGACGAGGTAACCGACGTTGAAGAAGATCGTCGCGCCGCTGATCAGCGCCACGCAGACGAACAGCAACGGGGTCGACAGCACGCCGGCCCAGTACGCCACGGGGATCACCGCCACCGCCACCAGCCGTACGACGTCGCACATCAGCATGGTCAGGCGCTTGTCCCAGCGGTCGACCAGCACCCCGGCGATCGGCCCCAGCAGGGGGATGCCGAGGTACTGGGCCATGGCCACGACGCCCACCTCGAACGCGGAGGCGTGCAGCGCGAAGATCATCAGTGTCGGGACCACGAACACCGTGATCCGGTCGCCGACGAGGCTCACCGTCTGGCCGCCCCAGTACAGGTTGAACTGCCTGCCCAGGGACTCCGGCAACCTCACGGCTCCTCCCGTACGACGAAACCGGCGGTCTTGCCGGTGCGCTCGTTGCTGATCAGCGCGTCGACGGCCTTGACCCGGAAGGCGTGCGGGTCGTGCTGGAACGCCGTGCTGATCGTGAACGTCGCCGACATCAGCTCCCCGCGCAGCCGTTCGGGCAGGTCCGGCGGCGCGTCCTGGTCGGTCAGCAGCAGCACGTCCACCGCGGAGACCCGGCCTGCCTGCTCGGTGATGAGGATCTGCGCCCTGGAGACGCCCGGCTCGCGCTCGGCCTGGGCGACGATGTCGTCCACGTGCAGCCCCAGCCCGCGTACCTGCACCACCGAGTCGCGGCGGCCCAGCACCCGCAGCGCGCTGCCCTCCCGGCCGCACTCGCACGTCACGAAGCGGCCGGCGTCGCCGGTGCGGTAGCGCAGCACCGGGTTGAGCACGTCCGGGTCGAGCGTGGTGAAGTCCAGCAGCTCGTCGGCGTCGGCGTGGACGAGCTGCGCGGGCAGCGGGTGGAAGACGTCCGCCGGGCACTGCGGGGTGTTGGTGCCGATGACCCAGGTCTCGGTGCTGCCGAACATGCCCCAGCGGCGCGCGTCCGGCGCCACCACGGCCATGTCCTCGTCGAGCTGGGGATGCCACGCCTCCCCGAGCCAGAGCACCTTGCGCAGCGCGGGAAGGCGCACGCCGGCGGCCCGCGCGTGCGCGAACCACAGCCGCAGCACGCTGGGGGTGCCGCCGAACGCGGTCACGCCCTGGGCGGCGAAGAACGACAGCCAGTCGCCGTACTCCTCCTTCGTCACCGAGCCCAGCGCGATGACCCGGCAGCCGGACAGGTCGGCGAAGGCGCCGGCCAGGAAGTGGGCGCCCCACATGCGGCCGGCGCCCCAGCCGTTGACGAAGACGTCGTCCGGCTCCAGCGGCCGCCACTGCTCGTACACGCCGGCCATGTAGAAGCCGGTGGGGGCGTAGCCGACCTTGGGCGCGCCGGTGCTGCCGCCGCTCTGGAACAGCCAGGTGGCGCCCTGCTCGGCCTTGGGCGTCAGGTGCGCCAGCGCCACGTTCAGGTCGTCCTTGACCAGCGGGGGAAGCGCGGCGACGTCCTCCAGCGTGAGCACCTTGTCGTAGCCGGCGTAGCGCGGCGCGAGCGCGGGCACGGTCTTGAGCCGCTCCAGTGCTCGCCGCGGGACGCGCAGGTGCGGCTCGGCCGCCTCGGGCGGCAGTGAGAACGATCCGGTCATTTCTTCACCTGGCTTTCGGTCATCCAGCGGGTGTGGGCGTCGCGGTAGGCCGTCCAGCGGGCCCGGGTGACGTCGCGCTGGAGCGTGCGGGCGGGGTCGCCGAAGTCCGGCGCGATCACCCCGTCGGGTTCGAGCTCGGAGAACCAGTACCGCTCGCCGTCGAACAGGAAGTCGACGCAGAAGAAGGGGATGGGCAGCTTCTCGTAGAAGTACGCCGTCGCCTCGGCCAGCTCGGGCGGGACGGGCGGGAACTCCATCGCGCCGCCCCGGCTGGCGTTGGCGACCGGCGAGCCGGGCTCGGGGATGCGCTTCATCACGGCGTACGGCTCGCCGTCGACGACGTAGACCCGGTAGTCGACCGTGCCGTCGCCCAGGTAGGGCTGGATCACGAGCGTGGTGTCGCCGCCCTGCGCGAGGCTGGCCAGGCCGCGGATCTCCTCGGAGTCGCGGGCCAGGTTCACCCCGCCGCCGCCGCACCACCCGGACGGCTTGACGATGGCCGGGTAGGTCAGGTTCGACAGCGCCACCTCGTACAGGTGCTTGCTGGTGTCCCGCCCGGTTCCGATGCGGAGCGTGGGCACCGGCGGGACGGGCGAATCGTGCAGGAAGAGGACCGTGGCCAGCTTGTCGTTGGCGATGGGGGACAGGCCCGGCGGGAACGACAGGTAGAAGCCGGCCTGTTCCAGCACGGCGTACAGCGCGTACTGGTTGAAGATGTCCATCGACTGGTAGGGCAGGGAGTACAGGGCGGTGATGAAGAGCGTGTCCTCCGGGGTCACGGGTTCGTCGTCCACGTAGACGCGCGTCTTGCCGGGTTCCAGGCCGTCGACCGTCACCGAGTCCGGGGAGTTCCTGGTCCAGCGCAGGCCGAGCTCGGCGGCCACCTCGGCGTACAGGTCCCAGAAGAAGGGGTGCCACATCGCGGTGGCCCGGGTGGACTCGCGGTCGGGGAAGATCCAGCACATGCGGCGCAGGGTGCCAGAGGTCATGGTTGTCCCTCTCCGCCGGCCCACCAGCGGCGGCCCGGCTCGGGCAAGGTGTCGATCGGGTCGTAGAAGGGGAAGCGGCGCTCCTGCTCGACCGGCTGGAGCCCGGTCCCGTGGCTCTGGGTCCAGTACGAGATGCCGCGTTCCCGGTCGTACTCCACCACCTGGTGCACCCAGCGTTTGCCGACGTAGGGCACGTCGCACACGAGGCGCGGCGTCGCGTAGCCGGGGAGATAGCCCATGATGGCCTCCTGCAGCCGTTGCGCCTGGTGGAGCGGGATCCGCCAGTGTTCCGCGTTGGGGATCAGGTCGCAGAGGTAGAAGTAGTACGGCAGGATCCCGGCCTCGCCCTGCAAGGCGAAGCAGAGGTCCAGCAGGTCGTCCGGGGTCGTGTTCACGCCCCGCAGGAGCACTCCCTGGTTGCGCACGTCCCGCACGCCCGCCGCGAGCATGGCCCGGGCCGCCTCGGCGACCAGCGGCGTCACCGACTGCGCGTGGTTGGCGTGCGTGTGCACGGCCAGGTTCACCCCTCGGGCGCGGGCGATGGCGGCCACCCGGCCCATCCCCTCGACCACGCGGGGCTGCAGCCAGTGCTGCGGCAGGCCGATCAGCGCCTTGGTGGCCAGGCGGATGTCCCGTACGGACTCCAGTTCGAGCAGCCGCAGCAGGAACGCCTCCAGCCGCGGCCAGGGCAGGTTGGCCACGTCGCCACCGGAGACCACCACATCGCGTACGGCGGGCGTGCGCTTGAGGTAGTCCAGCATCAGCTCCTGCCGGTCCACGGGCTTGAGCGCGAGCCGGGCCTTGACGACCTGCGGGGTCGAGGTGCCGACCAGGTCCATCCGGGTGCAGTGGCCGCAGTACTGCGGGCAGGTGGACAGCAGCTCGGCCAGCACCTTCGTCGGATAGCGGTGGGTCAGCCCCTCCACCACCCACATGTCGGCCTCGTGCAGCGAGTCGCGGCGCGCGCGTGGATGGCTGGGCCAGACCGGATGCCGGTCGGAGCCGACCGGCAGCAGGTAGCGGCGGATCGGGTCCGCCAGGAACGCCCGCGTGTAGGCGGCCGGACCGCTCGTGGCCTCCGGCACCATCACGTTGAGCAACTGGGGCGTGATCAGCGTGGACATGGTCGCGAACCGTGCCCGGTCGTCCGCCAGGTCGGCGTAGAAGGACTCCTGGAGCAGGTCACCGACCACCGCGCGCAACTGCCCGGCGTGCTGCACGCAGTGGGCGCGCTGCCACTGGGCATCGCGCCACTGCGCGTCGGTGACGCCGCGCCAGCCCGGCAGCCGCCGCCAGTCCGGCTCGACGAGCGGACGGCGCACATAGGTGTACGGGCCGCGGGCGGCGTTCATCTGATGGCTCATCCGGTGAGCAGCACCGCGTGGCGGGTACGCAGCTCGCGCTTGAGCACCTTGCCCGTGGGGCCGAGCGGATAGTCCTCGTCGGTCCGAGCGATGATCACGGTGGCGAGCGTGGCCAGACCGGCGTCGGAGAGGGCCTTGTTCGCCTTCTCCAGGACCTCGCCGGCGGTGACACCGGCGGCGCCGGCCTGCAGCCGCACCACGGCGATCGGGCGCTGCCCCTCTCCCGGCCTGCCGGGCACGCCGACGACCGAGCAGTCCTGGACGAGGTCCGCGCAGTCGGCGATGAGGATCTCCTCGATGGGCAGGCTGTAGACCGGTCCCGCCGCGGTGTCGATGACGTCCACGGTGCGGTCGAGGTGGTAGAAGTTGCCCTCGCTGTCCCTGCGCGCCACGTCCCCGGTCAGCCAGTAGCCGTTGAGCTCGAAACTGCTGGTCAGCCTCGCGTCGTTCCAGTAGCCGGGTGTGCGCGAGGGGGTGATCACACCCAGCAGGCCGACGGTGCCGTCGGGCACCTCCTGGCCGTTCTCGTCCAGCACCGCGGCCTTGATCACCGCGTCCTGCGCCTTGCCCACGCACCGGTCGTCGCGCGGGGTCTCCGGCGCGGTCACCTGGCCGAAGAGCGCCATCCCCATCTCTGAGGAGCCGAGCCCGTCGACGAACTGGGAGCCGGGCAGCGGCTCGCCCGCGGCGGCGCCCTGCGGGAGCAGCCACGACCTGATCAGACCGGCGGGCCGCTCGCCGAGCTGGACCAGCCGGGCGATGTGCCCGTAATGGGCGCTGTCTCCGGTGTTGAACCAGGAGTGGACCTTCGCCGCGGCCTTGACCGGGAGCTCACCGGTGGCCAGCTCCACGAAGGTCCTCGGGAAGGAGGCCACCATGGTCGGCTGGAACGCCTCCATCACCGGCTCCACGGCCGGGCGCCGCCAGTCCGCCATGACCACGGTCGGCAGTCCGAGCAGCACCGCCGTGAGGAAGTAGCTGAGCCCGCCGGCGTGGGTGTGCGGCATGAGCGACATCAGCTTGTCGTACGGCTCGGCGGGGAAGCGCAGCATCCGCGGCTGCTTGCCGTCCCAGAAGCTGCGATGCCCGAGCGTCGTCGACTTCGGGGTGCCGGTGGTGCCGGAGGAGTGGATCAACGCCACGATGTCGTCCGGATCGTGCTGGTAGGGGTACTCCTCCGGTAACCGGTCGGCGTCGGCGTCGTGGGCCCGCACCTCGGCGGCCAGGGCGATGAAACGGGGCCTGGTCTGCGGGGCGTTGCGGTAGGCCAGGAGCAGCCTGGTCGTGTCGTCGGCGATGATGCCGAC
>NZ_JAHKRL010000507.1 GCF_019396405.1 Nonomuraea rhizosphaerae | reverse complement strand
CCCGTCCGCCGCGGCCGCGGCGGGTCGCGACAGGAGCGGCAGGTCCGAATAGAGAATCGAGCAGTTGACGGTCCAAGCGGTCATAGCGCCCTTCCAGGGAGACATGGCGACAACCCTAGCGAGCGGCCGTCCACCTCCTCCAGACCGGTCGTGATCTCACCGGGGAAGGCCGCCGCGTCTCACCGGGGAAGGCCGCCGCCGAGGTCGCGGACCATGCCGGTCAGCCGGGCCAGCACCCGCTCGTCGGCCAGGCCGTCGTGCTCGTACTCGTTGGTGACCCACGCCTGGGCGTTGCCGATCCGGGAGGCGGTCTCCAGCTGCAGGCCGGAGTCCACGTACATGTCGTCGTGGTAGACGGCCGCCGCCAGCGGCACCTCGTTGGCGGCCAGCCGGTCGAGGTCGTACAACGGCGGCCAGTCGGCCCGCTCGGCCAGCAGCTCCACCGCGGCGCGGAACGGCCGCAGCCCGCGGATCTCGGCGAACATCCAGGGGTAGATCATCTCCCCGGTGAACAGCAGCGGCCTGGCCGACTCGGCGAAGGCCGGGTGGCGGGCCCGCTCGCGCTCGGCGGCCCAGCCGGTCGCGCCCGCGCCCGAGCCGTAGATGCTCTCCTGCAGCGCGGCGAACAGCGGGTTGTCGCCGTAGGAGGAGCGGGCCAGCACCTGGTGCAGAAAGGTGTCGGACAGATGGTCGCCGTCGAACGGGCCGTCGGAAGAGCCGTCGATGGGGCCGTCGGAGGGGCCGTCGAACGCCTCGTCCACGAGCCAGTGCATGCGCTCGTACCCCGGCTTCATGCCGAAGTCGACGCCCAGCGACTGCAGCCGCCGCACCGTCAGCACGTCGCCGTCCGGCAGCAGGACGTCCCCGGCCGCGAGCCGGTCGGCGATGCGCGCGACCGTGTCCACGTGGTGCGGGTAGCGGCGGTAGAAGGCGGCGTTCTTGGCCGCGACCCGCGGGTACGTGCGCCGGTAGACCTCCGCCGCGTCCGGCGCCACGGCGGGCAGGCCGCCGGTCACGTAGCAGGCGCTCAACCCCTCGGGCGCCCTGGACAGGTACGTCAGCGTGAGGAAGCCGCCGTAGCTCTGCCCGAGCGTCTCCCACCGCCGGCCGCCGAACACGGTGGTGCGCAGGTGCTCGGCGTCGGCCACGATCGAGTCGGCGCGGAAGCGGGCCAGATGGTCGGCGGCCCTGCGCGGGTCGCCGAAGGCGGCCATCACCCGGCCGGTGATCCGCGAGCTGCGGCCGGTGCCGCGCTGGTCGAGCAGGATCACCCGGTACGTCCTGAGCGCCTGCCCGATCCAGCCGTCCGGGCCGGTCGGCCGCGGCCCCTTGCCGCCCGGCCCGCCCTGCAGGAACAGCAGGCACGGCAGGTCCTCGCCGGCCCGCACGGGGTCGGCCAGCTCGCGGGCGAACACCTCGATCGTCTCGCCGTCAGGGTCGGACCAGTCCAGCGGCACGCTCACCACGTGCTCGCGCACCCGCATCCCGGGGATCGTGTACGTCGTCACGAAGGCATCCTCCCCCGGCGCGCGGCGGGGGCTCCGCGGCGGGGGATCTACCGCCCGATCCTGACCAGGTCCCCGGGGGCCGGCGCGGCCACCGTCTCACCCGCGAACGTGACGCGGGCCGCCACCGCCGAGTCCAGCCACCCGTTGACGCCCTTGACCAGCAGATCGTCGAGCCCGTCGCCGGTCAGCCGCAGCACCGCCGCGCCGCCCCGGGCGGCCAGCACCTCGACGTCCCCCAGCGGGGTGCGCACGCCGACGGGCCCGTCGCCGTCGTCCTGGACCAGCACGGTCAGGTAGTGCACGTCCCGGCCGGGATGGCTGCGCAGGTAGGCGTCCGCGCGTCCGTACAGGACCGGATTCTCCTGCGCCACGGGCTCGGACGGGGTCAGCAGCGAGCAGGGCCGCATGTCCTCGTCGAGCGCCGGCACCGGGCCGTCCACGACCACCCTGCCCTCGTACGCGGCCAGCAGCTCCTGCACGTGCCGGTGCATGAACGGGCCGCCGGGCACCGTCACGGCCGCGCACCGGGCCAGTCGCTCGGCGGTGACCGTCTCCAGGTCGAACAGGTCGTAGTCGCACCCCTGCGCCCGCATCCGGTCGTGGAAGGCGCGCAGCGCCCGCCCGCACCCCGGCCCCCCTTGTCCCTCCCGCTTGTCCAGGGCGGCGATCCCCGCGTACGGCAGGTACAGCCCGAAGGCCTGCGACCGCACCGGCTCGCACTCCAGGAACTCGGCCCCGTGCCGGGCGAAGAAGCCCGCCAGCGCCCGCACCACCGGCGCCTTCTCCGAGGCGGTGCCGTCCGCCCTGATCGGCGCGCAGTCCGGGTACACGCCGCCGTGCGCCGAGTCCAGGTCGGGCAGCCAGCCGGAGGTGGACACGCCGGTGTAGACGTTCACGCCGGTCGCCCCGGCCGCCAGGGCGAGCAGGCTCTGGTGGAAGCTCGTCGCCGCGTCGGCGTAGGCCGGGTCGTACAGCTCGGAGAAGCCCCAGTTCTCCTCCAGGTTCGGGCCGGGGGCGCGCTTGGCCGCGATCACGTAGCGGGCGTGCGCGTCCGGGTCGGACGACACGACGCCCATCCAGTTCGTGAAGCCGTAGGTGATGCCGTCCCACAGCTCGGGCCGCACCCGGGCCAGCCAGTCGTCCAGCTCCTCGACGGTCGGCGGGTTCAGGTTGACCACCACCGGCAGGTCCGTGCCGGTGGCCTGGGTCCAGACGCGGTAGACCTCGGCCAGGTACTCGGCGTGGCCGCGGCCCCGGTCCGCGCCGGCCGGCCGGCCGCGGTGGAAGGCCAGCCCGGAGGGGCTGTGGTCGTAGGCCGTCAGGGGCAGCGCGCCGTTGGTGTAGATCCCCTCGTTGGCGATCTGCAGGGCGGCCACCGGGGCGCCGCTCAGGACCTTGCCCGCCGCCGACAGCCATTCGGCCGCCATGGCCGAGAAGACCGCGCCGAGCGGGGCGGGCAGCGTCCGGCCGGGCGCCCGGTCAGGCGAGTCGGCCCAGCGCAGCGGCTCGCCCGACGCGCCGACCAGCGCCTCGATCGCCGGGTCGTGGTCGGGGCAGACCCAGTCGGGCAGCCCGCCGTACGTCACCTCCGCGTGGATGAACGGCCCCGGCTTGCCGATCACCTTCAGCCCGAGGTCGCGGCACAGCTCCAGGAAGCCGATCACGTCCCTGGACGGGTGCGTCGCCCCGGTGAAGTCCGGCGGCGTGCCGGGCGAGGGCTGGTGGTGGCGCCACGGCAGGTAACAGGTGATCACCTCGATCCCCAGCTCGTCCCGTACGGCGCGCAGCCGGTCCGCCCACACGGCCGGGTCGTCGCGGTAGTAGGGATAGTCGGCGGTGACGAGCACCCGCGGCTCGCCGTCCACGACGGCGACCCCGTCACGGAACTCCAACGTCACTCGGAACCCTCCTCAGGCCTTGAGGCCGGTGAAGGCGATGCCTTGCAGGATGCGGCGCTGGAAGACCAGCAGCACGGCGATCACCGGGATGACGGCGAGCGTCGCGCCCGCCATGATGTAGTACGCGCGGCCGCCGTCCGGGCTGGCCACGAGCTGCTGCAACGCCAGCGGCAGCGTGTAGAGCTCCGGGTCGTTCAGCACGACGAGCGGCCAGACCAGGTCGTTCCAGTGGAACAGGAAACTGGTGATCGTCACGACCGCCAGCACCGGTTTCGACAGCGGCAGCACGATCCTCCAGAACACCCGCATGCGGCCCGCCCCGTCGATCAGCGCCGCCTCCTCCAGCTCGGCCGGGATCGTCAGGAAGAACTGCCGCAGCAGGAAGATGTCCAGCACGGAGGCGATGTTCGGGACGATCAGCCCCCACCCCGAGTCGAACATGCCCAGGGCCTGCGTGACGTGCAGGCGCGGGATCAGCAGCGTGATCGCCGGCACCATCATGCCGGCCAGCAGCACCACGAACAGCTTGTCCCGGCCGGGGAAGGGGATCCTGGCGAACGCGTACGCCGCCAGCGCGTCCACCAGCAGCTTGGCCGGCACCAGGATCAGGCACACCCAGACGCTGTTGACGAACGCCGTGCCCAGCCCGCCGACGCCCAGGACGTAGTCGTAGTTCTCCAGCGTCGCCGCCCACTCGCCGGTCCTGCGGTCGGTCGGCAGCAGGTTCGGCACCTTGGTGTAGATGTCCTGCCCGTGCTTGACGGAGGTGGCCAGCATCCACAGGAACGGGACGACCGACACCGCCGACAGCAGGACCAGCGCGACATAGATCGAAGCCCGTCTCACGCCGCCTCCTGCTTGACGAACCTGAACTGCACCGCCGTCACGATCATGATGAAGACGAGCAGGATGAACGACATCGCGCACGCCGCGCCCATCGCGTCATAGCGGAAGGCGAACAGGTACAGGTGCAGCACGTAGCTGAGCCCCGACTGCTCCGGCCCGCCGGTGACGCTGCGGCCGTTGCCGGAGAAGATCACGTACACCAGGCCGAACACCTGCAACGCCGCGATCACCCCGGTCACCAGCAGGTAGAACGTCGTCGGCCGGAGCATCGGCACGGTCACCCGCCAGAACCGCTGCCACGGCCCGGCCCCGTCGATGACCGCCGCCTCGTTGATCGTCGTGGGGATGCCCTTCAGCCCCGCCAGATAGATGATCATCGAGATGCCGCACTGCCAGGCCGAGATGAACGCCAGCGCCGGGATGACCAGCTCGGGGGTGTTCAGCCAGTTCTGGCCGGGGATGCCGACCAGGCCGAGCACCGAGTTGATCAGGCCGTACTGCGGGTCGTACAGCCAGCGCCAGATCGCGCCCACCGCCGCCTCGGCCGTGACCACCGGCAGGAACAGCAGCAGCCTGAACAGGTTCTGGCCGCGCCGGATCGCGTTGACCAGCAGCGCCTGCGCCAGCGCCGCCGCCATGGTGAGCGGGACGGCGATCAGCGTGTACTGCAGCGTCACCCGCACCGACTTCCAGAAGTGCGGGAACTTGACGTCGTCGAACATCAGGTCGGCGTAGTTGGCCAGGCCGACCCAGGCGGCGTCGGTGCGCAGGTTCCAGTCGGTGAAGCTGTAGTACAGGGCCGACAGCGCCGGGTACAGCAGGAAGACCACGAAGTAGACGAGTGCCGGCGTGACCAGCAGCCAGCCCACGACGTGGTCCCTCCTGAGCCGTCTCCTGCCGCGCGCGGCGAGGGAGCGCGGCTGAGCCTGGGCGTGTACCGCCACGTCAGCCGTTCCAGCCGAGGAGCGAGCGGGTCTTGGCCGCCGCGTCCGTCAGCGCCTGCTGGGCCGTGGCCTTGCCGGTCAGCGCCGACTCCAGGGCCGGGGCGATGATCTCGTCGTTGACCTGGATCCACTGCGGCACCGCCGGTCTGGCGTGCGCGACCTTGAGCTGCTCCAGGAAGGCCGCCTGCTCCGGCCCGCCGGCCACGACCTGCGCCTTGAGGTGCGCCGGGAACCCGCCGAACGCGTCGGCGACGGCCCCGTTGTTCTCCGCGCTGGTCAGGAACGCCAGCCACTTCCAGGCCAGGTCGGCGTTCTTGCTGGTGGAGAAGACCACGGAGTCCTCGCCGCCGATGTTGCCGGCCGGCTCACTCTTGTACGGCAGCGGCGCCACGCCGAAGTCCAGGTCGGGGAACTGCTCGCGGATCGTCGGCACGTCCCAGGGGCCGGAGATGGTCATGGCCGCCAGCCCGTTCTCGAACGGCTTGTCCGAGTCGGTGATCTTGCGTGGTGACGACTTGAGCAGGTCCACCCAGAGCTGCAGCGCCTCCACGGCCTGGGGCTGGTCGAACAGCACCTTCTTGCCGGCGTCGTCCACCATCTGGCCGCCCGCCCCGTGCACGACGCCGGGGAACATCCAGGCGCCGTAGCCGTCGCCCTTGGGCACGTTCATCCCGGCCACCTCGGCGTTGGCCTGGTGCACCTGGGCGGCGACCTGCTTCAGCTCGTCCCAGCTCTTGGGCGGGGCAGGCACCAGCTTCTTGTTGTAGAACAGCGCCACGGTCGTCTGGTCGGCGGGCAGGCCGTACAGCTTGCCGCCGGCCCGGTTGGTGTCGAGCGCACCCTTGTAGTAGGCGCTCTCGTCGATCAGCCCGGCGGGCACCTCCTTGATCGTGCCGTCCAGCGCGTACTTGGACACCAGGGGCTGGTCCAGGATGCCCGCGTCGGGCGCGCTCTTGCCGGCGACCGCGCCGCCGAGCTTGGTGTTGTAGTCGTCCTTGGGGATCTTGACCAGCTTCACCGTGACACCGGGATTGGCCTTCTCGAAGTCCTTGCGCACCTTCTCCATCACCTGACCGGCCTGCGGCGTCCGGTCCTGGTACATCCAGAAAGTGAGCGTCTTCCCGTCACCCGGACCACCGCCGGAACCCTGTCCGCCGCAGGCGGCGAGTGTGACGGCGAGCACGGCGACCGCGACTCCTCGGCTCATGACCTTCTCCTCATCGGGGGGATGGCCAGACCATAATCTAAGGTGCGAAGAAAGTCTTCCGGCACGTCGGAAACACTTCGGTAACATCCACCTTCGGGCACGGAAGTAACATGGGCGCGGAAAGGGAGACGATGGCCACGCCAGAGCGCAGGACGGTGCGGGACCTCCGCAGGGGCAACCGGTCGATGCTCCTGAGGGCCCTCTACTTCGGCGGCCCGGCCAGCCGCAACGACCTGTGCCGCGTCACCGGGCTCAGCGCGGCGACCGTCAGCACGATGACCGGCGACCTGCTCGCCGACAACGTGATCGTCGAGGCCGGTCAGGTCGACTCCGACGGCGGCCGGCCCCGCGTGCTGCTGCGCGTCAACCCCGGCTACGGCTACGCGGTCGGCGTGGACGTGGGGGAGACGCAGGTCAGGGTCGAGCTGTTCGACCTGGAGATGAAGGAACGCGCCAGGGCCCACTACGCCGTCCGCTCGGCCAGGCACGACCCCGAGCTGGTCGCCCGTCACATCCTCACCGGCGTCGACGCGGTGATCGCCGAGAGCGGCGTCCCGGCCGGCCAGGTGCTCGGCGTGGGCGTCGGCGTCCCCGGCATCGTCGAGCCCGGCCCCTCGGGCCTGGTGCGGGCCAAGGCGTTCGGCTGGGACGCGGTCCCGCTCGGCGCCCTGCTGCGGGCCGGCACCACGCTGCCCCTGTACGTCGACAACGGCGCCAAGACGATGGGCCAGGCCGAGCTGTGGTTCGGCTCCGGCCAGGGCACCCGCGACGCGGTCATCGTGCTCATGGGCTCGGGCGTCGGCGGCACGGTCGTCGCCGACGGGGCCATCTACCGGGGCGCGGGCCACGCGGCGGGCGAGGTCGGCCACCTCAAGGTGGTCGCCGGCGGCCGGGTCTGCCGCTGCGGCGCGCGCGGCTGCCTGGAGGCGTACGTGGGGGCCGAGGCCGTCCTGGAGCGCGCGGGCGTCGTCGCCGACTCCGCCGACGAGGAGGCCGCCCTGGCCAGGCTGCTGGCGACGGGCTCACCGGTGCTCGCCGAGACCGCCGAGATGCTCGGCGTCGGCCTGTCGAGCCTGGTCCACCTGTTCAACCCGGAGCGGATCGTCATCGGCGGCTGGGCCGGGCTGATGCTCGGCGGGCGGCTGCTCGGCGACATCCGCGCGGCGGCCGCCGCCTGCACGCTCTCCCCGCCGGT
>NZ_JAHKRL010000506.1 GCF_019396405.1 Nonomuraea rhizosphaerae | reverse complement strand
GTCGCCGCCCGCAGCCCCGCTGACCAGCGGCGCGTGCTCGACTACTGGACGCCGCGGCGGATGGCCGACGCCCTGCCGATCGACATGCTCGACATCGTCGCCAAGGACGGCGGCCTGCTGAGCGGGATCACCGGCCGCACGACGCTGGGCCGGACCGAGAGCCTTCTCCCCGGCGGCGCCAAGGGCATCGTCCCGCGCCGCCGCACCGTCGTCCCCGACCGCGACGCCAAGCTCCCCGGCCGCGACACCGTCGCCCCCGGCCGTGACGCCAAGCTCCCTGGCCATGACGCCGCGGCCCCTGGCCATGACGCCGCGGCCCCCGGCCGTGACACCGTCACCCCCCGCCGTGACGCCGCGGCTCCCGACCGCCAGGACGCCGTCCCCCGCCACCAGTCGGCCAGGCCGCAGATCACCACCTCCGGCTCCCGCTGGCTGACCGGCGGCGCGGTCACCCGTACGACCGGCCGCGTGTTCCTGACGGTCTCCGGCGTCGACTTCGTCTGCTCGGCCAGCACCGTCAAGAGCGCCAACCGGGACCTGGTGGTCACCGCCGGCCACTGCGTCAAGGACGGCGCCGGCGAGTGGGCGGCCAACTGGCAGTTCGTGCCCGGCTACCGGGTGGGCGGCGGCCACCCGTACGGCCAGTACGCCGCCCGCCGCATGTTCGTCGCCGGGCCGTGGGCGCGCTCGGCCAACGACAACTTCGACGTGGGCATGGTGGCGCTGACGACCTGGGCCGGCAAGCACGTCACCGACGTGGTGGGGGCCCAGCAGATCGCGTTCAACGCGACGCGCGGCGGCCAGGCGTTCGGCTTCGGCTTCCCCGCCGACCCCCCGTACGACGGGGAGCACCTGGTCTACTGCGCCGGCCGGCTGCGCGAAGACCCGTACAAGCAGACCCGTGACCAGGGCCTGAGCTGCGACATGACGGCGGGCTCCAGCGGCGGCCCCTGGCTGTCCGGCTTCGACCCGGCCACCGGCACGGGCCGGATCACGTCGCTGAGCAGCTTCAAGTACAGCGACGACCAGCGCACCATGTACGGGCCCTACTTCGGCGAGTCGGCCAGGACGCTCTTCAACACCGCCGAGCGCGCCTGACCGGCCCGCTACAGCGACAGCCCGGTCAGGACCATCACCTTCTCGTAGGTGTAGTCCGTCATCGCCGAGTGCAGGCCCTCACGCCCGATGCCGGAGTCCTTGACGCCGCCGTACGGCATCTGGTCGGCCCGGTACGACGGCACGTCGCCGATGATCAGCCCGCCCACCTCCAGCTCCCGGTTGGCCCGGAAGGCCGCGTCCAGCGACCGGGTGAACACGCCGGCCTGGAGGCCGTATTTGGAGTCGTTGACCATCGCGTACGCGTCGTCGATCGACTCGGCGGGCTGCACGATCAGGACGGGGCCGAAGACCTCCTCGCGGGTGACCTTGGCGTCGGCGGGCACGTCGGCCAGCACCACCGGCGCGATCGTGGCGCCCTCGCGGGAGCCGCCGGTCAGCACGCGGGCGCCGGCGTCCACCGCCTCCCGCACCCACTGCTCCACCCGCTCGGCGGCCTCGACCGAGACCAGCGGCCCCACCTGCGTCTTCTCGTCGGCCGGGTCGCCGGTGACGAGCCCTTCGACGGCCGGGACCAGCCGCTCCACGAAGGCGTCATGGACGGACCGCTCGACGATCACCCGCTGCACGGCGATGCAGCTCTGGCCGGCCTGGTAGTTGGAGAACAGGGCGATGCGCGAGGCGGCCCAGTCGAGGTCGGCGTCGGCCAGCACGACGGCCGCCGCGTTGCCGCCCAGCTCCAGCGTGACGTGCTTGCGCGGGACCTGGTCGGCGATGGCGTAGCCGACGGGGGCCGAGCCGGTGAACGACACCACGGGCAGCCTCGGGTCCTGGACCAGCCCGGAGGCGCGCTCGTTCTGGACCGGCAGCACCGAGAACATCCCGGCGGGCAGGTCGGTCTCGGCCAGGATCTCGCCGAGCAGCAGCGACGACAGCGGCGTGGCGGGGGCGGGCTTGACGATGACCGGCGCGCCGACCGCGATGGCGGGCGCGACCTTGTGCGCCACGAGGTTCAGCGGGAAGTTGAACGGCGTGATCGCCAGCACGGGGCCGTGGGGCACGCGGGACACGTACGCCAGCCGGCCGGCGGCGGCGGGCTCGGTGTCGAGCCGCTGGACGTCACCGGACCAGCGGCGGGTCTCCTCGGCGGCGAAGCGGAACGTGGCGACCGCGCGGCCGACCTCGCCGCGCGCCCAGAAGATCGGCTTGCCGTTCTCGGCGGTGATCAGCCGGGCGATCTCGTCGGCCCGCTCGGCCAGGCGCCGGGAGACGTGCGCGAGCGCCTCGGCGCGTACGTGCACGGGCAGCGCCGCGGCCTCCTTGGCGACCGCGTGAGCTGCGGCGACGGCCTGTTCGACCTGCTCGTCCGTGGGCACGGAGTACCGGCCGGCCTCGCGGCCGTCGTGGGGGTTGGTCACGGTGAGCTCGGTGTCGCCGTCGGCGGGGCGGCCCGCGAGCCAGAAGGTACGCACGTCCATAGCCCCGACGTTATGCCAAGCTAGGGCCCGGGAACTTACACCATGGTGCACAAGACTCCCGGGAGAGCTCACCGATAAGTACAAGCCCCTCTGTATACCCGCTATGTAACAGAAGTAGGCCTAATTCTGGATGTTTACCGTGCGGGGCGGTTTGAAGGCTCTTCCCTCTGGCTAAGTCAACGTGTGCGGGTCCCTCAGCGCGGCGGGCCCCCGAGCGGAAAGGCGTGGGCCCATGACCTCCTCGGCGCCTCTCGGGCTTCAGGGCGCCTACTTGCTCGGTGAACGTGCCACCCACGACGAACTCCGCTCCAAGCTCCTCGACGTCGCCGTGACGCTGCTGGTCAGCGACGGTCCCGAGAGCCTGACGATGCGGCGGATAGCCACCGAGGCCGGGTGCACGACGACCGTGATCTACACCATGTTCGGCAACAGGGAAGGGCTCGCGGAGGCCCTCTACCTGGAGGGGTTCGAGCGTTTCCGGCGCTACCTGGAGACGGTCCCGCAACGGCGGGACGCGCTCGAGTACCTCTACGCGCTCGGCCCCGCCTACCGACAGGCGTGCCTGGCCGAGCCCGGCTACTACAGCTTGATGTTCGAGCGGGCGATCCCCGGTTTCGAACCCAGCGAGCGGGCCAGGACGCTCGCTCGCGCGGCGCTCAACATCCTCGACAGGGTGATCGCCGACTGCATCTCCGCCGGGTACCTCATCCCGACCCAGCCACGCAAGATCGCCGACGCGCTCTGGGCCGCCGCCCAGGGGGCGATCAGCCTCGAACGCGCCGGTCACCTGCGTGACGGCCGCACGTACGAGGCGGTCACGATGGCGACGATCTGCTGCTACCTGGTGGACAAGCCGAAGTGACCGGTGCGTGATCGGTCGCGGCCAGCGCGAGCCACAGTTCGGCGCGCGTGCCCGGATCGTCCAGATCACGGCCCAGCAGCTCGGTGACCCGCTTCATGCGGTAGCGGAGCGTGTGGCGGTGGACGCCGAGCCGCTGGGCCGCCGCGTCCCAGTGGCCGTTGCTGCCCAGGTAGGCGCGTAGCGACTCGACCAGGTCGGCCCGCGAGCCGTACCGGGTGAGGGGGTCCAGCAGCGCGGCGGCGAACGCCTGGGCGGCGGCGGGGTCGAGCAGGCCGAGCAGCCCCTGCCCGGCCAGGTCGGCGAACCTGACGGGGCCCTCCCGGCCGCTCTCGTACGCGCGCCGCGCCTGGTCGAGGGCGCTGCCCAGCTCCTCGTACGCCCGGGGCGCGCTGATCCCGACGGTCCCGGCGGGGATCGCGGCCACCTGGTCGGCCCGCTCGTCCGCCACGAGCGCCACGACGGCGCCGCCGCCGGGCAGGCGGGCGGTGAAGGCGTGGGGCTCCACGGTCTCCAGCGTGTCCTCCGCCATCACCAGCGCCACCACGGGCGGGTCCGGCAGGCGGGCGCCGAGCGGCTCCAGCACCGCCCGCGCCTGCTCCAGTGCTCCGGCGGGCCCGGGACGGCCCTGCTCACCGCGTGCCCGCTCGTCCGCCCCCGCCAGCAGCATCCGCAGCACGGCCGAGCGCACCCGGCGCTCGGACTCGCGCTGGGCGCCGCCCTGTTCGAGGGAGAGCGTGAGCAGTGACCCGGCGGCGTTGACGACGGTCTGGGTGACCGGTGAGAACGCCTGGGCCGCCCCGACGGCGAAGAACCCGCGCGGGCGCGCCCCGCCGCCCAGCGGCTGCACGACGACGTGCTCGTCCGGCCCGGACAGCGCCAGACTGGCGGGCAACCGCCCGCCCGCCGCCAGCGGGCCGCCCGGGGCCAGCTCGCGGGCCACCGCCTCGGCCTTGGCGGCGCGGGTGGCGTGCCGTACCTCGCCGTGCTCGTCCAGCAGCGCGGCCCAGCCGCGCACCTCCTTGGCCAGCCGGTCGATGACCGCGTGCGTGCCCTCGGGCCGCAGCGCGGCCCGCGTCAGGCGGCCCTGGGCGGCGAAGGCGCGGCTGATCTGCTCGTACTGCTCGGCCGCCAGCAGATCGCTGACCGCCTTGCCGACCGCGATGAACGGCGTCTCGCGCGGCACCTCCAGCAGCGGCAGGCCGGCCCGCGTGGCGGCCGAGAGCAGCGCGGGCGGCACCTCCTCGTGCGTGAGCCCCACCCCGAGGGCGAGCCCCGCGACGCCACGCTCCACCAGCCGCCCGACATATCCGGAAAAGTCGCCGTCCAGCCGCATCCCGGTGGTCAGCAGGAGCTCGTCGCCCTCCAGGTACGGCGTCGGGTCCTCCAGCTCGCTGACCGCCACCCACCGCACCACCGGCTCCAGCGAGCCGGTCAGGGGCACCAGCCCCGTCCGCCGCACCACGGTCCGAAGCGAAGGCGCCATACCAGTTGTCCATTTCGGCGAAGACGGGTGTCCCCAGTGTGCCATATCGACCTATCGGTCCTGGTCAAGGCGCGGCGTAACGTCGAACGCATGAGCATTCCGCAGGAGCGTCGTGTCGTCACCGCGATCCCAGGCCCGAAGTCCCAGGAGCTGCTGGCCCGCAAGCAGGCCGCCGTGCCCCCGGGCATCGCCCACGCGCTGCCGATCTTCATCACGCGCGCCGGCGGCGGTGTCGTCGAGGACGCCGACGGCAACTCGCTGATCGACTTCGGCTCCGGCATCGCCGTGACCAGCGTGGGCAACTCCGCGCCCAAGGTGGTCGAGAGCGTGCGCAAGCAGGTGGCCGACTTCACCCACACCTGTTTCATGGTCACGCCGTACGAGTCGTACGTGCGGGTGGCCGAGAAGCTCAACGAGCTGACCCCCGGCGACCACGAGAAGCGCACGGTCCTGCTGAACACCGGCGCCGAGGCCGTCGAGAACGCGGTCAAGATCGCCCGTAGCGCGACGGGCCGCCAGGCGGTCATCGTGTTCGACCACGGCTACCACGGCCGCACGCTGCTCACGATGACGATGACGGCCAAGAACCTGCCGTACAAGCAGGGTTTCGGCCCCTACGCCCCTGAGGTGTACCGGGTGCCGCTGGCCTACCCGTTCCGCTGGCCCACCGGCCCGGAGAACTGCGCGGAGGAGGCCGCCGCGCAGGCCATCGACATGATCGGCAAGCAGGTCGGCGCCCAGAACGTGGCCGCGGTGATCATCGAGCCGATCGCCGGCGAAGGCGGCTTCATCGAGCCGGCGAAGGGCTTCCTGCCGCGGATCGCGGAGTTCTGCCGGGAGAACGGCATCGTGTTCGTCGCCGACGAGGTGCAGACCGGCTTCGCGCGCACGGGCCACCTGTTCGCCTGCGAGGACGAGGGCGTCGTGCCCGACCTGATCGCCACCGCCAAGGGCATCGCGGGCGGCCTGCCGCTGGCCGCCGTCACGGGGCGCGCGGAGATCATGGACAAGGTGCACATCGGCGGGCTCGGCGGCACGTACGGCGGCAACCCGCTCGCCTGTGAGGCCGCGCTGGCCGTGATGGAGACCATCGAGGAGGAGGACCTGGTCGCCAAGGCCCGCCGCATCGGCGAGATCATGCTGCCCCGCCTGCACGCGATGCGCGAGCGCTTCGAGGTGATCGGCGACGTGCGCGGCCGGGGCGCGATGATCGCGGTCGAGCTGGTCCGGCCCGGCACCAAGGAGCCGAACCCGGCCGCCCTGGCCGAGGTGGTCCGGCGCTGCCAC
The DNA here is from genome assembly GCF_019396405.1 of Nonomuraea rhizosphaerae. Lineage (GTDB taxonomy): Bacteria > Actinomycetota > Actinomycetes > Streptosporangiales > Streptosporangiaceae > Nonomuraea > Nonomuraea rhizosphaerae. The sequence continues at coordinate 3,241 of NZ_JAHKRL010000506.1, read as the reverse complement.
GCCGAGGGCCTGCTGGTGCTGACCGCGGGCACGTACGGCAACGTGCTGCGCTTCCTTCCCCCGCTGGTCATGCCCGAGCACTTGCTTGAGGAGGGCCTCGGCATCCTGGAGAAGGCGTTCGCCGCGGTGTGAAAAAAGCATAAGAAAACGGGCATCCAGCTTGCGGCTGGATGCCCGTTTTTGTAGGTGTACGGGACGTGGAGCGGGTAGAAAGTTCACCCGAGCTTGACGCTCCACTAGACGATCAGAAGCGGGACCGGGGTTATAACGGATCCGATGGACGACTGGCCCACCGCAGCTGGGAGCGTGATGAACTGGGGTCCGGCAGGAACGGCAGAGCGCGTGTTGACGTTCGACCCTGATGGCCTGAGCTGCGCGCAGCTCGACGGCGACGCGTGCGTCGTCTGCCAGAAGAGATGGCCACGACCGCGGGTGCGGGTCGGGCGCTTTCCCGACGACGCGCCCGTGATGGCCTGCGCCGACTGCGCCGAGGCGCTGGTCCCCGCACCGCTGGCCACCGTCGTGGCCTTCCCGTCCCGCTAGGCCGCCCCTCCCGGAGCCGGTCAGGCCGCCTCCTCCCGGAGCCGCCACGGCGAGCCGTACTCGGTCAGCAGGTCGAGGAACGGCACCGCGTCGAACGCCTCCGGGCCGAGCACCCCCGCGCCCTTCCACACGCCGCCCGCCAGCAGCTCCAGCGCGACGACGGGGTGGACGGCGGTCTGCCAGACGACGGCCTGGCAGCCGTACTCGCGCATCGACCAGTCGTTGTCCACCACGTGGTAGAGGTAGACCGCCCTGGGCGCGCCGTCCTTGCCGAGGCCCTTCACCCACGTGCCCGCGCACGTCTTGCCGCGCATCCGCTCGCCGAGCGTGGCCGGGTCGGGCAGGCTGGCGGCCACCAGGTCGCGCGGCGCCACCTCCGCCCCGCCCACCCTGATCTTGTCGGTGCTGTCCAGGCCCAGCTTGTGCAGCGTCTTGAGCACGCCGATGAACTCCTCGCCGAGCCCGTACTTGAACGTCACCCGCCTGGCCTCGATCCAGCGCGGGACCAGCAGCACCTCCTCGTGCTCGACGTTCACGCACTCGACCGGGCCGATGCCGTCGGGGAAGTCGAACACCTCGGGCTCGCTGAACGGCTCGGTCGTGCGCCACCGCCCGTCCTCCCAGATGACGGGCGGGTTCAGGCACTCCTCGATCGTGGTCCAGATCGAGAACGTCGGCGCGAAGTCGTAGCCGTCCACGACCAGGTTCGAGCCGTCCCTGACGCCGACCTCGTCGATGCTGCTGAACAGGTGGTCGGCGGCGTAACGGGCGAACACGTCGGCGAGCCCCGGCTCCACCCCCATCCCGACCAGCGCGAGCCGGTCGCGCGCCCGCCACTCGCCGTCGCGCGCGAACTGCTCGTCGCCGAGCTTCACCCCGGGCTGCTCGTACGGCGCGCTGGGATGCGGCCGCGACAGCGACATCGCCATGTCGAGGTAGTGCGCCCCGGTCGCCAGCGCCGCCTCGAACAGCGGCATGGTGAACCGGGGATCGACGGCGTTGAACAGCACGTCGCACCGGTGCTCCCGGAGCGCGGACTCCACCTGCCCCTGGTCGGAGGCGTCCAGCGTGATCGCGCTGAAGCGCCGGTCGTCCACCCCCGCGACGGCCTGCGCCGCCCGGCTCTGTTGGGAGTCGGCGACCACGATGTGTTCGTAGAAATCTCGGCGCGCGGCGATGGGGACGACGGCGGAGCCGACACCGCCGGCGCCGACCAGAAGGATTCTCATGGCCCGACCCTACTCACTGACTGGTCATTCAGTCGAATTTGAGGGCGTGCCTCCGAACTGCCCGGAAACGGCGAGACGCCCCGGGGCGGGGGGGAAGGCCCGGGGCGTCTCTGCAGGCGCGGCCCAGCGGGGGGACGGGGCGCGCCCGCGGCACAATCAGGTATGGGTGGACATCCCCCGGCTCAGTTCTTCAACGAATCCCACTGTTTGCCCCAAGTGAGGTAATCAGTGCATTCCCCCTCTGGGGGCCTGCAACCCCCTGGCGGCCGGACGGCGAAGGCGACTCGTGAGAGTTTGCCGGGCTTGTCCGCACCGTACGCCTCGCACATCTCCTTGGCCACCTGGACCTTGCCGTCCTTGTACCTGCACGACTTGGGGTTGGCGGGCGCGAGCCCCACCCAGGCCGCCGCCTCGGCCTGCACCCCCGGCTCCGCCATCCAGCTCAGCCAGCGGTAGGCGCACCCGGTGTCGGGCACGTTGGCGCCCAGCATCCAGGAGTCGAGCCAGCCGGTCGTCTTCTTCGCCTCGACGGCCTCGACCGGCTTGCCGGCCCGCTGGAGCAGCAGGCGGAAGTAGGGGGTGGCCTGGGCGTAGTCGAGCGAGCCGGTGGCGAAGCCCTTGACCAGGTCGAGCGGGTTGACCCAGTAGGTGCGGTCCTTGTGCCGGCCCAGCAGCTCCACCGCCCGGTCGAGCTGGCTCTGGGTCAGCTCGAAGGGGTCCTTGACGGTGTCGTCGGTGAGGGCGGCGTCGGCGATGGTCAGCGGGCCGTCCTTGAGCGAGACGTGGTCGGAGTCGAAGACCTTCCTCAGGTCGCCGCCCTTGACCCGCTTCGAGTCGTACAGGAACTCGTGGAACCCCCACAGGTACGGCACGCCGTAGACGGTGCCCGAGACCGTGGTCATGTCGCGGAAGCGCTTGCTCAGCTCGTCGTAGCCGGCGACCTTGGCCGGGTCGACGGCCTGCACCTGCTTGTCCTGGATCAGGGTGGCGGCCAGCACCGGGCCCGCCGACAGCACGTCGTAGGGGCGCTTCCTGAGCGCCTCCTCCATCTCGGCGGCGGTCTGCACGGTGTCGAGCCGGGCGATGCGGCAGCCGGTCTCGCGCTCGAAGTCGCCCACCCAGTTGACCCGGGGGCTGATGCCGCCGTACTCGGCGTAACCGCGGTAGGTGAGGATCTGCAGCGTGCCGTCGCCCTGCGCGGGGGTGGGCGTGGGGGTGGAGCTCTTCCTCGGCGACGCCGCCGGAGCGGGCGTCGCCCGCGGCGTCACCGCCGAGCCCTGTGGCGACGCTGTCACGGACGGGGTGGGCGTCTTCTGCGGCGACGGACCCGCCGCGCCCACGACGGCGACCAGCGCGGTCACGGCCAGCGCCATGCCAGGTATGCGGCGATCCACGATTCCCCCTTGTCCGTGGCTGGAGTTTATAGGGGGAGGGCGACAAGGAGGGATGCGAGGCATCCCTCCTTGTCG
>NZ_JAHKRL010000505.1 GCF_019396405.1 Nonomuraea rhizosphaerae | reverse complement strand
GTGTGGCGCTTGTCATGTAATGAGCGGTGAAGCACGTCGCACGCGTGTTATTTCGTACGCGGGTGAACAAAGACCAGTCGTGCCGGTAAGCCGTCTCCTGGGTGAATCCATGCACATCGCACACGCCGAGACGCCATGCTGGTTCGGGCGCCCAAGCGCGCCATCCCTCCATGCCGGAAGGTGCATGAGTCATGACAGGCAGCCCTCAGCGGGGCGCTTTCACCAAAGAGCACATGAACGCCGTGCTGGCGATGGTCACCGTCGCGCTCGAAGCACGGGAGAGCGGCGACACCAGCGACCCGGTCGGCCTGCAGGTGATCGGCAGGGTCATCAACGAGGTTCCGCGTGAGGTCGCCGCGATGGCGTCGCTGCACCTCATCCTCCTGCTCGTACGGCACCTCGCGCGGGTGCAGGGACGGCCGGTGGACGAGGTCTGGCAGGAGCTCGCGCTCATCTACGCCGAGGACTGGCCGGAGGACGAGATACCTCGGGCCTGACGGCCACCCGTCAAGTCCGGTCCACTCCGGGCAGTCCGGTACGCGCCTGCCTCCAGCGGTCACACGTTCGGGCAGTTCCACACACCACGTCGGGGCAGACCCCGGCGATCACCCGTTCCGATCACCTCCGTACGCGCTCGCCCCACCCGTGGGCGAGTGGGCGGACGTTGATAAGACGCCTCCGCGAGCCACCTGGTTGACACGCGCCCGCAGCCGTCTCGTGGCCGCAGTCGTCACGCGCCCGACGCTGTCACGCCTCTGACGGGGCACGGGATCGGCATCGGGATCGGCGCCGGCCGAAGTGGGCACGCGCCCGCGAACAGCGTGCCGGCCGACATACTGGCGGGCGTGTTGACCGACAGGCTGGCCGACATGCTGATCGGGCGTGCTGACCGGTGTTGTGGGACGGCTGAGGCCCTTGGGGGCCTAGGGTGGGTCGAAAATTGCCGTTTCTGTAGGTATTGGCGGAGATATGTCCGACACGACGCCGTCCATGGTCGCCGGCCGGTACCGGCTCGATGAGCGCATCGGCAGCGGGCCGATGGGCGAGGTGTGGCGCGGGTACGACTCGCGCGCCGACTGGACCGTGGCCGTGAAGATGCTGAACACGCAGGCGGCCACGGCCGACGAGCTGCGCCGGCACGCCCAGGCCGTCGCCCGGGTCATCCACCCGAACGTCGCCATGGTCCTGGACGTCGGCGACCACGAGGGCACGCCGTTCCTGGTGATGGAGTTCCTCACCGGGGAGAGCCTCGGCGAGGAGGTGGCCGGAGGCGGGTCGCTGCCCATTGTCGAGGCGTGCGACCTGATCGGCCAGGCGGCGGCCGGGCTGGAGGCGGCGCACCGGGCCGGGGTGGTGCACGGGCAGATCGGCCCCGACAGTTTCCGGCGTGCCGGGAGCGGGGTGCTGAAGGTGGTCGGGTTCGGACCGGCCGGTGAGCCGGCCTTGGACGACGGCGTACGGTATCGAGCGCCCGAGGTGGTCGACGGGCGCGGCGGCGAGGCTGCTGCCGACCTGTACGCGCTGGGGTGCGTCTGTTACGAGGTGCTGTGCGGACGGCCGCCGTTCGAGGGGACGCCGGAGGAGGTCGCCGACCTGCAATTGGACGCCGACCCCGAACCCCCGAGCCGCCACCGCCCCGAGATCTCCGGCGAGCTGGACCGTCTGGTGCTGGCTCTGCTGGCCAAGGACCCTGGTGCCCGGCCCGCCGGTGGGGAGCCGGTACGCAGAGCGCTCGCCGCCATCGCCCGGCCGCACCGCCCCCAGGCCGCTCAGGCCGCCCAGGCGACGGCGTCCCAGGGCGGTCCGGCGACGGCATCCCAGGGGGGTCCGGCGAGTGTCGCGTCGTCCGTTCCGGGCGCCCTCCCTCAGTCGCATCCCGCTCCGATCCCGCAGACCGGCCAGGTCGCCGCTCACCTCGCTGGGCCGCACGACCTCAACACCTCCCCACAGCACGCCACAGCCGCACCGACCGGAAGCGGCGCGGGCGCGCCGCACGGGAACACCGCGTCCGGGCCGGGGGAGCACGGCCCCTCCGCATGGGGGGCCGCCGGGCTGGGCGGGAGCGGTACGCCTGGCCCGGGCGGGGCCGGTGTGCCTGGCCCGGGCGGGGCCGGTGTGCCTGGCCCGGGCGGGGCCGGTTCGGCCGGGCACGGTGGGAGCGATATGTCCGGGCGGAGTGGGAGCGGTGCCTCCGAGTGGAGCGGAGGCGGTGAACCTGGCCAGGCCGGGGACGGTATGGCGGGGCATGCCAGGGGCGGCACGGCAGGGCAGACCGGAGCTGCGTCGACTGGCCTGAGCGCGAGCGGCATGCCCGGTATGAGTGGAGGCGGCGTGCCCGGTATGAGTAGAGATGGCGCGAGCGGTGTGCCCGGTATGGGGGGAGGCGGCGTGCCCGGTATTGGGGGAAATGACGCGAGCGGTGTGCCGGGTATGAGCGGAGGTGGCGCGACCGGTCCGGCTGCGGGTGGTGCGTCGCGGCCGAGTGGAGGTGACACGGCGATTCTGCCGGGCGGGGCGTTCCACGAGGGGCCGCCGCCCGAGGCGCTGTCCAACCGGCGCCTGTTCATCCAGCTCGGCGTGGCGCTGGCGGTGATCGTCGTGGTCACCGTGGGGCTGGTGCTGTGGGCGGGCTCGCGTGGCGGCACGCCCGTGGCCGCGCCCACACCGAGCGCCGACGTGCCGTCCACCGAACCGGCCCAGCCGACACCGACTCCGACTCCGACCCCACCGCCGACACCGTCGCCGACACGGAGCACGTCCGTCGCGCCGATTCCCCAGGACACCGGCGCCCCCAACCCCAAGGGCACCCTGGCGAACAGCGTCCCGCCCGGGGGCTGGGTGAAGTGGCTGGGCGAGTTCGACAAGGCGGTGACGGCCCAGGAGACCATCGGCGACATCGAGCCGAGCGCCGCGAACAAGGCGCACGACAAGATCCGCAAGGCGGGCAGGAAGTTCCTGGAGGGCCACGACGGCCCCGGCCTGAACCAGATCGCCGACGTGATGCGCGACCTGCGCAAGGCTCAGCAGAAGGGCGACGTCCCGTCGTCCGGCCCGCTGGCCGACTTCCTCAACGACTGGAAACTCTGACCCGACACCGACGGGTCCGCACGCGAGGCTGCACGGGGGCCCTGCACGTGGGGCTGGCACGTGAGGCTGGCACACAGGGCCTGCACACGATGGGCCCTGGACACGGGGAGCCCTGAATGCGGTGGGCTCTGCATGCGGTGGGCTCTAGATACGGCGCCCTCCACTCAGCGGGCCCTCCACAGCCGGGAGTCTTGCGGCTCACGACGGGAAGCATGCCGCTCCGCCGAAGGGGGTTCTGCTCAGCAACGGGCCGCCGTCGGTGGCCGGAAGTTGCAGCTCGGCGCCGGGAGGCTGCGATGCGGCGGCGTACAGCAGAGCTGGGGCGGCAGTGGAAGCGTGCCGCTCGGCCGCCAGGAGCTGCGGCTCGGCACGAGAAGATCGGCCGCTCAGCGTAGAGAAAGCCGCTCAGCGCCGGGACGCGCCGCCCAGAGGTCGGTGGCCACAGTTCGGCAGTGGGAAGCGTGCCAGTGGGCGTAACCGGCAAACAGGAGGAGGGGGCGATGGTTGCGGGTTCGGTATCGGGAAGTGGAGAGTTCGGCAGGCGGTAGTCGCCGCTTCAAGAAGCGGAAGCGGCGACTACCGGAACCGGCTAGTCCGACATCAGCGTCAGCGCGTACAGCGCCACCGCCGCGAAGTCGTCCGCCGGCTCCGACGCCTGCCACGAGCGCACGTCGTCCACGAACCGGCTGCCGTGCCCCGTGAACGGCGCGTACCGGTCCACGCCGTCCGACGGGCAGGGCCGCATGCCTTCCAGGTGGTTGCCCAGGCCGTCGTGGAAGAGGGAGTCGGCGTTGGGGCCGTTCACCACGGCGCCGACGACGGGCCGGCCGGTGATGTTGGAGATCTGGTAGTGGGGGCAGCGGATGGCGTTCTGGCCGGCGCCGGCGACGAAGGAGACGCCCCAGGCGTTGGCGCCGAACGCCCAGCCGCGCTGCCGGGTGCCGAAGGCGTCGTACGCGCGGTCACCGCTGACCGTCCGGTACAGCCGTGACGTGGCCGCCAGCCCGAAGGCGTGCGGCACGGAGTCGAACTCGTCGTAGGCGGCCCCCGCGCGGAAGGGGTCCCCGGCGGCGCGCTTGACGCCGATCTCGAGCTGCGCCCGCAGGTCGTCCACGAGCTGCTGTTCGGTGACCGGCAGCCCCTCGGAGACGGAGACGGGGCCGTCGACGGCGATCAGGGCGGGCAGGCCGTCCGCGCCCATGACGGGGTTGGCCGTCACGGGGCTGGCGGCGTCCGCCTGGCGGATGGCCTTGATCAGGTCGGCGTGCGCCAGGGCGCTCACGTCGTACAGGTTGAACGTGTCGCCGCCCGCCTCGTGCTCCAGGTACTGGCCCGCCCAGTGGGCGGCCTGGCGCAGCCAGCCGTCGGCGCGGCCGTCGCCGAGCCGGAGCGCGGCCAGCGCCAGCTCGGCGCCGCCCAGCTCCATGTCGTCGCGCCAGGCGCTCTCCGGGTAGAAGGCGTACGGGAGCGAGGTGACCAGGCGCCCTACCTTGTCCGTCTTGGCCATCGCGTAGATCGCCGCGGCCTGGTTCAGCAGGGCCGTCGCCCGCGTGCGGGAGGTCTCCACCTGCGCGGCCAGGGCGAAGGCGGCCGCGGTGCGGCCCGCCAGGTTGGGGCTGATGGGCTTGCCAGGGTCGGCGGCGCGGAAGACGGGCCGGTGGCGCAGGAACGGGTGCTTGGAGGTGTCGTCCTTCTCGGGCAGCCGCCAGACGTCGTGGTCGCCGACGTACGTGGCGTCCTCGTCGCCCGCGCCGATGCCCACCTGGATGTAGAGCGTCTTGGACTTCCCGTCCCACATCTTGTCCAGATATTTCAGGCCGTGGGTGGCTTCGCGGCGCAGGCGTGTGTCAGAGCCGTCCGCGCCCCCGCCGCCGGTCCCGCCCCCGTCCCTGATCGACGCGTACATGAGCGTGTCGACGTAGGCCAGGATGTGCGTGAACTTCAGGTAGTCACCCGCGTCGAACCAGCCGCCCTCGACGTCGACCGGCCCGCCGATCCTGCGCGGCTTGCCCTTGATCTGGTCGGTGTCGGGCCCGGTGAACTCCGGCCAGTCGTAGACCGCGGCCGCCCTGTCGTTGTGGTGCCGCCGCCCGCCGTCCCGCTGGGCCCGGAAGAACGAGAGGATCTTGGAAGCGGGCGCGGCGGGTGCGGCGGAGGAGACCTGGAAGGCGGGCGAGGTCATGGGGCCCGATCTGACCCGGTAACGGCCCGGCTCCTTCAGCGCGGTGAGGTCCAGCTCGTACACGTGCCCGTACGTGCCGTTCCACGGTCCGAGGTCGCGTCCGGCGCTGCCTTTGAGCACCTCACGGCCGTCGTCGCGGACGACGCTGAAGCGCGCGCCCGAGGCGCCCGCCCGCGTCATCATGAAGGCGTGCTTGGACTCGGCGGGCGCGAAGCCCACCTGATCGACCCGGATGTGCCCGGGTGGCAGCGGCGCGGCCACGGCCTGCGTGCTCCCCATGGACAGGACGGTCAAGGCGACAGCTAAGGCGTACCTCATCATGGGGCGGCTCCATGAAGAAATGTGAACAGCGTTCGGCACGGTATTCGCGTGTGACAGGAGAGGTCAATAGTGATCCGAGGGTCAATACACGTACATTGACGAAATGACCGTCAATTATCGGGAACGCCGGGCGCGGGTCGCGAAAATGCTGCCCGCGCGAGGGGTCGAGGCGATCCTCGTGACCTCGGGCGTCAACGTGCGCTACCTCACCGGGCTGGAGAGCTCGAACGCCGCCGTGCTGATCGGCGACGACGGCTCCGCGCTGCTGGTCACCGACAACCGCTACATCGACAAGACGCACGACCTGGACGTGGCGGCCGTGGAGGCCTCCGACGTGGCGGCCAGGCTGGCGGCGCCCGGCGTCGGGATCGAGGCGGCGAGCATGACCGTGGCGACGTTCAACCGCCTGAGCCACGCCCTGGCGGACGTCACCGGCGACCGCCCGGACGCCGGCGCGGGACGGACGGGCGGCCTGGTGCCCCTGGAGCCGCTGGTGGAGGTGCTGCGCGCGGTCAAGGACGACGACGAACTGGAACTCCTGCGCACGGCCTGCGCGATCAGCGACCAGGCCTTCGCCGACGTGATGGGCAACATCCAGCCCGGCGTCACCGAACGGGACGTCGCCAGGCTCCTGGAGGCCCGCATGGTCGAGCTGGGCGCCGGCAAGCCCGCCTTCGACACGATCGTCGCGGCCGGCGAGAACGGCGCCGTCCCGCACCACGCCCCCACCGGCAGGGAGCTGCGCACGGGCGACCTGGTCACCATCGACTTCGGCGCCTGCTACCAGGGCTACCACGCCGACATGACGCGTACGGTCGCCCTGGGCGAGCCGGCCGCGTGGCAGCGGGAGGTGTACGACCTGGTCGCCGAGGCCCAGCGTGCGGGCAGGCACGCGCTGCGGCCCGGGGTGAGCACGAAGGAGGTGGACGCCGCCGCCCGCGGCATCATCGAGGCCGCGGGCCACGGAGGCCACTTCAGGCACGGCCTCGGGCACGGTGTCGGGCTGGAGATCCACGAGGACCCGTTCCTGGGCCCCTCCAGGACCGGTAGACTAGAGGATCGAGTTCCTGTGACCGTCGAGCCGGGGGTCTATCTTCCCGGCCGGGGCGGCGTCCGCATCGAGGACACTCTCGTGACGCGCGAAGGCGGACCGGAACTTCTCACGAAGACGACCAAGGAGCTGCTCGTCCTTTGAGCGGCCGCACGCGGGAGATTACGAGTGGCGACGACCAACGACCTCAAGAACGGCATCGTGCTGAAGCTCGACGGCGGGGAGCTGTGGACCGTTGTCGAATTCCAGCACGTCAAGCCGGGCAAGGGCGGCGCGTTCGTGCGCACCAAGCTCAAGAACGTGCTCTCCGGCAAGGTCGTCGACAAGACCTTCAACGCCGGGGTGAAGGTCGACGTGGCCAACGTCGACAAGCGCGAGATGCAGTACTCCTACCGGGACGGCGACGACTTCGTCTTCATGGACACCGAGACCTACGACATGGTCAACGTGCCCAGCAAGACGGTCGGCTCCGCCGCCAACTACCTGCTGGAGAACACGCTGGCCACGGTCGCCTTCAACGAGGGGGCCGCGTTGTACGTGGACCTGCCCGCGGCCGTCGAGCTGGTCATCTCCAACACCGAGCCGGGCCTGCAGGGCGACCGCTCCACCGGCGGCACCAAGCCCGCCACGCTGGAGACCGGCGCCGAGGTGAAGGTCCCGCTGTTCATCACCACCGGCGAGAAGATCAAGGTCGACACCCGTAGCGGCGAATACCTCGGCCGGGCCTGAGGTGTCGGCACGAGGCAAAGCACGCAGGCGTGCGCTCGACATCCTCTTCGAGTCCGAGCTGCGCGACGAGGATCCGCTGAGGATCCTCGCCGAGCGGGTCGAACGGCAGGAGCCCCCCGTCAACGAGTACACCTCGGCCATCGTCGAGGGCGTGGCCCGTCACCGGGCCCGCATCGACGAGTTGATCACCACCTACTCCGAGGGATGGACCCTCGACCGCATGCCCGCGGTCGATCGCAACCTGCTGCGCGGCGGCACGTACGAACTGCTGTGGATGCCGGACGTGCCCGAGGGCGTGGTCATCAGCGAGTGGGTGCACCTGGCGGGGGAGCTGTCGACCGACGAATCACCCCAGTTCGTGAACGGTCTGCTGGCCCGCTTCAAACAGCTGAAGCCAAGTCTCACCCTTTAGACACCCATCCCGGGCGAACGAAGTTCTACCGCCAGGCGGACAAAAGCCATACCGAGTAGAAGAAGTCTCTACTCCGCTTTCGACTCCCGTACACCCTGGCGAGGTACGTTCCAGACACGCGGCCTGCACGGCTTGCGCAAGGCGAGGGACGTGTACGCCGCACGGTCAGCCGTTTGACGCTTGCCAGGCGCGAGGGGCTGACCGTGCGGCCACGGCAGAAGCCCACCCGCCTCTGTCGCGTCCGGAGTCATGACAGCGCTGGCCATGGGCGCCGACGCCCCACAAATCGCCCCGCCGGTCCATCCCAGCCGGCGGGGCACCAGCTTCTACCAGGTCCAGTCCGAGTGGCCCTCGGCGGCCCACGGCTTGGGGAAGTACTGGCGGACCCCGAAGGCCATGCCGACCCCCTTGGCGAGGTAGTTGTCCCGGTCCAGCTTCCTGGTGATCGCCTGGCCGGGCTTGCCCTGGTTGTCCCACCACGACTCCCACTGCTTGACGCACCTCCTCGTGCCGTAGGCGGGGGCGGAGCAGGAGGCGGGCGGCGACCAGATCTGCGTGTGGCCGAAGTCGACGACCTTGCCCGACGACTCCTCGGTCAGCGTGCCCCACGCCTTGAGGCAGTAGGCCTGGGAGGGGATGTCCCACTTCACGTAGTGCTGGGGGCCGCTGGTGGCGATCGTACGGAGGTTGCCGCACTTGGCGTCGCCGATCTGCTCCTTGGTCACCCGCAGGCGGTAGTAGGTGCCGTTGTCGCGCCACCCGTCGAGCATCACCCACGAGCCCGCGTGGACGAACTTCTCGGCGTAGTCCGGCGGCCAGCTCTTCGGGTCGCCCCAGCTGATCTCGGACGTGGTGGCCGACAGCGGCTTCCAGGCCCACTGGCCGGCCGCCCTGCCGTCCGCCCAGAACTGTCCCGCGCTGCGCGAGAACATGCGCGAGTACTCCCCGTAGTCCTCACCGGCGGCCCGGGCGGGCACGGCCACCACCGCCGAGAGGGAGAGCGCCGACAACGAAACCAGCAAGAACCTACGCAAGATCATTCACCTATCACTCTCTGTGGCTGCGGAACAGCCCTCCATCCAACTCCGCCCGCCACGACCGGCGGGACCACTTCACCGATCGTGAAAACGAGAGTCAGCGAGGACGGTGGCCGCGGACGGGAGCGGGTGATCTCCCGCACCGCGTAGGCTGGGGCGGGTTCGTGGGAAGCGCAAAGGGAGGCGAGCCGACGTTGCGTGCTGATGGCGTCACGAGGACCCCGGCGGTGCGGACCGCCGTCGTCTGGGACGCGCTGCGGGCGGTGCTGGCCGAGCGCGCCGCCGCCACGGGGCGTGATGGCCTCGACATCGTCGACGCGGGCGGGGCCACGGGCGCGTTCGCAGTGCCCC
>NZ_JAHKRL010000504.1 GCF_019396405.1 Nonomuraea rhizosphaerae | reverse complement strand
GGCCCGGTGCCCCCCCCCACCACCCGCCCGCCGGCGACGACGCCGTCGCCCTTGAGCAGCGCCTGCGCGCCGCCGGCGGTGAGGACGCCGGGCAGGTCCCAGCCGGGGAACGGCAGCGACCGGTCGTGGGCGCCGGTGGCGATCAGCACGTCGCGGCAGCGGACCGTGGCCACCCGCCCGCCGGGGGTGCGGCAGTGGGCGGCGAGGTGGCCGCCGTCGCGGGTGACGCTCCACACCTGGTGCCCGAGCAGCACGTCGGCCCGCTCCCGCAACGCGCCGGCCTGGCGCAGGAACCGCCGCAGCCCCGGCGTCCCACCCGCCGTGTCACGCGGAGTGCCACCCGCCGCGCCGCCCGCTGTGTCGCCCGCCGCGCCGCCCGCCGTGGGCTCCGCCGCGTGGCGGAAGTACTGGCCGCCCAGGCGGATGCCCGAATCGAGCAGCGCGACCCGCAGCCCGTGCAGCGCCGCCGTGAGCGCGCCCGCCACCCCGGCGGGCCCGCCGCCGATCACTACCAGGTCGTAAGTGCCGTTCACAGCGTCATGGGCGTTCATGCCGTCGCCGGGGTTCACGCGGTCGTCACCTCGTCCCCAGGGCGCGCCTCCAGCAGGCAGGCGCGTTCCGGCGGCCGGCCGTTCACGGTGACCAGGCAGTCGAAGCAGACGCCGATCCCGCAGAACAGCCCGCGCGGCCGCCCGCCGAAGCGGGTGGTGCGCCAGGCGCGCACCCCGGCGGCGTGCAGGGCCGCGCCGATCGTCTGCCCCTGCTCGACCGGCACGGGACGGCCGTCGATCGTGATCTGGAAACTGCTCACACGGGCTCCTCTCCGAGACCGTCGAGGGCGGCACGGTCGAGGGCGGCACCGTCGAGGGCGAAGCGGTCCGGCCGGAACGGGGTGAGGTCCAGCTCGGGACGCCGCCCGGCGAGCAGCTGCGACAGCACGAGCCCGGTCGCGGGCGCGAGCCCGATCCCCGCCCCTTCGTGCCCGCACGCGTGGTACAGCCCCGGCGCCCGCGGATCCTCCCCGATGACGGGCAGGTGGTCCGGGCAGTACGGCCGGAACCCGCAGTACGACCTGATCACCCGCACCTCCGCCAGCGCCGGGAACAGCGCCACCGCCTGGCCCGCCAGCCGCGCCAGCACCCGGAGCGACGTCGTCCGGTCGAACCCGACCCGCTCCCTGCTGGCCCCGATCAGCACGGTCCCCGAGGGCGTGCCCTCGACCACGGCCGAGGTCTCCAGGTCCGCGGAGTCGCTGGCGACGTTGGTGACGTACGCGGCGGTGTACACCTTGTGCCGGATCAGCGGCTCGCCCGGCGCCCCGTCATGCGGCCCGTTCAGCGGCTCGGTGACCAGGATGAACCCGCGCCGGGGCAGCACCGGCAGCTCCACGCCGGCGAGCGCGGCGATCTCGCCGCCCCACGTCCCGGCCGCGTTGACGACGGCGCCGCCGAGGATGTCCCCCTGGTCGGTGCGCACGCCCGTCACCCGGTCGCCGGAGCGGGTGAAACCAGTCACGGTGACGCCGGTCCGCACGTGCAGGGTTCCGTGCCCGTAGCTCTCGGCGCCGTGCCTGAGCAGCCGCGCGGCGGCCAGCATGGGCTGCACCTGGGCGTCCTGCGGGTAGTGCACGCCGCCGGCCAGGTTCTCGGCCAGGTGCGGCTCGTACGACCGCAGCTCCGCGGCCGGGACGACCGTGTGCTCGACGCCCTGCTTGCCCGCCAGCTCGGCCAGCCGCCGCTGGATCTCGTCGGTCTCGGCGACGACCAGCCCGCCCTTGCGCTCGTACTCGAAGCCGCCGAGCCCGGACAGGTCCTCCCACAACTTGGTGGACAGCACCGCCAGCTCCAGCTCGGGCCCCGGCTCCTTGTCCGACACGAGGATGTTGCCCTCGCCCGCGCCCGTCGTGCCGCCGGCCACGGGCCCGCGGTCCACCACGGTCACGTCGAGCCCCGCCCGCGCCGCGTAGTAGGCGCACGCGGCGCCCACCACCCCGGCGCCGACGACGATCACATCGGACATTTCACCTCCCGGATCTGTAATATGTCACATACCTATGCCCTTGAGAAGCACGTTCCCGGTGGAAGGACCGGTGCCCCCGGCCCGTACCATCGATGGCGTGAAGCTACCCACGGACCATCCCCGCTCTCTCGTGCGGCGCCTGTTCTCCTTCTGGGCGCCGACGACCGCCTCCATGCGGGGCTGGGCGCTGGCCAGTGTGGTCGTCAACGCGGGCATCACCGTGAGCGGCGCGGCCGTGCGCGTCACCGGCTCCGGGCTCGGCTGCCCGACCTGGCCGAAGTGCACGCCCGACAGCTTCGTGCCGATCGCGCACCCGGAGATCTCGCCGGTCAACATGGCCGTGGAGTTCGGCAACCGGCTGGTGACGTTCCTGGTGCTGGCGGTGGGGTTCGCGTGCGTGGTGTCGGCGATGCGGATGGCCCCGCGCCGCCGCTCGCTGCTGTGGCTGGCGCTGCTGCAGCCCGCGGGCATCGTCTTCCAGGCGCTGTGGGGCGGCCTGGTCGTCAGGACGATGCTCAACCCGTTCACGGTCAGCGTGCACTTCCTGGCCTCGATCGCGCTGGTGGCGGCCTGCTGGATGCTGTACGCCCGCGCGGGCGAGGGCGACGGGCCGCCGCGCGCGCTGGTGCACCGCGACATCCGCCGGCTGGGCTGGGTGCTGGTGGCTGCGGTCGGCGTGCTGCTGCTGGCCGGGGTCCTGGTTACGGGCACCGGGCCGCACTCGGGCGACGCGCTGGCCTCCCGGTTCGACCTCGACATCGAGAGCGTGGCGCGGCTGCACGCCGACGTCGTGTACGTCGTGGTCGGACTGTCGTTCGCGCTGCTGTTCGCGCTGCACGTCACCGGCTCGCCGCGGCCCGCCCGCCGGGCCGCGCTGGCGCTGGTCGTGGTCGAGCTGGCACAGGGCGTGATCGGCTACACCCAGTACTTCCTGGCCGTGCCCGCCTTCCTCGTCGGGGTGCACGTCCTCGGCTCTACTCTGGTCTGGATCGCCGCGCTCAGGGCGGTCACCTCGCTGCGCACCTGCGGCCCGGCAGCGGCCCCGGCCGCGCGGCCGACCGTGGAGGCAGGGGTAACCGTCAGTGGGCCGACTCTCACTCAGGACACGCCGACCCTCACGTAGGACGCTGCGGCGGCTCTACCAGGGGCTGGCGCTGGTCAGCGTGCTCGTGCTGACGCCGGTCACGTGGGCGCTGACGGGCAGCTCCGGGCACAGCGTGATCGCCGACACCGACGGCTGGCTGGCCCGGGTGCCCGAGTCGCAGGCGGCGCTCGTGCTGGGCGCGGGCCTGCTCGGCGGCCGGCCCTCCCCCATGCTGGCCAGGCGCCTGGACGTCTCGGCCCAGCTCTACCACGCCGGGAAGGTCAAGGCGCTGCTGCTGTCGGGCGACAACAGCCGCAAGGAGTACGACGAGCCGACGGCCATGCGCGACTACCTGCTGGCCAAGGGCGTGCCCGGCCGGGTGATGGTGCTGGACTACGCCGGGTTCGACACGTGGGACTCCTGCGTGCGGGCCCGCGACGTGTGGGGGGCCGAGCGGGTCACCGTGGTCACGCAGCTGTTCCACCTGCCCAGGGCCGTGGCGCTGTGCCGTACGGCGGGGCTGGCGACGTTCGGGGTGGGCGACGACTCCGCCAAGCGGTGGGCGGTCACGACGTACGCGTCGTCGGCCAGGGAGGTGTTCGCCACGGGCAAGGCGTTCGCGGACGCGCTGGTGCTGAAGTCGGACCCGGTCTTCCCCGGCCCGCGCGAGACCGCGCTGCGCACGATCCTGGCCGGGCAGCGCTAGCCCGGCGCGCCCGGCGCGTAACCGGGCGGCGGGGTGCCCTTGGCCGCCGCCTTCAGGTGGGCCTCCGACAGCGGGAAGTCGGCCCTGGCCACGCTCATGCACTCCAGCAGCGCCCGCTGCTCCTCGTGGAAGGCGTCCTCGTCGACCATGTGCCGGGCGGCCCGCTCGTGCAGCAGGCCCAGCTCGGTCGCGGCGAGCTGGTAGTCGCTCATCGCGCGCAGCCCGCGTTTGCCGCCGTGCGCCTTGGCCCACTGCCGGGCCTGCCGGCGCCGCGACAGCGCCGACAGCATGTACACGTCCGCCCGGTTGACCAGCTTGGTCGGCTCGTACGGCGGCAGGTACCGCTGGATCAGCGCCACGATCCGCCGCCGGTCCCGCACCACCACCACGATCAGCGCCACCAGCACCGCCAGCAGCACCAGGTAGGCGATGACCAGCCCGCGCAGCCCCCCGTACGACACCAGACCGTTCCACAAGCCGTGCAGGATCATCGCCCCGGCCCAGCCCGCCATCACCGCCGAGACCCGGTCCGAGCCCTTGCGCTGGGCGGCGTAGGCCACCGCGATCCCGATCATCGAGGAGAACAGCGGGTGCGCGAACGGCGACAGCACTCCCCGCAGCACCACCGTGGCGGCCAGCCCGATGCCGCCCTGGTCGGAGTTGAGGGCGGCCACGTAGTAGCTGACGTTCTCGCTCATCGCGAAGCCCAGGCCGACCATGCTGGCGTAGATGATGCCGTCGGTCGGCCCGTCGAACTCGGCCCTGCGGAACCTCAGCAGCCCCAGCAGCACCAGCCCTTTCATCGACTCCTCCACCACCGGCGCGCCGAACGTGGCGGCGACGTTGCGCGCGCTGGCCGCGCTCAGGTTGACGGTGTCGATGATGTAGCGCAGGTTGAGCGAGTTGACCACGCCCGCGACCAGCACCGCCACGCCCGCGCCCCACGCGAAGGCGAAGACCAGGTTGCTCAGCGGCTCGGGCTCCATGCGGTCCAGGGCCAGGACGGCGGCCAGCAGCAGCGGCACCGGGGCCAGCGCCAGGGCCAGCGAGATGACGAACTGGACGGGCTCCCCGTTGAGGACGTCGAAGGCGAACGACACCAGCGCGCAGACGCCGGTGACGATCAGCCCGATGATCAACGCGAACGACGGGCGGTCCTTCAACACCCAGCGTGGATCACGGGTCGCCATACGGTGACTGTAACGGATCAAAAAGGCGCTGTCCTGCCGAGATGGCGTGGCCCGTGCGGGTCCTCACAATGCTCCTCACGCTCCTTGAGGCCATGGTCCACCTGCAGTGTCGTGTGCCCGATGGAGAAGCGTTCATGCAGCAGACCGGCCAGCCGTGTCCGCACCCGGTGGCAGTCGGAGCCGCGCCCGACGATCACGTGCGCCGAGAGCGTCGGATAGCCACTCGTCACCGTCCAGACATGCAGGTCGTGCACCTCCACCACATCGGGCTCGGCGGCCAGCAGCCGGCCGATCTCGTCGGGGTCGAGGTCGCTCGGCGCGGCCTGGAGCAGCACCCTGGCCGAGTCGCGCAGCAGCCCCCAGCCCGCCTTCAGCATGAGCGCGGCCACCACCAGGGCGGCGATCGTGTCGGCCTGCCGGAAGCCGGTCAGCCAGACCACCACGCCGGACACGGCCGTGGCGATGAAGGCGTACATGTCGTTGAGCACGTGCTGGAAGGCGCCCTCGACGTTGAGGCTGCGCCGGTCGGCCCTGGACAGCAGCCACGCCGCCAGCGCGTTGACCGCGATCCCGGCCACGGCCGTGACCAGCACCACCGGCCCGTCCACCGCGGGCGGGTCCACCAGCCTGCGCACGCCCTCATAGCCGAAGTACGCCACCAGCAGCAGCAACGTAATGCCGTTGACCTGCGCCGACAGGATCTCGGCGCGCTTCCACCCGAACGTGTACGCGCCCCGCGCCGGCCGGGCCGCGAACCGCATCGCCACCAGCGCCAGCCCGATCGCGCTGGCGTCGGTGAGCATGTGGGCGGCGTCGGAGATCAGCGCGATCGAGTTGGCGACCAGCCCGGCGACGACCTCGACGGCCATGTAGCCGACGATGAGGGCGAGCGCGCCCACGAGGTAACGCTTGTCAGCACCGGCCGCGGGACCCTGCCCGAGACCGTGCCCATGTCCATGACCGTGCCCATGCCCCATCAGCGTTCCTCCTTCAGGTGCTCACGGCTGAGGTCCAGCAGCATCCGCACGTGCGCGTCGGCGAGCCGGTAGTAGATCATGCGGCCCGCCCGGCGGCTGGCCACGATGCCCGCCGTGCGCAGCAGGCGCAGCGCGTGGGAGACGGCCGTGTCGGTCACCTCGACCGCGTCGGCCAGGTCGCAGACGCACAGCTCCCCCGCCTCCAGCAGCGCGTACAGCAGCCGGGCGCGGGTCGGGTCGCCGAGCAGGCGGAACAGCTCGGCCAGGCGCGTGGCCTCGTCCGGGGTGACCAGGCGGTCCCGGGTGGCGGCGACCCGCCCGGCGTCGGGCTCCAGCACGACACAGCTGTCGAGCCCGGCCACAACATCTGAAGAGCTGTTCATATGTTCATGATAGAGACAGGACAAAACCCGCCGCAATGGGCGGCGGGCCTAAACTTAGGTAAGCCTCAGCTCAACAGCGGGTCGATGGCGACCGCGAGGAACAGCAGCGCCAGATAGGCGTTGGACCAGTGGAAGAAGCGCATCGGCCGCAGGTCGACACCCGTCCTGCCGGAGTTGAGCCGGGCCAGCAGGCGGTGCACCTCCCACAGGCACATGGCGCCCAGCACGGCGGCCACCACCGGGTAGAACAGCGTCGTCCCCGCCACCGGCCACAGCGCCAGCGAGCACAGCACGGTCGCCCACGTGTACGCGATCGACTCCAGGATCACCCGCCGCTCGGTGGCCACCACCGGCAGCATCGGCACCTTGGCCGCCGCGTAGTCCTCCTTGTAGCGCATGGCCAGCGTCCAGGTGTGCGGCGGCGTCCAGAAGAACACCACCCCGAACAGCACCAGCGGCGCCCAGTCGAGCCGCTCGGTGATCCCGGCCCAGCCGATCAGCACCGGCATGCAGCCCGCGATGCCGCCCCACACGATGTTCTGGGCGGTGCGCCGCTTGAGGATCATCGAGTAGACCAGGACGTAGAACAGGATCGCCCCGGTGGACAGCACGGCGGCCAGCCAGTTGGTGGTCAGCCACAGCCCCACGGTGGACAGCACGCCCAGCACGATCCCGAAGATCAGCGCCCCCGTGGGCGAGACCTGGTGGCGGGCGAGGGGCCGGCGCCGCGTACGGCGCATCTTCTGGTCGATGTCGCGGTCGACGTAGCAGTTGAGCGCGTTGGCGCTGCCCGCCGACAGGGTGCCGAACACCATGACGCAGACGGAGGTCCACAGCGGCGGCAGGCCGCCGGCGGCCAGGAACATCACCGGCAGCGTCGTGATCAGCAGCAGCTCGATGATCCGCGGCTTGGTGAGCGCGATGTAGGCCTTGACGACCATGCCGATCGTCCGCGGCTGCCCGGGCGCGGGGGCCGGGGCTGTCGCCTGCCTGTTCGTCAGCACCGTCAAGGCGCTTCCAGCACGTGCGGAGTCAACGCGTAACCTCTGATTGGAGCGGTGTCCCATGATTGGACGCTTGGTGGTCCCTGCGGACAAACAAACTGTAGTCGCAGGGGCGGCCGGTCCGGCCAATGGGGGGACACGCACGAGGTGGAATGGGAATCGATCGCCGACCCCACTCAGTTAGGGTCCGGTGTGAGCGGGTTACGCCGACCGGCCACCACAGACAACTAGATTCCGGAGACCGAGCACTTGAGCACCGAACTCGTGCCAGCACTCGAGTGGACAGACCTCGACAAGAAAGCCGTCGACGTCGTTCGAGCCCTGGCGATGGACGCAGTCGAAGAGGCGGGCTCGGGTCACCCCGGCACCGCCATGAGCCTGGCTCCCGCCGCGTACCTGCTGTTCCAGCACGCGATGCGCAACGATCCGACGGATCCCACCTGGCTCGGGCGTGACCGTTTCGTCCTGTCCTGCGGCCACTCCAGCCTCACCCTGTACATCCAGCTCTACCTGTCCGGGTACGGACTCAACCTGGACGACCTCAAGAGGCTGCGCCAGTGGGACAGCCTCACCCCCGGCCACCCCGAGCACGGGCACACCGCCGGCGTCGAGACCACCACCGGCCCGCTCGGCCAGGGCCTGGGCAACGCCGTCGGCATGGCGATGGCCGCCCGCCGCGAGCGCGGCCTGTTCGACCCGGACGCCGAGCCGGGCACCTCGCCGTTCGACCACCACATCTGGTGCATGGTCAGCGACGGCGACGTCGAGGAGGGCGTCAGCCATGAGGTCAGCGCGATCGCCGGTCACCAGAAGCTGGGCAACCTGATCGTCATCTACGACGACAACCACATCTCCATCGAGGACGACACGCTGATCGCGAAGTCCGAGGACGTGCTCGCCCGCTACGCGGCGTACGGCTGGCAGACGCTGAGCGTCGACTGGACGGAGAGCGGCGAGTACAAGGAGGACGTCCCGGCCCTCTGGGAGGCGATCAAGCAGGCCCGCGCCGACACCGACCGGCCCTCGTTCATCCGGCTGCGCACGATCATCGGCTGGCCCGCCCCGAACAAGCAGAACACCGGCAAGATCCACGGCTCCGCGCTCGGCGCCGACGAGGTCGCCGCCACCAAGCGGGTGCTGGGCATGGACCCGGACAAGAGCTTCGACGTGCCCGCCGACGTGCTGGAGCACACGCGCAAGCTGGCGGCCAGGGGCCGCGAGGCGCACGCCGAGTGGGAGAAGGGCTACGCCGCCTGGCGCGAGGCCGACGCCGGCCGCGCCGCCGAGCTCGACCGCGTCTCCCGCCGCGAGCTGCCCGCCGGATGGGCGCAGGCGCTGCCGTCGTTCGACAAGGCGATGGCCACCCGCAAGGCCTCCGGCGAGGTGCTGAGCGCGCTGGCGCCGGTGCTGCCCGAGCTGTGGGGCGGCTCGGCCGACCTGGCCGAGTCCAACCTCACCACGATGAAGGGCGAGCCGTCCTTCATCCCGGAGGAGTACCAGACCAAGGACTTCCCGGGTAACCGCTACGGCCGCACGCTGCACTTCGGCATCCGCGAGCACGGCATGGGCGCCATACTCAACGGCATCGCGCTGCACGGCGGCACCCGCCCGTACGGCGGCACGTTCCTGGTCTTCTCCGACTACATGCGCCCCTCGGTGCGCCTGGCCGCGCTGATGAAGCTGCCGGTCACGTACGTGTGGACGCACGACTCCATCGGCCTGGGCGAGGACGGCCCGACCCACCAGCCGATCGAGCACCTGTGGGCGCTGCGCGCGATCCCCGGCCTCGACGTGGTGCGCCCCGGCGACCCGAACGAGACCGCGTACGCGTGGAAGACGATCCTGGAGCACACCGACAGGCCCGCCGCGCTTGCCCTGACCAGGCAGAACGTGCCGGTCTTCGAGGGCACCAGCGCCGAGGGCGTGGCCAGGGGCGGCTACGTGCTCCAGGACGCCTCCGACGGCCAGCCGCACGTCATCATCATCGCCACCGGCAGCGAGGTGGAGCTGGCCGTCAACGGCCGCGAGCTCCTGGAGGCCCAGGGCATCCCCACACGAGTGGTGTCGATGCCGTGTGTCGAGTGGTTCAACGGGCAGGACACTGCGTATCGGCAGACCGTTCTGCCGTCAGCGATCAGGGCCCGGGTCGCGGTCGAGGCGGGCGTCGCCCTCGGCTGGCGGGAGTTCGTCGGTGAGGGGGGCGAAATCGTCAGCCTCGAACACTTCGGCGCCTCTGCTCCGTATAAGACCCTGTACGAGCAATTCGGTCTGACGGCGGAGCGAGTGGCCGCGGCGGCCAAGGCGAGCCTGGCCAAGCTGGGCCACGACAAGGGCGAGACGACGGGAAACTAGAGAGAATGAGCGACAATCTCAACAAGCTGTCCGGCCAGGGCGTGTCCATCTGGCTGGACGACATCAGCCGTGAGCGGCTGCGCACGGGCAACCTGGAGCAGCTGATCCGCGAGAAGAACGTGGTCGGCGTCACCTCCAACCCGACCATCTTCGCCAGCGCGCTCAGCAAGGGCGACGCCTACGACCAGCAGATGCACGACCTCGCCATCCGCGGCGTCGACATCGGCGAGGCCGTGCGCGCCATCACCACCTACGACATCCGCTGGGCCGCCGACGTGCTGCGCCCGGTCTACGACGGCACCGCCGGCGTCGACGGCCGCGTCTCCCTGGAGGTCGACCCCAGGCTGGCGCGCGACTGCGAGAAGACCGTGGCCGAGGCGCGGGCGCTGTGGTGGATGGTGGACCGGCCCAACCTGTTCATCAAGATCCCGGCGACGATGGAGGGCATTCCCGCCATCACGCAGGCGCTGGCCGAGGGCATCAGCGTCAACGTCACGCTGATCTTCTCGCTGGAGCGCTACCGCGCGGTCATGGACGCCTGGCTGGCCGGCCTGGAGGCCGCCAAGGCCAAGGGCCTGAACCTGGCCACGATCGAGTCGGTGGCCTCGTTCTTCGTCAGCCGCGTCGACACCGAGATCGACAAGCGCCTCGACCAGCTCGGCAAGCCGGAGCTGAAGGGCAAGGCGGGCGTCGCCAACGCGCGCCTGGCCTACGCCGCGTTCGAGGAGGTCATGAACTCCGAGCGCTGGCAGGCCCTGCGCGCCGCCGGCGCCCGGCCGCAGCGCCCGCTGTGGGCCTCGACCGGGGTCAAGAACCCCGACTACTCCCCCACCCTGTACGTCGACCAGCTCGTGGCCCCCGGCACGGTCAACACGATGCCGGAGAAGACGATCGACGCCGCCGCGGCCCAGGCCGACGTCACCGGTGACACGGTGCGGCCGTTCTACCAGGACGCCTGGAACGTCATGGCCGCGCTCAAGGAGGCGGGCGTCGACTACGACGACGTCGTGCGGGTCCTGGAGGAGGAGGGCGTGCAGAAGTTCGAGGCCTCCTGGGGCGAGCTGCTGGAGAGCGTCAGCAAGAACCTGGTCCCTTGATGGACGTCTCGTACCGCGAGGAGGGGGTGGCCGAGGCCGCCTCCTCCGCCGCGGGGCGGCTCGTCGCCGAGGGCGTGCCCGCGCGGCTCGCCTCCGGCGACCCCACGCTGTGGGGTGCGGACGCCCGGGAGGTGGCGGCGGCCCGGCTGGGCTGGCTGCGGCTGCCCGGCGCGTCGCGCGAGCTGCTGCCCGAGCTCGGCAAGCTGGCCGACCGGGCGCGGGCCGAGGGCCTGACCAACGTGGTGCTGGCCGGGATGGGCGGCTCGTCGCTGGCCGCGGAGGTGATCTGCGCCACCGCCGACGTGCCGCTGACCGTCCTGGACACCTCCGATCCCGGCCAGGTGCGCCGGGCGCTGGAGGAGGACCTGGCGGCCACGGTCGTGGTCGTCGCGAGCAAGAGCGGCGAGACGGCCGAGACCGACAGCCATCTGCGCGTCTACGAGCGGCTGTTCGCCGAGGCGGGCATCGGCCCGGCCGGGCGGATCGTGGTGGTCACCGACCCGGGCTCGCCGCTGGAGCGGCGGGCCGCGGCGGCGGGCCACCAGGTGGTCCTGGCCGCGCCCGACGTGGGGGGGCG
>NZ_JAHKRL010000503.1 GCF_019396405.1 Nonomuraea rhizosphaerae | reverse complement strand
CCCGGCCGCCCCCGCCCCGGCCGCCGGCGGCCGCAAGCCGGCCAAGCGGGCGGGCGGCGGCGCGAAGGCGGCGGCGGGCGGCGACGCGCTGGTCAGCCCCATGCAGGGGACGATCGTCAAGGTCGTGGCCGCCGACGGCGACACGGTGGCCGAGGGCGACGCGGTCGTCGTGCTGGAGGCCATGAAGATGGAACAGCCGCTCACCGCGCACAAGGCGGGCGTCGTCACGGGGCTGAGCGCGGCGGTCGGCCAGACCGTCACCTCCGGCGCCACGATCTGCGAGATCAAGGACGCCTGAAGCTGTGGGAAAGCTGGCAGTCTTCCGGTCGCGACACCACGTTTGACAACGCCGCGCGCTTGAACGACTCCGTACGGGTAGCGTGCGCTGTGAGGAACTTTGCCGACCGCCCGTTCGTCCTCATGGGCGAAGGAGGCTTGCTGCCAATGACCCATACGCTGCGCCGAGCAGGGGCCGCGATCGCGGCTCTGATCACCGGTCTAATCGTCGTCCTTGCGCTGTCCCCTGCCGCCAACGCGGCGGCGGCTCCCCCCGACGCACAGAGCGTTTTGTCCCATTGGAAGGACAAGAAGGACCCGCTCTTTGTGCAGTCCGGCTCGACGCTGACCTCCGATCAGCAGTCGGAGATCCGCGACACGTTGAAGGACTCCAAGAGTGACGTCTACGTCGCGGCGCTGCCCGACGGCACGTTGACGGGCTCGACCGCCAAGCCCTACCTCGACTCCCTCGGCAAGCTCACCGTGGCCGCCAAGGGCGGCGGCAACGTCACGGTCGCCGTGCTGGACGGCAACTCGCTGTTCGCCGAGTCCAACTTCGGCAAGCCCGGCCTCACCGACCAGTTGGCCAAGCTGGCGGTGCGCAACAATGACAACGTCGTGTCCGGCATGAACGACTTCGTGGAGCGCGTCAACCTCGCCGCCGAGGGCAAGCGCTCGGCTCTCGACTCCGGCCCCGTGGGCGGCGGTGGCGGCAGCGGCGCGCTGATCGCCCTCGGCGCGGTCGTCGTGGTCGGCGGTGGCGGCTACTTCCTCTACTCCAGGAACAAGAAGAAGAAGCAGGCCATCCAGGACGCCAAGGACCTGGCCGCGGTCAAGCAGACCGTCGAGGAGGACGTCACCAAGTTCGGTGAGGAGATCACCGCGCTCGACACCGACGTCACGCTCGCCGGCGAGGGCGGCGGCCACATCGCCGAGTGGCAGCAGGCGCTCGACTCCTACGAGAAGGCCAAGACGCAGCTCGCCGCCGTCACGCGGGCCGACCAGGTCCGCGAGGTGACCCAGACCCTGGAGGACGGCCGCTACGCGCTGGCCGTCGTCAAGGCCAGGGTCAACGACCAGCCGGTCCCCGAGCGGCGCGCGCCCTGCTTCTTCAACCCGCAGCACGGCCCGTCGGTGCGCGACGTCCGCTGGGCCCCGCCCGGTGGCGCGGTCCGCGACGTGCCTGCCTGCGCCTCCGACGCCGAGGCCGTGGAGCGCGGCTTCGACCCGCAGATGCGTGAGGTCATGGTCGACGGCCAGCGCCGGCCCTACTACGACGCGGGGCCCGCTTACCAGCCCTACGCCTACGGCTACTACGGCGGCTTCGGCGACATCATGACCGGCATGTTCATCGGCACCATGATGGGCAGCATGCTCGGCGGCGGCTTCGGCTACGGCGGTTACGGCGCCGGTTACGCCGAGGGCTACGCCGACGGCGGCGGCGACATGGGCGGCGGAGGCGACTTCGGCGGCGGTGGAGGCGGCTGGGGCGACTTCGGCGGCGGAGGCGACTTCGGCGGCGGAGACTTCGGCGGCGGCGACTGGTAGTCGCTCACCGCACGGTCGACCGGGCGCGCTCCCTTCGGGGGCGCGCCCACTTTTGTCGTGCCGGCTTTTGTGGTGGGGCGTTAGATGCCGATCGACGCCTCGGGCTGCATCAGCCGGCGGGCCGCCTCGGTGATGGACCCCGACAACGACGGGTAGACCGCGAACGTGTGCGCGAGCTGGTCCACCGTCAGCCGCTGCTGCACCGCCACCGACACCGCCAGGATCAGCTCCGAGGCCCGCGGCGCCACGACCACCCCGCCCAGCACGATCCCGGTGTGCGGGCGGCAGAACAGCTTGACGAACCCGTCGTTGAACCCCTGCATCTTGGCACGGGCGTTGGTGGCCAGCGGCAGCTTGACCACGTTCGCCTCGATCTCGCCCGCCTCGATGGCCCGCTGCGCCACCCCGACCGCCGCGATCTCGGGGTCGGTGAAGATGTTGGAGGCGACGGTGGCCAGCCGCAGCGGCTGCACGGCCTCGCCCAGCGCGTGCCAGACGGCGATGCGCCCCTGCATGGCGGCGACCGAGGCGAGCATGAGCACGCCGGTGCAGTCGCCGGCCGCGTAGACGCCGGGCGCGGAGGTGCGCGAGACCTTGTCGACCTTGACGAACCCGCCCTTGTCGAGCTGGACCCCGGCCTCCTCCAGGCCGATGCCGCCGGTGTTGGGCACCATGCCGACCGTCATCAGCGCGTGGGAGCCCTCGGCCGTGCGGCCGTCCTCCAGGGTGACCACGACCCCGTCGGCGGTGCGCTTGACGGAGGAGGCGCGCGAGCGGCCCATGACGTTCATGCCGCGCCGCCGGTAGACCTCCTCCAGCACCTCGGCGCCGTCGGCGTCCTCGTTGGGCATCATGCGGTCGCGGCTGGAGACCAGCGTGACCTCCGCGCCGAGCGACCGGTAGGCGCCGGCGAACTCGGCCCCGGTCACCCCCGAGCCGACCACGATCAGGTGCTCGGGCAGCGCGTCGAGGTCGTAGAGCTGGCGCCAGGTGAGGATGCGCTCGCCGTCGGGCTCGGCCCCGGGCAGGATGCGCGGCGTCGCGCCGGTGGCCACGAGGACCACGTCGGCCCTGATCGTACGGTCGCCCGCCCGGACGACCTGCGGATCGACCAGCCGCCCCCGGGCCTTAATGATCTCCACGCCCTCGGCGGCGACCCGGGTGGCGATGTCGGCGGACTGGGCCTGGGCCAGCTCCTTGACGCGTTTGTTCACCAGCGGCAGGTCGACGCTGGCCACGCCCACGTCGCCGTCGAGCCCGCCGGTGTAGGAGACGCCCAGCGAGGGCGCGTCGAGCAGGGCCTGCTTACGGACGGAGGTGGCGATGAGCGTCTTGGACGGCACGCAGTCGGTCAGCACGCAGGCGCCACCCGGGCCGTCCTGCTCGACCATGGTGACCTGCGCGCCTAGCTGCGCCGCCACCAGAGCCGACTCGTAGCCGCCTGGCCCGCCGCCGATGATCACGATCCTCGTCACGTGTACCATTCTCCCGCATGCCCCGAGCCGACGGCGAACGGGGCGGCCGGTCCCGCGCTAGTCTTAGCTGCTGTGCCTGTTTACGCGGCCTACGGCAGCAACATGGACCCCGAGCAGATGGCCATGCGCGCCCCTCACTCCCCGATGCGGGGTGTGGGCTGGCTGCAGGGCTGGCGCCTGACGTTCGGCGGGGAGGACATCGGCTGGGAGGGCGCGCTCTCCACCATCGTCGAGGATCCCGACGAGCACGTGTTCGTCGTCCTGTACGACGTGCCCGACTGGGACACCTCCTCGCTCGACCAGTGGGAGGGCGCCGCCCGCGGCCTCTACCACAAGGTGAGGCTGCGGGTGCAGACCCTCGACGGCGAGCAGGTGGCCTGGTTCTACGTGCTCGACGGCTACGAGGGCGGCCTGCCCTCGGCCCGCTACCTGGGCATCCTGGCCGACGCCGCCGAGCGGGCGGGCGCCCCCGACGACTACGTCAAGGAGCTGCGAGGGCGCCCCTGCAAGTCGCTCGGCGACTAGCCCCGGCAGCCGGATGATCACCGGCCTCACCACCGCTCCTGCGTCAATACGCATTCCTCCCCATGGCAGGCCCGCCGGGCCGCCCGTACCGTCCCTTTATTCGGGGAGCAGGGGACGGGGGCGAGACGGTGCGATCGCCATTCGCTCAAGGAGACATGCGCCAGTTCGGCGACTACTGGCTCGGCCGTCAGCTCGGCGCCGGCGGGCAGGGCGTGGTCTACGAGGCCTATGACGAGAGAGGCGCGCGGTCGGCGATCAAGCTGCTCAGGCCTGACCACGTGGAGAGCCCCGACGCCCGCGAGCGGCTGGCCAAGGAAGTCGCCGCGGCCGGGCGGGTGGCCGCGTTCTGCACCGCCAGGGTGCTGGCCGCCGACGTGGACGGCGCCCACCCGTACATCGTCAGCGAGTACGTGGACGGCCCCAGCCTGCGCAGAGCCGTACAGGAACGGGGTCCCTACGGCCCTATCGAGCTGCACAATCTCGCCATAGGCGCGGCCACCGCGCTGACCGCCATCCACATGGCCGACGTCGTCCACCGCGACCTGAAACCCGAGAACGTCGTCCTCGGCCCCGACGGTCCGCGGGTGATCGACTTCGGCATCGCCCGGGTCGACGGCGCGACCCTGACCGACCATGGTCCCTATCCCATCGGCACGCCCGCGTACATGTCGCCCGAACGCGTACGCGGTGAGCCGGCCGGACGCGCGGCGGACGTGTGGGCCTGGGGGGCGATCGTGCTGTTCGCCGCGACGGGCCGTCCTCCCTTCGTGGCCGGCAACCCGACGGCCGTCTACAACCTCGTGCTGACCAGACGGCCGGACTTCTCGTCCCTGCGCGGGCGGCTGCGTGACCTGGTGAGCGCCGCGATGTCGGAGGATCCCGCCGGCCGTCCGGCGGCGCGGGAGCTGCTGGAAAGCCTCGTCGGCGGCAAGAACGAGACGCAGCTGCTGATGGCGGCGGGCAGCAGGGCCGCCCAGGCCATGCGACGGCCCGACGATCTGACACCGGTTCTCGCCGAACGGCCACTGGGTGAGGTCGCCGAGGGCGTCTACGCGCGTCTCAGCCCCGAGGACAGATCGATTGTCCCCGGCGTCCTGCTGCGCCTGGTCCTGCCCGGCGACGGCGCCGACAACGCGCTGCGCCACGCCCGCACGCACGACCTCATGGACGGCACGCTCCCTTCTGAGCGGGTCGAACGGGTTCTGGGCGGCTTCTGCCACGAGGACCTGCTGATCCGTGAGGGTGACACGCTGAGGCTGGCCAGCGCGGCTTTGGTACGCGCCTGGCCGAGGTTACGCGGCTGGATCGACGCCGACCGGCCGGGGTTGCGCCTGCACGGCATGCTCAGCGAGGCGGCCCGGCTGTGGGAGGCGGGCGGACGCAACACCGCGGACCTCTACCGCGGCGCCGCCCTGCGGACGACCCAGCTGTGGCTCGGCGGCAAGCCCAGCCTGCCCGTCAACTACCTGGAACACACGTTCCTGTCCGCCTCGGCCATCCACGAGCGGAGGCGGGCCCGGCGACGGCGACAACTGCGAGCCGGCGTCGCGGGCTTGACCGCCCTCACCCTCGGACTGGTCTGTCTCCTCTTTCTCCTCCGCGACTCGGAGAGCCGACAGCTTGACGTGATCGCCGCCAGAAAGACGATGGAGATCGCCGACCAGTTACGGCCCAGCGACCCGGTCAAGGCCATGCTGCTGAGCGTCGCAGCCTGGCGCCTGGCTCCCGGCGAGCCCGCGACCGTGGGCGCGCTCTACAGCTCCCTCGCCCAGCGCGAGTCCCGGGTCTTCACCCCGCCGCGAAGGACCGGGGACGTGCACTACGACCTCAGCGGCGACGGCGGCACACTCGCCGTGCTCGCTGACGAAGTCCTGACGCTCTGGAATGTCGGCTCGGGCGGGCCTGTCCGCACTGTCCCCGTCAAGGGGAAGGCGAACGTCATGGCCTTGAGCCCCGACGGCAGCAGGCTGGCGGTCGGCGACGACCGTTCGGTGCGGCTATGGGACCTGTGGTTGGGACGCCAGATCGGCCCCGCCTTCGGTGACGGCGCGATCTCGCTCAGGTTCGCCGCGGGTGGGGACCTGCTGATCGTCGGCCATCCGTCCTATGGCTCGCAGATCTGGCGGCCGGCGGACACGCGCGTTCCACTGCTCGACCCACGCGACGAGGACCTGGCCGACATAGAGGTCTCACCCGATGGGCGGCTGTTCGCCCTGCTGTCCACCGGCGGACGGTACGAGTTGCGCGACGCGCGTGAACGGCTCTCCTCCGGCCGCGGACATGCCGTCGCCTTCGGTAGCGGGCAGGTCTTGGCCGTGAGCGACGGTGAGGACGTCCGCCTCCGGCACCTCACGAAAGGCCGCCAAGCGGACGTATGGCTGTACAGGGCGCGGGCCACGTCGATCACCTTCAGTACGGACGGACGGCATGTGGTCACGTACGACAGAACCGCCCTGTCCCTGTGGCGCTCCTCCGACGGCGTACGACTGCTGCGCCATCCGGTACAGGACGTGACGGGCCGCCCGCGCATCGGCAAGGGGGCAGGGCAGATCGTGTTCCGGCTGCCGGACGGACGGGTGATCCAGCTGAACGTCTGGCCCCTCACCCGTCACGAACCCCTGGTTCCCGGCGCCGTCGCCGGAGCGCTCAGCTCTGACGGACGTTACGCCGCCGTGCAGGGAGGAGGCGTCGTGGAGCTGCGGCGAGTCTCCGACTACCGCCTGCTCAGACGGGCGAAGTACGCCGGAAACGACGTCTTGAGGTTCGCCTTCGACCGTGACGGCACGATGCTGGCCATCGGCATGCCGTACCCGGCCAGGGTGGCGGTCTGGAACGTGCCGGACGGCCGGCCGGTCCGCAAGCCATTCAAGATCCCGAACGCCTATCAGATCGGCTCGCTGGCCTTCCATCCGCGCAACGGCACGCTGGCCGTCACCCCAATGCGCAACGTGTGGCGGAACGTCGAACTCTGGAACCCTCGCCAGGGCGCCAAGCTCGACACCCTCGACCAGGAGGGCAGCGACGCGATGGCGTTCAGCCCCGACGGCCGCTTCCTGGTGGTCAATGGATTCGACAACAGCGCGATCATCAACCTGACCAGCCGTAAGGACCGGCCTCACCCGTTCGGCAAGGGCATCGACGGCGTCCAGGGGTTGACCTTCAACCGGGACGGCAGCCGCCTCGCCACCGGTTGGACCACGACGGGCGTGGACGTGTGGGACACCACGAAACTGCACGTGGTCAGACCGCTGCCGGCCAAGGACGACGACGACCGGTTCACCATCGCGGCTTTCGCGCCGGACGGCCAGACGCTCGCGGCCGGCGGTGACTCGGGCCGGATCTGGCTCTGGAACCTCGCCGACGGGCAGCGGCTCGGCCTGCCGCTGCCCGCCCACGCCGGGCGCCTGCTGGGGCTGGCGTACTCGCCGGACAATCGCACGATCGTCAGCCTCGGCGCGGACGGCGTCCTCCGATCCACGGCCATCGACCCCAAGGCCGTGGCCGAAGCCGTCTGCCGAAGGGCGGGCGGCACCCTGTCGCCCCGTGAATGGGACGACTTCGTGGCCGGCACACCCGTGTACCGGCCTGTCTGCTGAATTCGGAAAGGATCAGCACCATGTCCGAAAGAGACATCCTCGTCACTGTCCTGCCGGAACTCGTGTTCCTTGACGACGACTCCCCCTCGGTCGAGATCGAAGTCATCGTCGAGGGGCGGGGCGCGGCGATCGAGGGAACGATCGTCGCTCCCGACGAGGAGACGGCGACCGTTCTGGAACTCAAGACCTGGGAAAAAGGCGAGAGCACCATCGGGACGGCGAGTCACAGGTTCCAGAGAAAGGACCCGACCGGCTGGTGGGAGGTGCGGCTCACGGTCGACGATGTGGAGATCGAGGAATCCGTACGCGTCTGGTGGAACACGCCACCTGGGAAAGTGGAGTTCGAGCGCTTCGCCATCTCGTCACCAGAGGTCGTAGCGGGGAAAGCTGTCCAGGTCGAGGGCATTCTCACCATGGCCGGCACTCCTTTGGGCGGGCACCCTGTCCTGATCGCCGTACACACACCGGACATGGACGAGCCCGAGTACCTGGAGATCACCAAAACCGCGTGGCGTACCGGCAAGTTCAACATCGACGTCTATCCCGATCAGAGCTGCGAGATCTACGCGGAGCTGCACATGCCAGACGGCATGACGAGCGCCCCGTTGTTCCTGAGCGTGCTGGGAGCAGGATCGGTATTCACCCTGAAATGCCCCAAGAAGGTCAACGGAAGCTACCTGCACGAAGGAACCGTTCCGGGAGGAGGAAGCGGACATCTAACTCTTTATTACGACCATCCAGCGGGCACCCAGAACAAAGCCATACCCGTCTACAAGAACGGCAAGAAATACACGACGGACGTCATCGGCGGTAAGTACACCGCCAAAACACAGACATACAACGGCAAGCACTGTTGGAAAGCTAGGTACATAACTTCGGGCGGCGCCCTGCACAAAGCCCCTTGGATCGGGCCCTGCCCGTGATGCTCACCCCACCGCCAGCAGACCGAGCCGCTGCGCGACCAGCACTGTGGCCAGCCGGTCTCTCGTCCGCAATTTCCGGTACAGGTTCTGCTGGTGCTTGGTGACCGTGCGGGGCGAGATCGCGAGCCGCCGCGCGATCGCGTGCGCGGTGAGCCCCTCGGCGAGCAACCCCAGCACCACCACCTCCCGCTGGGTGAGCCCGAACTCCGAGGGGTCACCGCGCTCGCGCGGAAGCGTGTCTTGATGGCGGCCCAGCTCGTACAGGTGCGCGTCCAGGGCGTTCAGCAGCGGCTGCAGCCGACGGGCGTACTCCTGATCCCGTTCCCCGAAGTCGCTCCCGTCCCGGCCCACGATCAGGCTGCGGAGGTGGCCTGATGGCGCGCGCAGGGGAACGGCCAGCTGGCGGGTGATCCCGATCGCGTCCCGCCCCGCGCGGAAGGCGGCGCTGCGGTACCAGTCCTTGCCCGCGACCTGGTCCAGGGTCAGCGCGACCTGCTCGTGACCGCTCGCGTACAGGCGCATGAGCGGGTGGACGTGCATGTGCGCGGTGATGAGCGAGTCCATCGGCACCCGGTGAAGCAGGTCGGGGACCCCGGTGACCATGCGCCCGGCCCCCGCCCGCCAGTCGAGCTCGGCGAGAAGGCTGATATTGCCGCGCAGTGACTCTGCGAGCTCCGCCACCACCAGCGGCCATGCCTGCTCGGGTGCCCGGCTTCTGATCAGATCACCCGCAAGGTCCAACATCCGTTCATAGTCGCGCCAGCCCAGAGCGCTCATGTCGCCAGCATCGATCGAGCTCAAGATCATTTCTAGGGCCCAGCCAGCGACAGAGGCTAGCTGAGCGGCTGGTCCTTCGTCTCCCTGAGCGCGAAGACGTACACCAGCGTCGAGATCAGCGCCAGCACCGACATGTACCACGGGAAGAGCCCGGCGTTGCCGACGTCCTTCAGCGCCGTGCCGATGAGCGGCGCGGTGCCGCCGAAGATCGCGACGGTCAGCGAGTACGGGAAGCCCGCCCCGGCCGCCCGCACCCGGGTCGGGAACAGCTCGGAGTTGACCGCCGCCGAGATCGAGGTGAAGCAGCCCAGGAAGACCATGCCGAGGCACTGGATGAACAGCAGGCTGGTGAAGGAGTTCGTCAGCGTGCCGAGCAGCGGCACCGGCAGGATCGTGAACGCCAGGCCGAAGGCGATCAGCATGGGCTTGCGCCCGATCCGGTCCGACAGCATGCCGAGCAGCGGCTGCAGCACCATGAAGAAGACCAGCGAGATCGTGCCGACGGTGAGCGACTCGCCCTTGTCGAAGTTCACGTTCTGCTGCGCGTAGGTCGGCAGGAAGGTCGTCCAGGTGTAGTAGGCGACCGTGCCCGCCACGGTGATGCCCACGATGAGGGCGGCCTTGCCCGGGTAGCGGACCAGGAACTCGAACAGCTTCGGCCGCTCGGTCCTGCCCTCCTGGATCTCGCCGACCACCGCGCTGGTCTCCTCGGCGCCCCTGCGGATCCACAGGCCGACGAGGCTGATCACCGCGCCGACCAGGAAGGGGACGCGCCAGCCGTACGAGCCCATGTCGGCCTCGGAGAGGCCGGCGGCCAGGAGCGCGGCCAGGCCGGAGGCGAGGAGCTGCCCGATGGTGGTGGAGACGTACTGGAAACTGGAGAAGAGTCCGCGACGCCCGGGAGGGGCGGACTCGACCAGGAACGTGGTGGCGGCGGCGAACTCACCGCCGACCGACAGGCCCTGGATCAGCCGCGCCAGCGTCAGGATGATCGGCGCGAGCACCCCCACGGACGCGTACGTCGGCGTGACGGCCAGCAGCAGTGAGCCGCCGCCCATCAGGATGATCGTGAACGTCATGGCGGCCTTGCGCCCGTACCTGTCGGCGAAGGCGCCCACCAGCAGCCCGCCGAGCGGCCGCATGAAGAAGCCGACCGCGAACACGGCGAACGCGCTCAGCACCGGCACCAGGCTGTTGTCGCCCGCCTTGGGAAAAATCTGGTCGGCGAAGTAGACGGTCAGGAAGCTGTAGGTGTACCAGTCGAACCACTCGACGACGTTGCCGATGCTGGCCGCCATCAGCTGGCGGACGCGGCTCCTCGGGATGCCGATCGGCGATTGAGCTTGGGGAGGTGTCGCCACGGGAGCTCCTTTGCTGGCAAGAGCGCAGATGCCTTACTGTGCATTTGGACGACCGAAACAGTCAAATCCCTGACTTCATATTGACGAATCCGACACAGAAACGGTCCCTTGTGGATGTTCTCGACCGGCGACTGGTCGCCGCCCTTCAGGTCAGCCCCCGCGCCTCGTGGGGCGAGATCGGGCGGGTCGTGGGCGAGCACGAGCGCACGGTCGCGCGACGGCTGCAACGCCTGATCGCCGACGGCGTGGTGCGCGTCACCGCCATCTACGACGACCTGCGCACGGGTCACGGGCGTCCGGTCCACCTGCACGTACAGGTGCGCCCGGGGACGGCCGTGCAGGTCGCCAAGGCGCTGGCCGACCGGCCGGACACGCGCTCGGTCTACGCCCTGACCGGCGCGGCCGACCTGGGCTGCGAGCTGGTGGCACGCTCTCGCGAGGAGCTGCACGACATCCTCTCCACGCAGGTCAGCGAGATCGACGGGGTCCTGCAGACGCAGACGCAGGTCGTCCTCCACACGTTCAGGACCGTGGCCGAGTGGCACGCGCCCTACCTCAGCGAGCAGGAGGCGGCCCGGTTACGCCCGGACGCGCCCGCCGAGCCCCTGCCCGACCACGACGGCCTGTCACCTCTGGAGCAGGACGTCGCCGAGCTGCTGGCCGCCGACGGCAGGATCGCCTTCACCACGATCGCCGAGCGGCTCGACGTCTCGGTGCCGACCGCGCGCAGACGCGTGACCTCCCTGTTCGAACGGCGGCTGCTGCTGCCCAGGGCCGAGGTGGAGCCCGCGCTGCTCGGCCTGGAGACGGAGGCCGTCCTCTGGCTCAAGGTCCGCCCGCGCGGCCTCGACCGGGTCGGCCACGGGCTGGCCGCGCACCCCGGCGTGCGTTACTGCGCCGCCACCTCGGGCACCCATTCCGTGGTCGTCCAGGTGACGGTGGCGCACGAGGCCGCCCTCTACCGTTTCCTGACCGGCGTGGTCGGCCCGCTCGACGACGTCATTGACATGGACGTCACCCTCATCACCCGCGCCTACAAGCGCGGCCACCTTCACAAGTCCGGACTGCTCACCCTGGAGAGAACACCATGACGCCCGCCGAGAACGAAGTCGCCGACCTCTGCGTCGAGCTGATCCGCATCGACAGCAGCAACTACGGGGACGGCTCGGGCCCCCGCGAGCGGGCCGCCGCCGAGGCCGTCATGGCCAGGCTGGACGAGGTCGGCATCGAGGCCACCTACGTCGAGAGCGAGCCGGGCCGCGGCAACGTCGTCACCCGCGTCGAGGGCAGCGACCCGTCGCTTCCCGCGCTGCTGGTGCACGGCCACCTCGACGTCGTGCCGGCCAACGCCGCCGACTGGTCGGTGGACCCGTTCGCGGGCGAGGTGCGCGACGGCTACATCTGGGGCCGCGGCGCCGTGGACATGAAGGACATGGACGCGATGATGCTGGCCGTGCTGCGCGACATGACCCGCGAGGGCCGCCGGCCGCGCCGCGACCTCGTCTTCGCCTGGCTGGCCGACGAGGAGGCGGGCGGCGTGTACGGCGCCAAGCACCTGACCGCCCACCACCCGGAGCTGTTCGAGGGCGTCACCGAGGCGATCAGCGAGGTCGGCGGCTACTCGCTGGAGGTGGACCCGTCGCTGCGGCTCTACCTGATCGAGACCGCGCAGAAGGGCCTGAGCTGGATGAAGCTCATCGCCGACGGCACCGCCGGGCACGGCTCGATGCTCAGCCCGGACAACGCGGTCACCGAGGTGGCCAAGGCCGTGGCCAGGATCGGGGCGCACGAGTGGCCGATCACGCTCACGCCGACGGTCCGGACGTTCCTCACCGAGGTCGCCGACGCGTTCGGCATCCCGTTCGACGAGACGGACCCCGCCCCGATCCTGGACAGGATCGGGCCGCTCGTCCGGTTCGTCGGCGCGACGCTCAGCCACACCGCCAACCCGACGCAGCTCGACGCCGGCTACAAGGCGAACGTCATCCCCGGCCAGGCCACCGCCGTGGTCGACGGCCGCTTCCTGCCCGGCCACGAGGAGGAGTTCTTCAAGACGGTCGACTCGCTGCTCGGCCCGAAGGTCCGGCGGGAGTTCGTGCACCACGACATCGCGCTGGAGACGAGCTTCGACGGCGACCTGGTCGAGTCGATGATCGCGGCGCTCAAGGCCGAGGACCCGACCGCGCGAGCGGTGCCGTACTGCATGTCGGGCGGCACCGACAACAAGACGTTCTTCGCCGACCTGGGGGTGCGCGGGTTCGGGTTCGTGCCGCTGCGGCTGCCCGGGGACATGGACTTCGCCTCGATGTTCCACGGGGTGGACGAGCGGGTGCCGGTCGAGGCGCTGCAGTTCGGGGTGCGGGTGCTGGACAGGCTCCTCCTAAACTATTGAGCGTGAGCAGAGACGCGTACACCCTGGCCGAAGAGGCCGCGAAGGCGCTGAAGAGCGCGAGCGGCCTCGACACCTTCGATGTGGCCCTCGTCATGGGGTCCGGCTGGGTGCCGGCCGCCGACGCGATCGGCGAGGCGGTCGCGGAGATCCCGTTCACCGAGCTGCCCGGGTTCTCCGCCCCGGCCGTGGCCGGGCACGGCGGCAAGATCCGCGTCATCCGCACGCCCGGCGGGCGGCACGCGCTCGTCTTCCTCGGCCGCAGCCACCTGTACGAGGGCCGCGGCGTCGACTCGGTGGTCCACGGCGTGCGCACCGCGGCCGCCGCCGGCGTCGGCACGATCGTGCTGACCAACGCGGCCGGCGGCCTGCGCCCGGAGACGCAGCAGGTCGGCGACCCGGTGCTGATCAGCGACCACATCAACATGACCGGCACCAACCCGATCACCGGCACCACGTTCATCGACCTCACCGAGGTCTACTCGCGGCGGCTGCGCGAGCTGGTGCGCGAGGTGGACCCGTCGATCGCCGAGGGCGTGTACGTGGCCTTCCGCGGCCCGACCTACGAGACGCCGGCCGAGATCCGCATGCTGCGCACGCTGGGCGGCGACCTGATCGGCATGTCCACCGTGCTGGAGGCCATCGCGGCCCGCGAGGCCGGGCTGGAGGTGCTGGGCGTCTCGCTGGTCACCAACCCGGCCGCCGGGCTGGCCGGCGAGCCGCTCGACCACGAAGAGGTGCTGCAGGTCGGCCGGGCGACGGCGGCCAGGATGGGTACCCTGCTCGCCAAGATCGTGGACCGGCTGTGAACCAGGATCGTGGACCTGCCGTGAACCCGGACGAACCGGCTGCGAGCCAGGATCGTGGACCCGCCGTGAGTCTCGTCAAGGAGGCTCGGCTCTGGCTGGCGCAGGACCCCGACCCGGAGACGCGCGCCGAGCTGTCGGAGCTGATCGAGTCGGGCGACGAGGCCGAGCTGCGCGAGCGGTTCGGCGCCAAGCTGGAGTTCGGCACCGCCGGGCTCCGCGGCGAGCTGGGCGCCGGCCCCAACCGGATGAACCGGGTGACCGTCATGCGCGCCGCCGCGGGCCTGGCCCAGGTCCTCGGCGCGGGCAGGCACGTGGTGATCGGCTACGACGCCCGCTACAAGTCCGACGTGTTCGCCCGTGACACCGCCGCCGTGCTGACCGGCGCGGGCCTGCACGCCTCGCTGCTGCCCTGCCCGCTGCCGACCCCCGTGCTGGCCTTCGCCGTACGCCATCTCGGCGCGGACGCCGGGGTGACGGTCACGGCCAGCCACAACCCGCCCCGCGACAACGGCTACAAGGTCTACTGGGGCGACGGCTCGCAGATCGTGCCGCCGATCGACGGTCAGATCTCGGCCGCCATCGAGGCCGTGGGCCGCGTCGACGAGCTGCCGCTCGACGGCCCCGGCACGCTGACCGAGCTGGGTGACGACATCGTCGACGACTACATCGACGCGGTGACGGCGCTGCCGCTCGGCGACGCGCGTGAGCTGCGGGTGGCGTACACGCCGCTGCACGGGGTGGGCGGGGCGACGCTGACCGGCGCGTTCCTGGCCGCCGGGTTCGAGAGCCCGATGGCCGTGGAGGAGCAGCGCAACCCCGACCCGTCGTTCCCGACGGTGGCCTTCCCCAACCCGGAGGAGCCCGGCGCCATCGACCTGGCCGTCGAGCTGGCCAGGAAGATGAGCGCCGACATCGTGCTGGCCAACGACCCCGACGCCGACCGCTGCGCCGTGGCCGTGCCGCTGGGCGACGGCTCGTGGCGGATGCTGACCGGCGACGAGGTGGGCGGGCTGCTCGGCGAGCACGTGATCACGCACACGTCCGGCGACCGCATGGTGGCCACCACGATCGTCTCCTCGACGCTGCTCGGCAAGATCGCCGCCGCTCACGGCGTCCGCTACGGCGAGACGCTGACCGGCTTCAAGTGGATCATGCGGGCCGCCCCCGGCCTGGTCTTCGGCTACGAGGAGGCGATCGGCTACAGCGTCGGCTCCGACGCCGGGCCGCCGGTCAACGACAAGGACGGCATCGGCGCCGCGCTGACCGTGGCCGGCATCGCCGCCGCCGCCAAGCGCGACGGGCGCGGCCTGCTCGACCTGCTCGACGACCAGGCCGTCCGCTACGGGCTGCACGCCACCACGCAGCTGTCGGTCCGGGTCGAGGACCTGTCGCTGATCTCCGACGCCATGGCCCGGCTGCGCGCCGCCCCTCCGGTCTCCCTGGGCGGCCGTACGGTCGAGCGGGCCGACGACCTGAGCCTGGGCGAGGGCGGGCTGCCGCCCACCGACGGGCTGCGCTACACGCTGTCGGGCGACGCCCGGGTGGTGGTGCGGCCGTCGGGGACCGAGCCCAAGCTCAAGTGCTACCTGGAGGTCGTCGTGCCGGTGACCGGGGAGGTGGCCGACGCCAGAGCCCGGGCCGCCGGGGAGCTGGCGGCGCTGAAGTCCGACGTCGGCGCCGTGCTGGGGCTTTGAGCGGGGCCTTCAGGCGAGCCTGAACTCCAGGTCGGTGTCCCAGTTGTTCATGTCGGGCTCGACGCGCGGGTCCGTCCGGTAGATCTCCAGGCGGCAGCCCCAGTGCTCGGTGTCGCCTTCACGGCTCATGTCCCACTTGAGCCCTTGGTCGTCGCCCCAGGCCAGCAGGTTCGTGACCACCTCCATCAGCCCGTCGGGGTGACCGTGGTGGCGTACCGTCGCGTACGTCCCCGCGGGCAGGGTGGCGGCGAAGATGTCGCCCTCGCCCTCCATCGGGGCGGTGACCGGCACTCCCGCCTCGACGTCCAGCCGGTCCGGCATGTCGATGGACCGGTACCGGAAGAACGGCCCGCCCGCCACCTCCCCGCCGTACGCGTGCACCCACCCGACCATCTCCCCGATGCGGTCGGCTATCACCGCGAACGTGGTCATGGTGATGATCCTGCGGATCCCGATGTAGGGGCGTTCCGGATGCTCAATGATGTTCGGCATTGTTCTGCCCTCCTTCACTACCTGTACGAGCCGGCGCGCCGAAACTCATCGGCAGCCCGAAAAGAGGGAACAGCCGCGGCTCCAGATAGGTGGTGTCCCCCGTGATCCGGCCGCCGCGCACCTCGACGACCACCAGCGCGAACGCCTCGCCCCTGAGGTACTGGCCGAACGCCGGGCACCCGCCGACCGTCCCCGCCCGCACCAGGCGCGAGCCCTGGCAGTACACCTCCCCGGCCATGGCCGCCCCGCGCAGGGTCGCCTCGATGGCGTCTCGGCCGCTCAGCCACCACACGAACGGCGGCATCGAGGACGTGGCGTCCTCGTGCAGCAGGGCGACGAGCCCGTCCACGTCGTACCGCTCGAAGGCGTCCACGTAGCGTTCGAGCAGCGCCTCGTCCACCTCGTCAGGTTGTGGCTGAGCGGCGGCGGGGAGGGCCGCCCTGGCGCGCTGCAACGCGCTGTTGACCGAGGCGACGCTGCCCTCCAGCAGCTCGGCCACCTCGGCGGCGCTCCAGCGCAGCACGTCGCGCAGGATGAGCACGGCCCGCTGCCGAGGCGGCAGGTGCTGCAACGCGGCCACGAACGCCAGCCGTACCGTCTCCCGCACGACCGCGACCTCGGCCGGGTCGGCGGGCAGCACGCGGCTGTCGGGGACGGGCAGCACCCAGGCGCTCTCGGGCAGCGGCGCGCCGAGGTCGCCGCCCGGGACGGCGGCGGGCCCCATGTCCATGGCCCTGGCCCGCCGCTGCGCGCCCTTGAGCATGTCGAGGCAGACGTTGGTGGCGATCTGGAACAGCCACGGGCGCAGCGGCGCCCGGCTCGGGTCGTGGTCGCCGCGCCAGGCCTTGACCAGGGTCTCCTGCACGGCGTCCTCGGCCTCGAAGCCGGAGCCCAGCATGCGATAGCAGTAGCCGGTCAGCTCCGCCCGATAGTGTTCCGGATCCATCAGACCGGTGTCACCTCGATCTGGAGCTCCGTCACCCATTCCGCCACATTATCGGGGCAGTGCAGGGACAGCTCCCTGGCCAGCCCCTGGGAGCGGAGGCCGTTCTCGTCGATCCAGTGCGCCAGCGTCTGGAACGTGGGCCCGACGTCGTCCATCGCGCCGTGGTGGATGATCGTCGCCGCCGTCCTGATGGACGGCAGCACGACCACCTCGAAGTCGTAGCGGTCCTGTGGCCCGACCGACACGGGGAAGGCGACGTGCACCATGACCGTCCCGTCGTCCTCGGGGATGTAGTACGCGATGCCGGGCCCCTGGATGGCCACCTGCGCCGCCTCCAGCCGTTCGCACAGCGAGGCGAACAGCGGCTTGATGACCGGGCCGATGTCCACGCCTTCGTAGCTGGCGGCGCGAGCGCTGATCTCGGCGACCGTGACCGCCGGGACCTCCTTGAGCACGACCTCGTCCGTCTTCATGTGCCCCTCCGTCTCGATGGAGCGGAGCCTCGCCTCGACGCCGCGCAGCCTGGCCAGGTCGGCGCTGATCTGCGCCTCCAGCTGGGCGCGGCGCAGGCGGACCATGCCGTGCAGCTCCTCCGCGCTCACCTTGTCGTCGAGGATCGCCCTGACCTGCTCCAGGGTGAAGCCGAGGTCCTTGATCGCGACGATGCGGTTGAGCCTGGACAGTTGCGCGGCCTGGTAGGACCGGTAGCCGGTGACCGGGTCCACGTGGGCCGGTCGCAGCAGCCCGATCGCGTCGTAGTGGCGCAGCATGCGCACGGACACGAGCCCGAGCCTGGCGAAGTCTCCGATGCCGAACATGACCTCTCCAGGTGTAGGACCTCACACGGTGTCAGGGTCAACCTATGGCGCTTTCGTGCTGTTTGTGATTATTGTGAGTGCGCAACCGAACGTTCGGTAGGTGGCCATGCTGGAGACTTATCTCACCGATCGCGACGCCGACGCGAGCCTGCGGATCAGGACAGCGGCGGTGCTGCTGTTCGCCCGGCAGGGGTACGCGGCCACGAGCGTCCGGGACCTGGCCCGGGCCGTCAACATGACCAACGCCGGCATCTACCACCACGTGTCCAGCAAGGAAGCCCTGCTCGCCGACCTCATGCGGGAGGCGCACCGCGGCCTGATCGACTCGACCGTCCGCGTGCTCGCCGGGGTCAGCGGGCCGGCCGAGCGGCTCGGGCTGCTGATCAGCTCACTGACCGCCATCCACGCGCTCAACCCGATGATCACCCGGGTGATGGACGGGGAGCTGCGCTCGCTCACCCCGGCCTCCAGCGCGTACGACGAGATCATCGGGCTGCGCGACGCCTACGAGGACCAGTGGCGGCGCACCCTGGCCGACGGGGTCGCCGGCGGCGTCTTCCGCGTCGCGGACCAGCGGCTGACCCGGCTCGCGCTGATGTCCATGTGCACGGGCACCAGCGAGTGGTACCGGCACGACGGCGACTCCTCGCTCGACCAGGTGTGCGCGGAGTTCGTCGCGATCGGGCTGGCGGCGGTCCGCGCGCCGGTCCCGATGATCACCCGTCCAGATCTGTCCCTGCTGCCCATCTATCCATGGGAGCCGCCGGATGTCCTTCCCCTCTCCGCCCCGTACCGTTCCTGACCTGATCGCGCACGCCGCCCGCACGTACGGTGAGCGCGAGTTCCTCCGCTTCCCCTCCGCTTCCCCTGGCGCCTCCCTGAGCTTCGCGGAGGCGCACGCGCGAAGCGACCTGCTGGCCGGGGCGCTGGTGGCCAAAGGAGTGCGGCCCGGCGACCGGGTGGCCGTCATGATGGAGAACGTCCCCGGCTGGCCGCTGAGCTGGTTCGCGATCCTCAAGGCCGGGGCGGTCACGGTGCCGGTGAACGTGCGCTACCGGGCCGCGGACCTGGAGCACGTGCTGGGCGACTCGGGGGCGGTGGCCACCATCAGCACGGCCGAGCACGCGCCGCACATCCCGGGGCCGGTGTGGACCCTGGACGCTCTGGCCGACACCCCTTTCTCCGGCATTTCTCCCAGCGCGGACGATGTCGCGAATTTTCAGTACACGTCGGGGACTACCGGTTTTCCGAAGGCGTGCATGCTCACCCACGCCTACTGGCTCAGAACCGCCCAGATCATGGCGGACCTCGTACGCCTCCGCGAGGACGACGTCATGCTCATCGCCCAGACGTTCTCGTACATGGACCCCCAATGGGCCACCCTGTTCTGCCTGGTCGGCGGCGTCCCGCTGGTGGTCCTGCCGCGCTTCTCGGCCTCCGGCTTCTGGCCCGCCGTACGCGAGCACGGCGCGACGCTCACGTACGTGCTGGGCACCATGCCCCTGCTGCTGCACAAACAACCGCCGAGCCCGCTCGACCGGAGCAACAGGATGCGGCTGGTCCTCTGCTCGGGCATCGCGCCCGACCTGCACGCGGTGTTCGAGGAACGCTGGGGCGCGCCGTGGCGCGAGCTGTACGGCTCGACCGAGAGCGGCCCCGACCTCCTCGCCGCCCCCGAGGCCACCGACACCGTCGGCACCGGCGCCATGGGCCTGCCCCCGCCGGGCAAGGAGGTCACGATCGCCGGCGACGGCGAGATCCTGGTGCGCGGCGAGCCGATGATGAACGGTTACTGGAACCACCCCGAGGCCACCGCCCAGGCGTTCCGCGACGGCTGGTACCACACCGGCGACCTCGGCTTCCGCGACGCCGCCGGCTACATCCACCACGCCGGCCGGCTGAAGGACATGGTCCGGCGCGGCGGCGAGAACATCTCCTGCGCCGAGGTCGAGAACGTCCTCGGCCGGCACCCCGCCGTCCTGGCCGTCGCCCTGGTGCCCATCCCCGACGAGCTGTTCGGCGAGCTGCCGAAGGCGTTCATCCAGCTCCGGCCCGGCCACGCCGCCGACCGCGAGACCGCCATGAGCGTGATCGAGCACGCCCGCACGCGGCTGGCGCGGTTCAAGATCCCGGCGTACGTGGAGTTCGTGGACGGGTTCTCGCTGACGCCGTCCGCCCGCATCGAGAAGCGCTACCTGCTCCAGCCCGTACGCGACCAGCGCGCCGGAGCCATCCCCATCCCCCGAGAGACATCGCCGTGACCACGACCACCGCCCTCGTGCTGAACCTTCCCCTGGAGACCACATGATCGACGTGACCGTACGCGACGAGGTGGCAGTGATCACCATGCGACGGCCCGAGAAACTGAACGCCCTCACCCCCGACATGCGCCGCGACCTCGCCGCGGCGGTGCGCGCCCACGGCGACGGCAAGCTGGCCAGAGGCATCGTGGTCACCGGCACGGGCAGGGCGTTCTCCGCCGGCGAGGACATCGCCCAGGCCATGGGCAACTCCATGCTCGACGAGGTCGAGCTCTTCCACGACCTGACCAGGTCCGTCCTCCAGACACAGGTGCCGGTGGTCGCCGCCGTCAACGGCCTGGCCGTCGGCGGCGGCGCCGAGTGGGCCCCC
>NZ_JAHKRL010000502.1 GCF_019396405.1 Nonomuraea rhizosphaerae | reverse complement strand
CCGGCGAGCTGGTCGGCCGCACCGCCACCCGACCCGTCGTCCCCCTCGCCGGGGCCGGCGACGCCCGCGCCCGCCACGCCCTCGACCGGGTCGGCGACTGGCTCGGCGTCGGCGTCGTCAACCTCATCAACCTGTTCAACCCGGCGCTCGTGGTCTTCGGCGGGATGCTCCGCGACCTCTACCCGGGGGTCGCGCCACGCGTCCGCGCCCGGATCGACGCGCACGTCCTGCCGGTGTCGCGCGAACGGGTCCGGCTGGCCGTGACGGCGCTCGGCGACGACACCACGCTCGCGGGGGCCGCCGAGCTGGCCTTCGCCAACCTCCTGGACAACCCCCTCGACACGCTGGCCACCCTGCGCTGACCGCCCGGCTCAACCCGGTCGCGTCGAGAGACCGATCAGCGGTTCGAGGCTCCGAAGATCGCGTTGACCACAATGATCGCGAACCACACCGGCGCGATCACCCACATCTCCTCCGCCCAGAGGATCACCGCCAGCGTCACCACGGTGCCCAGGGCGAGCGACACGATCGCCAGCGCCAGCCGCTGCCCCTCGCTCGCCTTCTGGCTCCTGGCCGCCGCCTTCGGGTTCGTGGCGGCCAGGCGCTCG
Source organism: Nonomuraea rhizosphaerae (assembly GCF_019396405.1). Taxonomy (GTDB): domain Bacteria; phylum Actinomycetota; class Actinomycetes; order Streptosporangiales; family Streptosporangiaceae; genus Nonomuraea; species Nonomuraea rhizosphaerae. Next base: position 8,425 of record NZ_JAHKRL010000502.1, on the reverse strand, counting down.
TCGACCCGCCGGTCGACCTCCTGGCCCATCTTGTCGAGGAACGACTCGACGATCGCGTCCTCGAAATCGGGGCCGAGGTCGCGACGGGCGCTCACCGCGGCCTTCAACTCATCACCGGTGCTCATATGTCGAGATATAACGGGTTTTGGGGCTATCGGGCAAGGATGTTGTCGAGGTCGTACGAGACCGGCCGCTCCAACTGCTCATAAGTGCACGAACCGGGCGTACGGTCCGGCCGCCACCGCCGCCACTGCGCCGTGTGCCGGAACCGATCCCCCTCCATCTGGTCATAGGCCACCTCGATCACCAGCTCCGGCCGGAGCGGGATGAACGACAGGTCCTTCTTGGCGTTCCAGCGCGACACCGCGCCGGGCACCCGCTGCCCGCCCGTCGCGGGACCGGCGGCGGGCTGGCCGACGTTGGCGGCGGCCTGCTCGGCCCAGTGACCCCACGGGTGCTCCGACAGGTCGGCGAGGTACGGCTTGAGCTCCTCGACCAGCTCGGCCCGGCGCGCCATCGGGAACGAGGCCGCCACCCCGACGTGGTGCAGCCTGCCGTCGTCGCCGTACAGGCCGAGCAGGATGGAGCCGACGATCGGCCCGGTCTTGTGCTCACGGTAACCGGCGATCACCACGTCGGCGGTCCGCTCGTGCTTGACCTTGAACATGGTGCGCTTGTCGGGGATGTACGGCTGGTCGCCGGGTTTGACGATGATGCCGTCGAGCCCCGCGCCCTCGAACGTCTGGAACCACTCGGCGGCCTGCTCCTCGTCCTTCGTGACCGGAGTCAGCCGGATGGATTGTCCTTTTTCCGGAAAAATCCCCTCCAGTCGCGCCCGCCGCTCGCTGAACGGCGCCTCCATCAGCGACTCCTCGCCCACCGCCAGCAGGTCGAAGGCCACGAACGAGGCGGGAGTGCGCTCCGACAGCAGCGTCACCCGCGACTTGGCCGGATGGATGCGCTGCTGGAGCGCGTCGAAGTCGAGCTGCGAGCCCATCGGCAGCACGATCTCGCCATCGACCACGCACTTGTCCGGCAGCTCGGCGCGCACCGCCTCGACCAGCTCCGGGAAGTAGCGCGTGAACGGCCGCTCGTTGCGGCTGCCCAGATACACCTCGTCCCCGTCGCGGAACACGATGCACCGGAACCCGTCCCACTTCGGCTCATAAAAAAGCGTGCCGTCCTGGCTGGGCATCTTCTTGATCGGTTTGGCCAGCATGGGCGGCACCGGCGGCCGCACCACCAGGTTGGGGACCGGAGGCGGCTCCTCGTCCACGACCGGGGGGACGGGCTCGGGAACGGTTGGATCGGTCATGACTTCGACTCCCTCGTGTACTTGCAGAAGAGGACCCCCTCCTCCTCCAGCACCTGGCTGAGCTGCAGCTCCACCTGCGACGCCTCGCCGTTGAGAATGCGCGCCGCCCCGCCGCCCACCAGCAGCGGGCTGACCGACAGGCACAGCTCGTCGATCAGGTCGGCCGCCGCGAGCTGCCCGTTGAGCCGCGGCCCGCCCTCGCACAGGATCCGCGTCAGGCCGCGCTCGTGCAGCTCGCTCACGGCCACCGACATGTCCACCCGGTCGCCGCCGGCCACGATCACGTCGGCGAGCCCGGCGGCGTCGGCGCGGCGGTCGGCGGGCGCGGCCTCGCAGGTGATGACGATCGTCCGGCTGACGGCCTCGGTGAACAGCGGGCTGCCCAGGTCGAGGTCGAGCCTGCGGGTGACGACCGCGATGGGCGGCGCGGCCGGCCTGCCCTCCCGCAGCGTCTCCCACGTTTCGCGCGGTTTGACGGCCCCGTACCCCTCCGTCCGTACGGTCGCCGCGCCCGCCATGACGACGTCGGCCATCCCGCGCAGCATCCGGAAGATCTGCCGGTCACCCTGACTGGACAGCCCTCCGGACAGCCCCTTCAGCCATGCCGCGCCGTCGGCGCTGGCGACCATGTTGAGCCGTAGCCAGGGCCGCCCCGCCGGGTAGGCATAGGCCTGCTCGATGTCCGGATCGTCCTGAATGTCGGGGTGGATGCGACGCACCCCTCTACCTTGGCACACGCCTCCGACATCAATCCGTCCCCGGGTACTTTGCCCGGAGGGATAGTACTTTGGCGTATCGAGGGACATACGTAGCGTGATGTGAATAACGTGGCGGCAAGCACGGCGCACAACGGTTTCGGGTGCTCAAGGGAGGCCCAGTGGGGCTGGTCACCGCTGTGACATGGCTGTTCACCGCGCTTGTGGGGGTCTATCTGCTGTACCTGTGGCTCCGCGGCGGCCTGCGGCAGGCGACCAAGGTGACCCGCTTCCCGGTCACGCTGATGTTCTCGCACCCTGTGCTGGCGGTGTCCGCACTGGCCAGCTGGGTGACGTTCCTGCTCACGGGCGGCCGGGCGTGGGCGTGGACGGCATGCGCGGTGCTGGGCGCGGCGACGCTGCTCGGCTTCACGATGTTCACCCGCTGGCTGGGGGCGGGCAGGCACGCCCGCGGCACCGAGAACCGCCTGCCCCTCGTGGCGGTCCTCCTGCACGGTTTGGCAGGGGTGACGACGTTCGTCCTGGTCCTGCTGACTGCAAGCGTCGCCCGCCTCCAATAACCGGCCTCGCCGGCCCGCCACGCCTCAGCGGGAGGACGGCCGTGGTCTCACCGTCTCGTGACGGCGCCCGGCCCCGCATCACCGGAGGAGCGTCTCCCTGGACAGACCCCAGCCCCGCACCGGGAGTGGGGCCGGCCCATGCCTGCCGTAAAAGAAAAAGCAAGGCCCCGCAGAGAACAGAGGACCCGCAAAGAACAGAGGCCCCCGCAGGGAACACAAGACCCGCAAGGAACACAGGACCCGCAGAGAATGCAGTACCCGCGCTTACAGTGGCCGATGCAGCACCTGGAGACTGCGCGCGGTCACTGTCACGGTGGCGGAGAAGGGATACTCCCCGTCGCAGACGCCCTTGTCGTCGGTGTTGACGATCGGCAGCCAGTGATCCCCGAACTCCGCCCCCGGCAGCGTGAACGTCATGTCCTCATGGTGGGCGTTGATCAGCAACAGGAACGAGTCGTCCTCGATCTTCTCCCCGCGCGGCCCCGGCTCGGTGATCGCCTCGCCGTTGAGATACACCGTCAGCGACTTCGCGTACCCGATGTGCCAGTCGCCGGCGGTCATCTCCGTCCCGCCCGGCGTCAGCCACACCAGGTCGCGCCGCCCGGAGTCGGGGTGGCGTCCGTGGAAGAAGCGCCGCCGCTGGAACACCGGGTGCTCGCGCCGCAACTGCGACAGCTTCCGTACGAAGTCCAGCAGGTCGGACTCGGTGTGCAGCTGCGACCAGTCGATCCAGGCCAGCTCGTTGTCCTGGCAGTAGGCGTTGTTGTTGCCCCGCTGCGTGCGCCCCAGCTCGTCGCCGTGGGACAGCATCGGCACGCCCTGCGACAGGAACAGCGTGGCCAGGAAGTTGCGCCGCTGCCGCTGGCGCAGCCGGACGATCTCGGGGTCCTCGACCGGTCCCTCGACGCCGCAGTTCCAGGAGCGGTTGTCGTCGGTGCCGTCGCGGTTGTTCTCGCCGTTGTCCTCGTTGTGCTTGCGGTCGTACGAGACCAGGTCGGTGAGGGTGAAGCCGTCGTGGCAGGTCACGAAGTTGATGGAGGCGACGGGCCGGCGGCCGGAGGAGGCGTAGAGGTCGGCGGAGCCGGTCAGGCGGGAGGCGAACTCGGGGAGCGCCGAATGGGTGCCCCGCCAGAAATCCCGCACTATGTCGCGGTATTTACCGTTCCACTCCGTCCACAAAGGCGGGAAATTCCCGACCTGGTAGCCGCCGGGGCCGACGTCCCACGGCTCCGCGATCAGCTTCACCTGCGAGATCACCGGATCCTGCTGGATCAGGTCGAAGAACGCGCTCAGCCGGTCCACGTCGTGCAGCTCCCGGGCCAGCGCCGCCGCCAGGTCGAACCGGAACCCGTCGACGTGCATCTCCAGCACCCAGTACCGCAACGAGTCCATGATCAGCTGGAGCGCGTGCGGCGAGCGGACGTTCAGCGAGTTGCCGCAGCCGGTGTAGTCGAGGTAGTAGCGCCGGTCACCGTCGTGCAGCCGGTAGTAGGCCCCGTTGTCGATCCCCCTGAAGCCCAGCGTGGGCCCCATGTGATCGCCCTCGGCGGTGTGGTTGTAGACCACGTCGAGAATGACCTCGATGCCCGCCTCGTGCAGCGCCCGCACCATCGCCTTGAACTCCAGCACCTGCTGGCCCCGCGTGCCCGAGCTGCTGTAGCGGCCGTGGGGGGCCAGGAAGGCCATGGTGTTGTAACCCCAGTAGTTGGTCAGGCCGCGCGCCACCAGGAAGTGCTCGGGCATGTACGCGTGCACCGGCATCAGCTCGACCGCCGTCACCCCGAGCGAGAGCAGGTGCTCGATGATCGCCGGGTGCCCGACGCCCGCGTACGTGCCGCGCAGGTCCTCGGGCAGCGCCGGATGCCGCATGGTGAGCCCGCGCACGTGCGCCTCGTAGATCACGGTCTCGTGGTACGGGGTGCGCGGCGGCCGGTCGTTCCCCCACTCGAAGAACGGGTTGACCACCACGTTCTTCGGCATGTAGGGGGCGCTGTCGTCGGTGTTCGGCCGCGACGGGTCGGTGAAGTGGTACGGGAACAGCGACTCGTTCCACGTCAGCTCGCCGTCGATGGCCTTGGCGTACGGGTCGAGGAGCAGCTTGGCCGGGTTGCACCGCTCGCCGCGCGACGGCTCGTACGGCCCGTGCACCCGGTAGCCGTAACGCTGCCCGGGCGCGATCCCCGGCAGGTACCCGTGCCAGACGAAACCGTCGACCTCGGGCAGCTCGACCCGCTCCTCGGACCCGTCATCCTGGAAAAGGCATAGCTCGACCCGCTCGGCGACCTCGGAGAACACCGAAAAACTGGTGCCAACACCGTCCCAGGTGCCGCCAAGTGGATAGGGCTCGCCCGGCCAGACCTCGCGCATGTGACCCAATTGTCGCACGCGAACGCTGACTCGCTAGAGCAGTTCGGCGTTGAGGCTGATCGTGGTGCCCGCCAACGCCTTGCTCACCGGGCAGTTCGCCTTCGCGGTCTCGGCAGCCTCCTGGAACTGCTCGGCCGAGATCCCGGGCACGTGGCCCTTCACCGTGAGCACGATGCCGGTGATGCCCTCACCCGGCTGGAACGTCACGTCGGCGCTGGTCTGCAGCGACTCGGGCGGCGTGCCCGCGCCCGCGAGGCCGTGCGAGAGAGCCATCGAGAAGCAGGAGGAGTGGGCGGCCGCGATGAGTTCCTCGGGCGAGGTCTTGCCGTTGGCGGACTCGGCCCTGGACGGCCAGGAGACCTCGAACGTGCCGACGCCCGACGTGTCGAGCGACACCGTGCCCGAGCCGTCGAGCAGGGCGCCCTTCCACTGCGTGGTGGCGGTGCGAGTGGTGGCCATACGGATGCTCCCTCTATGGACGTGCGCTGCGAACGTGATCGTGCTGGTGCGGTGGTGCTTTGCGGTCGTGCTGGTGCGGTGGTGCTCCGCCGGCGTGCTCCGCCGGCGTGGTCGTGCCGTGGGCCGGCGATGCTCGCGCTCTGCGATCCTGCCCAGCTCAGCGACCTTTTTCAACGACCCTCGCAGCGGCCCTTCAAGTGGTCACCCAAAGGGGCGCCGTAATGGTCGTGAGGTACCGACCCTATCGCGCCCGCACAAAGTTCCGTGGCTCGGTCATCCGTATGCACTTTTCCGGCGAATAGTGACATGCTCGGGTCGCGGCGCACCCGCCGCCTAGGTCCGGATCACGGGAGTGTGGTGCCAGTGGAGGCACCGTACGACGACCGCCTGCTTCATCAGCGGGTGGTCGGCGGCGACGAGGCCGCGTTAGGGGAGGTCTACGATCGGCTCTCCTCGCTGATCTTCGGTCTTTCCCTGCGGGTCACCAGGGACCGTGTGATCGCCGAGGACATCACGCAGGAGGTGTTCCTGGTCTTCTGGGAACGGCCGCTGGCCTACGACCCGGACCGCGGCACGCTGCGCGCATGGCTGGCCACGATCGCGCACCGCCGCGCGGTCGACCACGTGCGCGCCGAGGAGCGCAGGCGCGTCTCCGCGCTCGGCCCCCGGCTGTACGAGCCGGAACCGGCCAGGCTGGAGGACACCGTGCTCGCGGCCGACGAGGCCAAACGGGTGCGGCAGGCGGTGACGGCGCTGCCCGAGGGCCTGCGCGAGGCGGTCGAACTTGCCTACTACGGTGGCAGGACCTACCGCCAAGTGGGTGAGGAACTGGGAGTGCCCGAAGGCACGGCCAAGTCGCGGATCCGGCTGGCACTGCGCCGGCTGGCCGACGCGCTGGCAGAGGAAGAGGTGTGATGGAGCCCGTCGAGCGTCTCTACCTGGACGCGCTGATGGAGGAACCGGCGGTGCCGGAACGCTCCCTGCGGCCCCAGCTGCTGGCCGGAGCCAGGGCGCGCCGCAGGCCCGCCGCGCCCACCGCGGCCTGGGCGGAGCCGTACGCGAGCCGGGTCGCCGCGATGGACGCGCTGCTGGCCTCCGCCGCGGACGACGACTGGTCGCGGATCATCGTCGAGGGTTGGACGCTCCAGGAGCTCGTCGCGCACCTCGCCGCCAAGGACGGCCTGCTCGCCGCCTCGGTCGGCGCCCCCGTGCTCGGCCCGCCCATCGGCGCCACCGACTCGCTCGGCCGCACCGCCGACGTCCAGAACCACGAACGGGCCCGCGACCCCGAACAGACCCGCCGCGACTGGCGGGCCCAGGCCGACGCCCTCTGCCGCCACCTGACCGACCTCGACTCCACCACCCTCGCCGGCATGGACGGCCTCGACGCGCCGGTCCGCGACCACGTCCTGGCCAGGGGCCTGGAGACGTGGATCCACGCCGACGACGCCGCCCGCACCGCCGACCTCAAACTGCCGCACCCGATCCCCGAGCACATCCACCCGACGGCCGACCTGTGCGCGCGGCTGCTGCCGTGGACGATGCTGCTGTCCGGCCTGGACGGCAGCGGCCGCACGCTCCGCCTCACCCTCACGGGGCCGGGCGGCGGCGACTGGACCCTCCCGCTCGGCGTCAGCGACGACCCCGGCGGCGCCGGCGATCCGGACGCGTGCATCGAGGCGGACGTGGTGGGCTTCTGCTTCCTGCTGGGCGGACGGGGGGACCCCGAGTCGTTCCCGGCCGACCTCAAGGGCGACCTGGGCCTGGCCCGGGACGTCCTCACCACCGCCCCCGCCCTCTCCGGCCCGTAACGGCCCGCCGAGGACCCGGGAAACCCCTCGCTGCCTCGCATGAGCCCTGCCGTTCGAGTGCTTCTCAGTCGGCCGTGCGGGTCACCAGCTCCCTCGCGTACTCGTCGTCGCTGTCCGCCAGCACGCGCTTGGTGCCCTGCTCGGCCCGCGGGTCGCCGCGGTCGGCCAGCCCGCGCGTGGCCTCGGCCACCGTACGCAGGTCGGCGTCGTCGAGCCGGTCGGCCAGCGCCTCGCGGATCACCGGCGTGTCGGCCTTGAGCGCCGCCAGCCCGGCCGTGGCCCAGTCGCGGACCTCGGTCTCGTCGTCGCGGGTCATGCCGATCAGGATCTCCAGGCCGTCCTGGTGGTCCGGCGGCAGCACGTCGGCCAGGGCGATCGCGTCCGTCATCGTCCGCCGGTGGCCGGGGCGGCCGATGATGTCGAGCACCTGCGGCAACGCGCGCGGGTCGCCCTGGTGGCCGAGCGCCGCCAGCACCGAGCGGAGCACCTGGGGGTTGCCCTCGGTGGTGGCCATCTTCTGCAGCAGCGGCAGCGTGCGCTCCAGGTAGGGCTTCTCGTCGTCCGCGAACCCGAACTGGGCGATCGCGTCGACCCCGAACTCCCGCTCCCTGGCGTCCTCGCTCACGCACAGCCGGGCCAGCACCTCGTAGGTCTCCTCGTCGGCCCGCTTGCCCAGCGAGTCGGCGACGACCCACCAGGTCTCGGCGTCCTCGTCGGTGTCGCGGTGGGCCAGCGCCCTGGCCACGAGCTGTTCGGCGGGCGTGTAGACGCCCGTGGCGTCCTCCAGCAGGGTCGCCACGGCGGCGTGGCCGCGCTGGGCCTGCACCTGCTCGGTCTGCTCGCCGTCGGGGGAGCGCCCGGCCACGGTGACCAGCTCGGTGCCGTCCTTGGCGAACTGCCGGGCCACGACGTACTCCCAGCCCTCCTGGCCGATCTGGTCGAGCAGCGCGCTCTCCAGGTGCACGCCGACCCAGTCGATCGCGATCTCCAGTGGGCCGTCGCCGTCGCCGTCGTACTTCTGGGCGTCGGCCCCGTTGTCCAGCAGCAGCCGTACGACGCCCAGCCCGCCGCGTCTGGCCGCCAGCGTGAGCGGGGTGTCGCCGTCGTCGTTGGTGACGTCGACGTCGGCCCCCGCCTCGATCAGCCGCTCGGCCGTCTCGGCGTGCCCGTTGGCCGCGGCCCAGAGCAGCGCCGTCC
>NZ_JAHKRL010000052.1 GCF_019396405.1 Nonomuraea rhizosphaerae | reverse complement strand
GTCACCAGCGGAAACGCGGTGACGGGCCTCTTACGTTGTGTCCGGCTGTCCACGGTCTACGGGTGGCTACGCTGCCGATTTCGCGGATTGTGTGCTGATCCGGGCGAGGCGTCCGGCACAGGAAAAGGGCCGGTCAGGGGTGGTGCAGGTCCTGACTTACAGATGTCCACCCATCCGCATCGGGTGCCTAGTTGTTACGGCGCGCCAGCCGAAACCGACGGAGCCTGCCAGCAGCACCACTCCGGACAGGACGCCGCTGACGAACGGCACCCACACGAGGGCGGTCGTCGGTGCCATGGCGAGACCGGCCGCGCCGAGCAAGGTGAGAGCCGCGCCGGGCGCGGCGATTCTCCAGTCTTTCCAGATCGGCGCCAGTGCGATGAAGTGCATGCCTACCACCAACGCCACCCAGGCTACGTTGGCCTGCTCGGGGACTTCCCAGGCGGCCAGCAACCGAAGGCCGCCGAAGAGCAGGATCGCCTCGGCGGCGACGATGATCAGGTAGCCGCGGCTGAACATGTTCCGCTGTCGTTCTCCGGTGGAGCGCTCCCTCCGGGCGATGGTGAACCACATGGCGATGACGCTTGCGGCCGCCACGCAGGCAGCTGCTCGCAGAATGCTGGCGGTGATGGTGTTGAGCGGGCTCTGGGCGTTCACGACGACGAAGACCGCACCGAAGATGGCGCCGATCAGCAATCCGTTCATTCGTTGCATGAGGTCATTGAAGTCCGGGCCGGCTTCCGTCCGCGTGGGGGCTGGGGCGAGAACGTGGTCGGTGTGGCACTACCTCGCCGTGCCGCGCAGGCAGTGGCATTACCTCGCCGCGCCGCGCAAGTAGTGGCATTATCTCGCCGTGCCGCGCAGGTAGGCGAGCACCGCCAGCACTCGTCGGTTGTCGTCCGGGTTCTCGGGCAGTTCGAGCTTGGCGAACACGCTGGCCACATGCTTCCCGACGGCTGCCTCCGTGATCGACAGGGCGCTCGCGACGGCGCCGTTGGAGCGCCCTTGCGCGATCAGGGCGAGCACCTCGCGTTCGCGTGCGCTCAGCGTGTGCGTCGGCTCGTCGACGTCCCTGGCGTTGGCCCAGGTCCGCTCAAACAGGTCGATGAGGGCGGTGAGGACGCTCTGCTGTCTGATCACCAGGGTGCCGGGAGCGTAGGCGAAGGGGGTCATCCGAAGGAACGCGACCGCGCGATCGAAGATGAGCAGTTGCTGGATCGGCTCGTCGACGACTCGATGCAGGTCGCCAGCGGCATGTAGCTGCCTGATCCGGGCTGCCTTGCGTGAGTCGTCCATCACGTTCGCGTGGACGACCGTGCGCATCGTCATGCCGCGTTCCAGGGCGTCGAGCACGTTACGCCTGCTTCTGTGCTCCTCGGAGCCCTTCTCCACCGCGCCCAAAGGATGCAGCGCGCGCAGCTCGCCGGCCGCGGGGACGACCTGCGCGATGTGCTGCCGGACGAGCGCATCGTCATCGACTCGCTCGACGTCGACAGGGATGCCTCGCAGTTCGCGTACCACCCCTTCCAGACGATGGACAAGCTGAGCCATCGACACACTGTCGTCCATATGTCTCCTTCGTGCTCCCCTCACCTGAGGCGGGTCCCTTAAGAGAGATTCTGGCCGGTGGGGTTGTGGGGGACGTTCGCGGCCCTCGGCTGGAGCACGGCGACCTACCAGAACCTGTGGGTATGCCCGAGAATGTCCGCCATGGGCTCCGCATTGATCTTGGCCAGTTTGCCCTTCGCCATCGGCATCGTCATGTTCGGCCTCGGTCTCAGCCTGACCCTGGACGACTTCCGGCGAGTGGGCCAGTACCCGAAGGCGGCCGTGGTCGCGCTGCTGTGCCAGATCATGCTGCTGCCCGTGGTCTGCTTCGCCCTGGTGCTCGCCTTCCGGCTTCCGGCGGAGTTGGCGGTCGGGTTGCTGCTGGTGGCGGCGTCGCCTGGGGGGCCTACGGCCAACCTGTTCAGCCACCTGTTCGGCGGGAACGTCGCGTTGAACGTCACGCTCACGGCGATCAACTCGGTGCTGGCCGTGGTCACCTTGCCGATCGTGGTGAACCTTTCGGCAGGGTTCTTCCTGTCCGGCGGGGCTGCCATTGGGCTGCAGTTCGACAAGGTGATGCAGGTCTTCGTGATGGTGATCGTGCCGGTCGCGGCCGGGATGCTGGTGCGTGGGCGGGCGCCGGAGGTGGCGCGGCGGCTCAACCTTCCCGTTCGGGTAGTGTCGGTTGTGGTGCTGGTCGGGGTGATCTATGCCGTGCTGTATTCGGAGCGGGAGAACCTTGTCGGTTATTTTGTCTCGGTTGGGCTGGCCGCCTTGGTCTTCAATGTCGTGAGCCTGGTGATCGGGTACGGCGTGCCGCGTCTGGCTGGCGTTGAGCATCGTGCGGCCACTGCGGCGGGGTTTGAGATCGGCATTCACAACACCGCGCTCGCCATCACGGTCGCGCTGAGTCCGACGCTGTTGAACAGCGCTGAGATCGCCATTCCGGGCGCGGTGTACGGAATTGTCATGTTCTTCACGGCGACCGGGTTCGGGTGGCTGATCCGGCGTCGAGCTCGTACAAGCCTGACGTCATGATCTGACGACGCACCGAGGTGCCGGGCAGTCGGTCAGAGTTAGGTGAGCAGCTTCTCGGCGCGGCGGGCGAAGAGGTGGGAACCGCGTTCGGCGGACCGGTCGCGGGCCTCCTCGGCGGCGGCTCGTACGACGTCGGCCGGTTCGCCGCGGGCGTGGAGCAGGCGCGCCCGCAGCAGCAGGACGAGTCCTTCGGCGTAGCGCTGGCCGTAGGCGTCGAGGGCCTGGGCCGCTCGGTCGAGGGCGGCGCCCGCCTTGTCCGGCATGTCGGCGGCCAGCCACATTTCGGCGCTCAACGCGTGGTGGTACGCGACGCCCCACCGCGGCGGGTCGACCAGGGTCTCGGCCAGGATCCGGTCCGTCTCCGCGGCGATGCCGGCCGGGTCGTCGCCGGTGAGGGCGCGGGCCCAGTACCAGTTCAGCCGGATGTAGTGCTCCTGCTGGACGGCGGCGCGGCCGGTGCCCGCGGTCATCCACCGGTCGATCGTGCGCAGCACCCAGCCGGGGTCACCGGCCATCGAAGCGATGATCGTGGTGTAGTAGGCCCAGGTCGCGACCGCGTACGAGTCGTCGGGGCCGTTCCACTTGTCGATGATGGTTTCCGCCGTCTCGACATCGCCGTGCAGTGCCGTCACGACGGCGTGCCAGCCGGGCCACTCGCCCGAGACGTCACGCCGGATCGGGGTCTCGCTGTGCGCGGAGACGACCCCTTCGAGCAGGGCGGGGTTGTTCTCGCTGAAGCATCGGTACGCCGCGTCGATCTCGCCGATGTCCCACTGGTGCAGGCCCCAGGCTTGCCGGCCGTACACGCGGACGACCGGATCGGAGGACGCTTCCCCCTGCTCGTACAGTCGGCGGACCAGGCGCACGCGGTCCCACTCCAGGAAGGTGTAGGCCCCGAACAGGCGGGCGAAGAGGAGGCCGGCCGCCTCGACCTCGCGGCCGAGCTGGCGGGCCAGCTGTTCGGCACGTTCCAGCAGGTCGAACGTGGTGCCGCCGAACCCCGCCTGCCGGCGCGGGGCGATGGCGAGCAGCGAGAGGGCGGAGAGTTCGAGCTCGGGGAGCCCGGCGTTCCGCGCGATCTGGGCGCCCGTTTGCAGGTGCCGATCGGCGGCGGCGAACGCGAGCTTGGTCGTCGCACGGCGGCCGGCGCGCTTGAGCGCCTCCACGGTACGGACCGGGTCGGCGAGGGGGCCGGCGGCGCACAGGTGGAAGGCGAGGCATTCGGTGATCGACTCGTCGTCCGTCCGGCTCCCTTCGAGCGCGTCCGCGACGCGCAGGTGCAGCCGGATGGCCCGTAGCTGCTCCGTTGTCTCGGTGACCGATTCGCGAACGAGGTCGTGTGCGAAGCGCCACGAGAACGGGTCCTGCGGCCCTGTTTCGAGCAGGCCGAGCGCGCGCAGCGGTTCGAGGTGTTCGAGGCAGTTCGCGACGTCGATGTCAGCGGCGCGGGCGAGCAGGCCGAGGTCGACGTCGCGGCCGATCAGGGCGGCGAGCCGGAGCAGGTCGCGGGTGCTGTCGTCGAGGCCGGCCATCCGGTCGCGGACGACGTCTCGCACGGTGGACGGCACCCCGGCCGAGGCCGACGCGTCACCATCACCGTCACCATCACCCCTGCTGTCGCCGAGCGCGCCTCGGTCGCCGGGCCCCTCGCGGTCGCCGAGTCCGCCGCGGTCGCCAAGTCCGCCGCGGTCGCTGAGGAGGCGTGACAGCTCACGGACGTAGAAGGGGTTGCCGGAGGTACGGACGTGGATGTTGCGGGCGATGTTCGCGCCAGGTTCATGGCCGGTCTCGCGGCGGATGAGTTCGGTCACGTCGGTCAGGCTGAGCGGGCCGAGGTGGATCCTGCGGTGGTTGGGCAGCCGGCTGGCGGCGGCCAGGACCCGCGACAGGTCGGGGCCGGGGGTGGGCGCGCGGTCGCGAAGGGCGCCGACGATCGCGGTGCCGGCGGGGAGCCGGCCCGCCAGATGGTTGAACAGCTGGAGCGAGGTGGCGTCGATCCATTGCAGGTCGTCCATGACGAGCAGCGTCGGCCGTTCCGCCGAGGCCTGGCCGATGAAGGTGACGACCTGCTCGAACAGGCGGAACTGGGCGCGACCGCCGGAGAGCGGCGGCGCGGTGTCGTCGTCCCGGGGTTCGAGGAGGCGGCCGAGTTCGCTGGCCAGCCACTTCTCGCGCGCCGTCCCGGGCAGGCGGTCGAGGACGATGGTGAGCGCCTGCTCCCACGGCCACATCGAGGGCGTTCCATCGCCTTCCAGACAGGAGGCCCAGACGACGAGCGCGCCATGCCGGTCCGCGGTGTCGGCGGCCTCTTCCAGGAGGCGCGTCTTGCCCGAGCCCGGTTCGCCTTCGACGACGGCGAGCCCGGTACGGCCGGTGAGCGCCGCCTCGATGGCTTGGCGCAGCGCGCTTAGTTCCTCACCTCGACCGACCAGACCCTGGCCGACCGGACCGGCAGCATGTCTCGCCGGTACGCGATCATCCCCGCTCTCCATGCCCGTGACCAGCGGCGTTGCCGGAGTCTGCGTCAGCACGCGCAGGTGCGCGGCCTGCAGCGCCGGGCCGGGGTCGATGCCGAGCTCCTCGGCGAGGCGGTCACGGACCGCGTGGAACGCTGACAGCGCCTCCGCCTGCCGTCCGGCGGCGCCCAGCGCGGTGATGAGAGCGGAATGTACGGGTTCGTGGAACGGCGCCATCGACGCCGCCAACTGCAACGGCGGGATCACCCGCTCCGGTCGGCGTGACGACACGGCCAGTTCGGCCGCCGTCGCGCAGGCGGCGTAGAACTCGTCGTCGAGGGCGGCCAGGATCGGCATCGCGGTCGGTCCGTAGGACAAACCGTCCCCCGCGGGTCCACGCCAGAGGCCGAGCGCGTCGACATAGTGATCGAGCGCCACGTCGCGAGCCACGCCAAGCGCTACGTCGTGCGCCTGATGGGCGAGGGCGGCCCGGGCGGCTTCGAGGAGCTCCCGGAACGTGAGGAGGTCCAGCGTGCCGGGGCCGGCGCTGAACACGTACGCGTTGCCGCGGCGATGCAGGTATTTACCGGCTGTCCGGGCGGGGAGCGCGGGTTCGAGCACCCGCCGCAGTGCGCCGACGTACTTCTGGATGAGGTTGAGCGCGCTGGCGGGGGCGTCGTCGGCCCAGATCAGGTCGATCAGTTCCCTCGTGCTGACCGGGTGGCCCACGCGTGCCAGGAGCAGGGCCAGCAGCTGCCCCTGCTGACGTGGGCCGACGTCCAGTTCGGCGCCGTCGCGCCACAGCCGCAACGGACCGAGGACCTGTAGGCGCAGTGAACCGGCGCCGTCGGGCCGGACGGGATGAGCGGGCCCGGTCACGTCGACTCCCGGATGGACATGACAGATTGGTCCGCTTGCGACCCGTTTCGGACCGCAGCGTGCACCGAGTATACGGGCGCGCGATTGGTCGTAGAAAGTGCTGTCAATCAAGGTTGTGGGGGTGTACGACGTCACGTGGCCGGAATGCCGGGATGTGACGCGCCCGCGCTGGCCGTGATGGGGTCGCCCGGAAGAACGACGTGGCTCAGTGCTCGGTATTCGGCCGGGGCGGCGAGTAAACGCTCCAGAAGTGAAAAGCCAGGCCGATGCCCCAGAAGACTATCGACCACACCGGCCAGAAGTGGTTTCCCGAGTCGTAGAGGGACCACACCACGACCTGGGCCACATTGGACAGGACATAAAAGAACAGATGAATGCGCAGGCCCCATTTCCGGGCGGTCTCGCTCTTTCTTGTGTTCATGCCCGCAGGTTAGGCCGGCGTACTTCTCAAAGACTGAATTGATCGACTCAGCAATCGTCCACTGTCCGGGATCTACTGTGACCCGCAATTGAGGTGCCGGTTGAACACATCGAAAGGACCCCACCATGACCACGACCCGCCGAGCGGTGCTGGCCGGATCCGCCGCTGTCGCGACCGGCGCCCTGCTGGGAACGTCCGAGGCGCGGGCCCAGCCCCGGCCGGGCGCCAGGCCCAAACCCACCGTGGTGCTCGTGCACGGCGCGTTCGCCGACTCCTCCGGCTGGAACGACGTCAGCGCCAGGCTCATCCGCGAGAACTATCCGGTGATCGCCCCGGCGAACCCGCTGCGCAGTGTGGCCACCGACTCCGCCTACCTGGCCTCCGTTCTCGCCACGCTCAGCGGCCCGATCGTTCTCGCCGCGCATTCCTACGGCGGGATCGTCATCACGAACGCCGCGACCGGTAATCCGAACGTGAAGGCGCTGGTCTACGTGGCCGCATTCGCCCCCGACGAGGGGGAGTCGCTGCTGCAACTGCAGACGAAATATCCGGGAAGCAAACTCGACGAGGCGGCGCTGGATTTCCGCCCTTACGGTGATGGCCTCGTCGACGGATACATCAAGAAAGGGGTGTTCCACGATGTCTTCGCCAAGGACGTGCCGAGGGCGGCCACCGATCTGATGCAGGCCGGTCAGCGGCCCGCTGACACGCGCACGCTCGGGGAGCCGTCCGGGGCGCCGGCGTGGAAGGCCATTCCCTCCTATTACCTCGTCGCCCGCAACGACCAGGTGCTTCCTGTCGCCGCACAGCGGTTCATGGCGCGGCGGGCCGGGTCACGGGTTCACGAGGTCGGCGCCTCGCACGTCGCGATGATCTCGCAGGCCGCGGTGACGGCCGACCTCATCAAGAGCGCCGCGCGCTGACGTACCGAAGTCGCTGACATATCGAAGTCGCTGACATATCGGAGTCGCTGACGTATTGGAGTCACCTGTCATGGCCATGCCGCTGCGCGGCGTTCCCGGTCTCGCCGCTCTCGTGCGCCCTCGCAGGATTCTCGTGGCCGGCGACACCTATCCGCCTGATGTGAACGGCGCGGCGGTGTTCACCCATCGGCTGGCGACCGGGCTGGCCGCGCGGGGTAACGAGGTGCACGTGATCTGCCAGTCCGACCAGGGCCCGGCGATGGCCGGGGTGGAGGACGGCGTGATCGTGCACCGGCTGCGCTCGGCCCCGCTGC